>DAIDLH010000116.1 GCA_027449605.1 Candidatus Muproteobacteria bacterium | reverse complement strand
AACTTCCCGAGCTGCTCAGGCAGACCCAGCGGGTAACCCGCGATATGGCCGGCAATCAGCCCCTGTTGCGCGCCTTTCTTCAGCATTGTTCTCTTTCTTTGCGCCTAAGATAGGACATTATTTATGCATCTATCAATAGCGAAAACTGTGATCTGACCCCGGTTTTTACAGCCCCCGCGACACGCGGTACAACAGGATCATCGCCAGCGTGAAGAACATCCCGATCGGCAGCAGCGCGCCGGCCGCCGGAGGCAGCGCGTATAGCACGCCGAAGTAGCCGAGGCTCTGGTCGAAGATGATGAACACGAGCCCGAGCATGATGCCGATGAACACGCGGCTGCTCATGCCGCCGCTGCGGATCTGGCGGAACACGAACGGCGTCGCCAACAGCATCATGACCAGGGTGGCGAATGGCATGAAGATTTTCTGCCAGAACACCAACCGGAAACTGCGCGTGTCCTGGTTGTTCTGTTGCAGATGCCCGATGTAGTAGTGCAATTGCTGGATCGACAGGCTGTCCGGCTGCACCGCGAACACGGAAACCACCTGCGGCGTGAGTTCCGAGCGCCATTCCTCATTCGATACGTTGCGCGTTTGCACCGACTCCTTGCCGACGATGATGCTCTCGCGCACGTCCTCGAGCCGCCATTTGTCGCCGTCGTGCGTGGCGCGGCGCGCCGAGGTCTGTATGCGCAGACGCGACTGGGCGTCGAAGTCGTAAATATTCATCTGCAGCAGGCTGAGATCGGGCAGCACCTCGCCGATGTTCACGAACGACGCGCCGCTGCGCAGCCAGATGCCGCTGCTTTTCTGCTGCAACGCCTGCGACAGCGCCTTGGCGCGGCCGGTCTGCGCCAGGTTCTCGGAAACCGGCACGACGTATTCGCCCACGAGCAGTATCGCCACGGCGAACAGGAAGCCGATCTTCATCGTGGCGATGACGATGCGCGCCACCGACACGCCGGCGGCGCGCATCGCGGTCAGTTCCGAATTGAGCGCCAGCGTGGACAGGCCCATCATCGCGCCGATGAGCGCCGCGATCGGCGACAGGTCGTAGACCTGCTGCGGCTGTTTCAGGATCACGTACTTGATCAGCGCATACATCCCGAAACCGGCCTTGCCGTAATCCTTGAGCGCGTCGATCAGGACGAAGAACACCGCCAGCGCCACGAGCACGTTGAGCACCAGCAGCGTGCCGTAGAGCACGTGGCGCGCGATCAGGCGGTCGAGCAGCGACAGCATCAGGCGCGCCCCAGTCCGGCGGGCAGAGCAATCAGCGGCCGGTCGTGCGCGCGCTGGCGCAAGAAATAAAACGCCACCAGCGCCATGCCGCCGTGCACCCACCACAGTCCCGCCGCCGGCGGCGTCTGCCCCTTCTGCAACATGGTCTCGCCGATGCCGAGCAGGTTGGAATAGACGAAATAGATCACGATCGCGACGAACAGGTTGGACATGCGCCCGCGGCGCGCGTCGGTATAGGCCAGCACCACCGCGTACAGCGCGAGCACGAACAGGGCGATCCCCTTGCCGAGGCGCCAGTGAAATTCGGCGTTGACATCGCGGTCGCCGAGCTGCGTGAGCAGCGTCAGGGTCGGCATGCCCGCCGTCGGCACCGGCGCCTCGCCGAGCTTCTGCGGCTCGATGCGCAGGTTGTATACGCTGTACTCGATAATGCGATATCCGGCCTCGCCGGGCTCGCCGTCGTAGAGGGTTCCGTCGTACAGGGCGATGAATTTGTCGCCGGTCTTCGGATCGGTATAGGGCCGGCCGGATTTCGCGACCAGCACGCCCTGCCTGCCCGCTTCCAGGCTGCTGACGAAAATCCCGCGCAGTTCGCCGTTCGCCTCGATCTTCTCGGCGTAGACGATCCGCCCCGTTCCCTGCGCTTCGGTGAACACGCCGGGCGATATCGATCCGGGCTCGGAGCGGTGAATGCTTTCCAGCTTGACGTGCTCGATCTGCCGGGTCGCGAGCGGCGTGAAATAAAACGCGCCGACCAGCGCCAACAGGCCGAAAACCGATCCCAGCGCCATTACCGGCCGCATGAAATGCATCAACCCCACTCCGCAGGCGGCGAGCACCGTCATCTCGCTGTCGCGGTACCAGCGCGACAGCGTCAGGAGGACGCCCAGGTAAAACGCGAGCGGCAGCAGCACGTCGAGCCTCGCGAGCGTCTGAAAACCGAGCAGGATGAACACCACCGTCTCGGACTGATCGCCGCGCACCGCGCGCCCGAGCAGCAAGGTCATGCCCATCAGCACCATGACCACGAGCAGCACCAGGCCGATCGCCAGGGTGGTCGTGCCGGCTTCCCGATAGAAAGCGCGGTCAATGATCATGGCCTGGCCGTCGCGGCATGTTTTGACAAGGGACGCGCAAACATTGGAAAATGTCGCCGAACGAGCTGACTGGAGGGCAGACAATCGAAAACGCCATTTTTTTCCGTACAGTCATCCCTAAAGACTTGATTGCTAAACGGAACCGTAACCCGAAGTCGACAAAAATATATCACATCTCCCGCCTGGGTCGCGGGAAATAAATTCAGGGGATCGGCATGGAATTCATTGTCAAAAGCGGCACACCCGAAAAACAGCGCAGCGGTTGCATCGTGGCCGGCGTGTTCGAATCGCGCAAGCTCTCCGCCGTGGCCCGTCAGATAGACGAGGTCTCCGGCGGCGCCATCGGCGCCATCCTTCGCCGCGGCGATCTCGAAGGCAAATCCGGACAGACCCTGCTGCTGCACAACGTTTCGAATCTCCCCAGCGAACGCGTGCTGCTGGTCGGCTGCGGCAAGGAAAAGGAATTCAACGAAAGCCGTTACCGCGACGTCATCGCCAGATCCGTCTCGGCGCTCAAGGACACCGGCGCCACCGAGGTGACCTCCTACCTCACCGAGCTCGACGTCAAGGGCCGCGACATCACCTGGAAGGTGCGCCAGGCGGTGGAAGTCACGGAAGCCGCGTTGTACCGTTTCGATCAGCTCAAGAGCAAGCCGAACAACAACCGCCGCGCGCTCAAGCGCGTGATTCTCGCCGTGCCCAAGCGCAGCGATCTCGGGCCCGGCGAACTGGCGATCCGCGAGGGCCGGGCGGTCGCGGAAGGCATGCGGCTCGCGCGCGATCTCGGCAACCTGCCCGGCAACCTCTGCACGCCATCCTACCTCGCCGAACAGGCGATCGATCTCGGCAAGCAATACGGGCTCAAGACCACGGTGCTGGAAAAAGACGACATGCAGAAACTCGGCATGGGCGCGCTGCTGTCGGTGGCGCGCGGCAGCCGCCAGCCGCCGAAGCTGATCGTGCTCGAATACCAGGGCGACAAGGAAGGCGAACCGCCGGTGGCGCTGGTCGGCAAGGGCCTGACCTTCGACGCCGGCGGCATTTCGATCAAGCCCGCGGCCAACATGGACGAAATGAAATACGACATGTGCGGCGGCGCCTCGGTGCTCGGCGCGATCAAGGCCGCGGCGGAACTGAAACTGCCGCTCAACATCGTCGGCATCATCCCCAGCTCGGAAAACCTGCCCGACGGCGACGCCAACAAACCCGGCGACATCGTCACCAGCATGTCCGGCCAGACGGTGGAAGTGCTGAACACCGACGCCGAGGGCCGGCTGATCCTGTCCGACGCGCTCACCTACGCCGAGCGCTACAAGCCGGCGGTGGTGATCGACATCGCCACGCTCACCGGCGCGTGCGTGATCGCGCTCGGCGCGCACGCCAGCGGATTGCTGGCCAACAACGATCAACTGGCGCGCGACATTATCGGCGCCGGCAAGTACACCTACGACCGCGCCTGGCAACTGCCGCTGTGGGACGAATACCAGAAACAGCTCGACAGCAATTTCGCCGACATGGCCAACATCGGCGGACGCGAGGCCGGCACCATCACCGGGGCGTGCTTTCTGTCGCGCTACGCGAAGAACTTCAAATGGGCGCACCTCGACATCGCCGGCACCGCCTGGAAAACCGGCAAGGAAAAAGGCGCGACCGGCCGGCCGGTGCCGCTGCTGGTGCAGTATCTCATCAACCGCGCCCGCAAGGACGGCGCGGAAGCGGCGGCATGACGCGCGTCGACTTCTATCTCCTCGACCACGCCACCGAAGGCGGCAGAGACGCCGCTGTCTGCAAACTGACCCACAAGGCCTTCCGCCTCAATCATCGCGTCTACATCCTGACCCACGATCACGAGCACGCGCAGCAGATCGACCGGCTGCTGTGGATATTCAGCGCCGGCAGTTTCATTCCGCACGGGCTCGGCGCG
This sequence comes from Candidatus Muproteobacteria bacterium, assembly GCA_027449605.1. Classification (GTDB taxonomy): domain Bacteria; phylum Pseudomonadota; class Gammaproteobacteria; order Acidiferrobacterales; family Sulfurifustaceae; genus Sulfuricaulis. The sequence continues at coordinate 111,545 of DAIDLH010000116.1, read as the reverse complement.
CGGCCGGCGGACGCCGAGATGCCGGTGCTCATCGGTTGCGAGGAACCGCCGCCCGCCTGCGAGGACGTGTTGATCCAGCTGACACCGCAGGTGCCGGAATTCTTCAGCCGCTTCCAGCGCGTGGCCGAAATCGTCGACGGCAGCGACGGCGAGAAAACGCTCGCGCGCGACCGTTTCCGCTTCTATCGCGACCGCGGTTACACGCTGCAGACGCACAACCTCACGCTCGACCCGACCGGTGCCTGAGCCATGACCATCCACGACCCGAAATACAAGCACAAGCCCTCGGAAAAGCACACGCTCGAAGAGGTGCTGAAGTCGCTTCAGGACCTGATCCGCAACGATCTGCTGGACCAGAACCGCCCCGCGGAGCCGGGGGGAAAATCCACGGCCGCGCTGGAAGCCGTTCGCGAAGAACCGGCGCCCGAGCCGGCCGCGCCCGTGCGGGAGGATTTTGCAGCGGTAAATCCCGCCGCCGGCCCGGTCAATTTCGACGCCGTCATGCGCTCGCTCAAGGACCTGGTCAACAACGAACTCAACGTCGGCGACGAGCCGACGCCGGGCACGTCGTCGCTGTCCGACACGGCGATCCCGGAAACGCTCGAGGAACTCGCGGACGAACTCGCGCCGCTGGACGAAGAACTGACTTTCGAGGAGTCGATGGAAATCGTCGCGCCTCCACCTGCCGAGCCGGTCATGCCGGAACTTCCGGGAGAAATTTCCGCCGAGATGTTCGCCGAGCCCGAGAGCCCGCCCCCGCCTCCCGAATCGAAGCCGGCAAGCCAGGAATCTGTTGCGCGGGGCACGCAGCAGGAACTTATCTTTGATGTGGAACCACCGACAATAGAAGCCAGAACGCCGGTCCGGGAACAAGCGCCGGAAAGAAAACCCGAAGCTCCGCCTCCGCCCGCGGAACCGGAAACGCCGCCGGAAAATCCGGAGTCCGATCGAAGCGCCGTCGAAACAGCGGGCATCGTCGCCGAGGAAAATCTTCAGACGGCCGCCGAAGAAACGCTGCCGACCATCGAGGTGGAAGAAACCTTCGACGAAAGCGCTTTCGTCGAACCCGCCGAGCCGGCGAAAGAAACACCGTCAGCAGACGCCGCGGAATCCGATGGGCTCATCATCATCGAGCATGCTCCGGATCTGAGCTTTGACGAAACGCCTTCCGATCTCAGCAATGAGCCGCGGACGATGGAGGAGCTGACGCTGGCGCCGGAACCGGAAAAACCAGAACTCAAGATCGTGGAACCGGCTGCGGAAAAACTGCGCGACATGCCGTCGGTCGATTTCGAGACCGTTGAATTCCAGCCGCCGGGCGGTGAACCTCCCGCGTCACCGGCGAACGCCGAAGCGCCGAAACCGGATGAAAAACCGCTGTCGATCGCCGAGGATGCTTCGCTTGCTCCCCAAGCGACGCCGGGATCAGCGCCGAGCGCGGAGCCTCCCGCTGTGCCGGAAACGGTGATTGAAGCAGCGCCTGGCGCGACGAAGATTCCAGTCCCCGAGACTGCGTCGCCCCCTGCCGCCGGAACGTCCGAAACGACGTCGGCCACGGAACCGCCGGCGCCACCGAAAGCGTCCGAAACCTTCAGCCTCGATGACATCCCGGTGCTGAACGAGGTGGTCGCTCCCCCCGCCGGCAGCACGCTGGCCGGCGGGTTGTCGCCGGCCGCAACGGAACCGCCTTTGCCGGCGCCCGACCGCGCGCGCGACATCGTGGTCCGCGCCGTGGCCAAGCTCAACGTGGAAATGCGCAAAACCGGCGGCGCCGGGCTCGACACCAAAACCATCCTCCGGCTGCAGCAACTGATACGCCAGGAGCTGGAGCAGGACGGCGGAAAAAACGAAAAGTGAATTATTGCGCCTAAGCCGTTAGAATCCCGCCCGCTTTCAACCTTCACTGCGGCCATGAGCCAGAAACCCCAAACCCCGGCCGGCGGCCCGTCCCCCGACAGCACCCTGAGCAAATCCTACGATCCGCACGCGATCGAATCGCGGATCTACGAAACCTGGGAGCGCGCGGGCTATTTCGCCGCGAACGGCCAGGGCCAGGCCTACTGCATCATGATCCCGCCGCCCAACGTCACCGGCAGCCTGCACATGGGGCACGCGTTCCAGGACACGCTCATGGACACGCTCATCCGCTACCATCGCATGCAGGGCGACAACACCCTGTGGCAAGCGGGCACCGATCACGCCGGTATTGCGACGCAAATGGTGGTCGAGCGCCAGCTCGAAGCCGAGGGCAAGACGCGCCACGATCTCGGGCGCGAACAATTCATCCAGCGCGTGTGGAAATGGAAGGCCGAATCCGGCGGCACCATCACGCGCCAGTTGCGACGCATGGGCGCCTCGCTCGACTGGTCGCGTGAGCGCTTCACCATGGACGACGGCTTGTCGCAGGCCGTCACCGAAGTGTTCGTGCGCCTGCATCAGGAAGGGTTGATCTACCGCGGCAAGCGTCTCGTGAACTGGGACCCGGTGCTGCACACCGCCGTGTCCGATCTTGAAGTCGTTTCGGAAGAGGAAGCCGGCCACCTGTGGCATATCCGCTATCCCGTCGCCGGCACGAAAGAACATCTCGTCGTCGCCACCACGCGTCCGGAAACCATGCTCGGCGACACCGCCGTGGCGGTGCACCCCGAGGACGAGCGTTACAAGCACCTGATCGGCAAATCGGTCGAACTGCCGCTCACCGGCCGCAAGATTCCCGTGATCGCGGACGAATACGTCGACCGGGAGTTCGGTTCCGGCTGCGTCAAGATCACGCCGGCGCACGATTTCAACGACTACGAGGTCGGCAAGCGCCACCAGCTGCCGCTGATCAACATTTTTCATTCCGACGCCAGCGTCGATCTTCCCGGCACGGCCTATGACGGCCTCGACCGCTTCCAGGCACGCAAAAGAATCGTCGCCGACCTCGAAGCCGCGGGGTTGCTGGAAAAAATCCAGGACCACAAGCTGATGGTCCCGCGCGGCGACCGCACCGGCGCGGTGGTCGAGCCGTTTCTCACCGATCAGTGGTACGTGAAGGTCGGGCCGCTCGCGGCCGAAGCGATCAAGGCCGTCGAGGACGGACGCATCAAGTTTGTCCCGGAGAACTGGACCAAGACCTATTACGAATGGATGCGCAACATCCAGGACTGGTGCATCTCGCGCCAGATCTGGTGGGGGCACCGCATCCCCGCCTGGTACGACGCCGACGGCAACGTGTACGTCGCGCGCAACGCCGCCGAGGCGCACGCCCAGGCGAGACTTCGGCATGGAGAAGAAGTTCCGCTGGAACAGGACGAGGACGTGCTCGACACCTGGTTCTCCTCGGCGCTGTGGCCGTTCTCCACGCTCGGCTGGCCGGCGCAGACAAAAGAACTGAAAACCTTCTATCCCACGAGCGTGCTAGTCACCGGCTTCGACATCATTTTCTTCTGGGTCGCGCGCATGATCATGATGGGGCTGAAATTCACCGGCGAAGCGCCGTTCCACGAGGTCTACATCCACGGCCTGGTGCGCGACGCGCATGGCCAGAAGATGTCCAAATCCAAGGGCAACATCCTCGACCCGATCGATCTTATTGACGGCATCGATCTGGAATCGCTGGTCGCCAAGCGCACCCGCGGCCTGATGCAGCCGCAGATGGCGAAGAAAATCGAACAGGCGACGCGCAAGGAATTCGCCGCTGGCATCCCGGCCTACGGCACCGACGCGCTGCGCTTCACCTTCGCCAGTCTCGCGACCCAGGGCCGCGACATCAAGTTCGATCTCGGCCGCATCGACGGCTACCGCAACTTCTGCAACAAGCTGTGGAACGCGGCGCGCTACGTGCTGATGAACACCGAGGGTCACGACTGTGGTTTGAGCGGCGTGGTGGAATTGAACGCGGCGGATCGCTGGATTGTTTCACGCTTGCAGGAAGTGGCGGCCGAAGTGGAAAACGCTTTCCGCGATTACCGCTTCGACCTCGCGGCACAGGCCGTCTACAGTTTCGTCTGGCACGAATACTGCGACTGGTACCTGGAGCTTTCCAAGGTGGTGCTGACCGATCCGGACAGCCGGCCGGAGCAGTTGCGCGGCACGCGCCAGACGCTGGTGCGGGTGCTGGAAACCGGGCTGCGCCTGCTGCATCCGGTCATGCCGTTCATCACCGAGGAAATCTGGCAGCGCGCGGCGAAACTGGCGGGCAAGGCCGGCGCGACCATCATGCGCGAGCCCTATCCGCGGTCGGATAAGGAAAAGATTGACGCCACGGCCACCGACGAAATGCGCTGGGTCATGGCGGTCATCACGGGCGTGCGCAACATCCGCGGCGAGATGGACATATCGCCCGGCAAGCCATTGCCGATCCTGCTTCAGGACGGTTCGCCGGCCGACAGAAAATATTTAGACACCAGCCGCCGTTATCTCGCGAGCCTGGCGCGGGCCGAATCGATTACCTGGCTCGACGCAGGGCAACATGCGCCCGAATCGGCCACGGCGCTGGTGGGTCGCATGAAAGTACTGATTCCGCTCGGCTCGCTCATCGACAAGCAGGCGGAACTCGATCGTCTCGGGAAGGAAATGGACAGGATCGAGAAGGAGTTGTCCAAGGCGAAAACCAAACTGGCCAATCCGGACTTCGTCGCGCGCGCCCCGAAAAACGTGGTGGAGCAGGAACAGGGCCGCGTGCAACAGTTCGAAACCGCGCTGACCAACCTGCGCGCCCAACGGGCCAAGGTCGAGGCCCTGCCCGGCTGACGCGCGGTTCGATTATCCGCGCTTCAAATCAATCCCGCACCAGCTCGCCGTTGACGATCCTGACGCGGTCGCCCGCCGCCAGGCCGGGCGCGGCGTTCAGCGTCAGCACCGTGCGCGTGCCGTCGTTCATGAGCACGCCGACACGATAGCGCACCGCCTTGTTCGAATTCTTCTCGATCTCGTTGCCGGCGATGGCGCCGCCGACGGCGCCGGCCACCGTCGCGAGATCCTTGCCCCGGCCCTTGCCGATCTGATGCCCGAGAATGCCGCCGAGCAGCCCTCCGGCGACCGCCCCGCCGCCCGATGACGGTCCCTTTTCCGTGAAACTTTCGACGGATTCGACCGTGCCGCAGTTGCCGCACGGCGGAGGCGGTGTGGCCTGCGCGCTCGAAACCTGGCCGGCCGGTGAACGGGATTTCGCCGCGGTACGTTTGTGTACCGGCTGCGGCGGCGCGGACGGAGTCGCTGGCGTCGCCGTGGTTTCCTGCGGCGTGGCGACCGGGGTTGCGCGCGGGAACACGCCGGTGATCACCGCGGCGCCCACGGCGCCCGCCGCCAGCACCGAACCGACGACGATCGCCGTGATCTTTTTCCTGCCTTCCAATGCTGCCATGACATGCTCCTGTTCCGGAATAATCTCGATTGTGGATCAATAACGCACGAAACGATAAAGGGTTTACCGGCCGGAGCCGGATTACCGGGAATACCCGCACCCGCCGGTTTTAGGCCGGTGAATGAACGGAAAATTCCCTCAGCTCCACATGTCGGCCGGCCAGGCGCGGTGATCTCGCCTTAATTTGGTTGTCGCGCCGGGATATGCGACCATAACCGCCGCGACAACCGCGATATTCCGGATCGTCGCCAATTATTTTATTTTTCAATGACTATAAAGGAGTAACAATGAAAACCGGTTTCCTGCTCGGCCTCGTCGCCGTTTCTCTCTCGGTCAGCGCCTTTGCCAAGGACGCGGGGGAATTCAAGACCGACAAGCAGAAATTCAGCTACACCGTGGGTTTCCAGCTTGGCCAGAATCTGAAGCGCCAGAATCTCGACATCGACCCGAAGATCGTCTCGCAGGGAATACAAAGCGCCTTGTCCGGCGCGAAGCCCAAACTCACGCCCGATCAAATGCAAGCTTCCGTCGCGGCCTATCAGAAAAAGGAACAGGAAAAGACCGAAGCGCTGGCGAAGAAGAATCTGGAAGCCGGCCAGGCGTTCCTCGAAGCCAACAAGAAAAAAGACGGCGTGGTGTCGCTGCCCAGCGGGCTGCAATACAAGGTCGTCACCGAGGGCAAGGGCAAACAGCCCAAATCCACCGACACCGTGATCGCGCATTACCGCGGCGCCCTGATCGACGGCACCGAGTTCGACAGCTCCTACAAGCGCAACGAACCGGCGACGTTCCCGGTGCAAGGCGTGATCAAGGGCTGGCAGGAAGCCCTGCCGCTGATGAAGGAAGGCGCCAAGTGGCAGGTGTATATTCCGTCCGATCTCGGCTACGGCGCGCGCGGCGCCGGGGCCGCCATCGGCCCGAACCAGGTGCTGATTTTCGATATCGAGCTGCTGTCAGTGAAAGCCGAGAACGAATCCAAGGACGACAAGGAAGGCAAGTAAGAGCGTTTCGATTCCGTCAGCGCCGGCGTTTGAGCTTGTACGAGGTCATGTCCTCGACAAACGCCGGGCAGGGAATGGCGTCGAGCCCGCCGTATTTTCTGACTGCCTGATCGACGAGACGATGGATGTTCTTCACCGCGTCCGGATCGGCCGCGGTCTCGCCCAACAGGCGCTGCAATCCGAGCAAGCCGCCGAACTGGATTTTCACCAGCACGCTGTGCGGCATGCTGAGCAGGTCGTCTTCGACGCCGAACGCCGGCAGCGCGGTCTGCTTCATCCGCTGGAACAGCACTTCACAGCGCCGATGGGCTTCATCCGACGTGCAGGCCACGTCCGGCCCGCCGCGACGGGTCACCGGCTCGCCCTTCTCGCAACCGAATTGATCGGTCACCAGCGTATTGCTGAAGGCGCACTTGTATTCTTCCACGGCTGGTTTCCGGGCTCGCGCGCTTATTTCGACCGGCTGGAAGAACCGCTGATATTCCAGTCGTAGGCGCAGTCGAGATGCGTGCGCACCGCAACGATGCCGCCCAGGCCGTCTTCGAGCATCGCCGCCAGCGGCGTGCGGTTGTCGAAGCGGTGATTGGCCCGGTTCATCCAGATCGAACCCATGTGGGCGTTGTGCGGATAGGACGTTCGCAGGGCGTCGGCGATCCCGATCAGATGTTCGATGCGCTCCATCACGCCGGCGTCTTCCGGAAACGGCGTGCTCTGCCGGAACTGGCGGATCGCGCCGGGACGGGTCCCCGCCGGCAGCGCGAGCAAGGCCACCTGGTCGGCTGCGCTCACGCCCCAGCCGTCGAGCAGATGAATGATCGCGCGCGTGAACGCGATGCGATCCTCGTGATTCATGTTTTTCATCATCGTCCCGGAATGCCGGCGGGCGCAGGGCGGAAATCCCGCCGAAGCGGCGATAGTAAGATGCGATGCCCGGCCCTGTAAACGCACATGATTCGTATTGGCATCGCCCGGCGAACGGCCTAGTGCTCGCGGGTCGCGAAAAACCGAACCTGCGGCCAGCGCTCCATCGTGAGTTGCAGGTTGACCAGGGTCGGCGCCAGATAGGTGAGGTTGCCGGCGCGGTCGAGCGCCAGCCGTATCTCGCTGTTCCTGCGGAACTCGTCGAGTTTCCTGGGGTCGTCGCAGTCGATCCAGCGCGCCGTCGCCACGTCGATCGTGTCGTAGGTGCATTCCACGCCGTATTCGTGCTTGAGGCGATAGGCGACCACGTCGAATTGCAGCGCGCCAACCGCGCCGAGGATGAGATCGTTGCTGACCAGCGGCCGGAAAATCTGGGTCGCGCCCTCCTCGCTCAGCTGGTCCAGTCCCTTTTGCAGCGCCTTCATGCGCAACGGATCGCGCAACACCACGCGCCGGAAAAGTTCCGGCGCGAAATAGGGTATGCCTGTGAACTTGAGGGTTTCGCCCTCGGTGAACGAATCGCCGATCTGGATCGTGCCGTGATTGTAGAGACCGATGATGTCCCCGGCGTAGGCCGAATCCACCTGCTCGCGCTCGCGCGCCATGAAGGTGATGGCGTTGGCGATCTGGACGTCGCGGTCCAGCCGCACCTGATGCATTTTCATGCCCTTGGAGTATTTGCCGGAGGTGATGCGAAAAAAGGCGATGCGATCGCGGTGCTTCGGGTCCATGTTCGCCTGTATCTTGAAGACGAATCCCGAGAACGGTATTTCCTCCGGCGCGACCACACGCGTCGTGGTTTCGCGCGCGCACGGCGGCGGCGCGTACTGGATGAAGTTGTCGAGCAGTTCGCGCACCCCGAAATTGTTGATCGCCGAACCGAAAAACACCGGCGTCTGCTCCCCGCGTCGGTACTGTGCGGGATCGAACTCGTGGCTCGCGCCCTTGACCAGCTCGATTTCGGCGCGCAATTCCGCGGCCTGTTCGCCGAGCACGGCGTCCAGTTCCGGATTGTGCAGGCCGCGGATCACCACGCCTTCCTGGATCTTGCCGCCGTGCTGCGGGCTGAAGAAATGCACGCTGTCGTCGGCCAGATGGTAGACGCCCTTGAAGCGCTTGCCGCTGCCGATCGGCCAGGTCACCGGCGCGCAGCGTATCTTGAGCACGGTCTCGACCTCGTCCATGAGCTCGACCGGGTCGCGCGACTCGCGGTCGAGCTTGTTGATGAAGGTCATGATCGGCGTGTGCCGCAGGCGGCAGACTTCCATGAGCTTGATGGTGCGCTCTTCCACGCCCTTGGCGCCGTCGATCACCATCAGCGCCGAGTCCACCGCGGTCAGGGTTCGATACGTGTCCTCGGAAAAATCCTCGTGGCCGGGCGTGTCGAGCAGATTGACGATGCAATTCCTGTACGGGAACTGCATGACCGAGGAGGTCACGGAAATGCCGCGTTGCTTTTCAAGCTCCATCCAGTCGGAGGTGGCATGCCGCGCCGCCTTGCGGCCCTTGACCGAACCGGCGAGCTGGATCGCGCCGCCGAACAGCAGCAGCTTTTCAGTGAGCGTGGTCTTTCCCGCGTCGGGGTGAGAGATGATCCCGAAGGTGCGCCGACGCGCGATCTCCTGATTCAATTCAGACATTTCGGACGTGGAAAGATGGAAAAATAAAACGCGCGATTATACAAAATCAAATGCGCCGGACCAGTTCACCCGACAAACAATGTCCGGTTGCATGGAGCCCGGCGGTGACGATGCAGTTCATAAGATGAATGACATGGACAAAAAAGAAACCCCGCTTGGGGCGGGGTTCCTTAAGGACGGCTTGAAGACAGCTTCAGCCCTCGATCACGACCTTGGTCGCCTGCATGCCTTTCGGTCCCTTCTGGGATTCGAAACTCACGCTCTGCCCTTCCGCCAAGGACTTGAAGCCGCTGCCCTGGATGACGGAATGATGCACGAAGACATCTTCGCCGCCGTCCTGAGGCTTGATGAAGCCAAAACCCTTGGAATCGTTGAACCACTTTACTGTACCAGTACGCATTAAATGTAACCTCGAAATAGACTAAGTAAGTTTGCGATGCAGAACGTGAAAGTAATTTGCGGGAGGGCCTGTAGAGCAACTACCGAAATGTCTGACATGGACTGCAACAAAATCACTATAACCGATAATCGCCCGGAATGCCAGAAAATAGGGCCCGGCCCGGGCGAACCGGGGTCAACCCTCCGGCCAGACGCTGCGCAGGCGCAGGCGTGCGCGCATCGGAAAATCCAGTATTCCGCGACGGCGACGCACCTCGCGCAGGTACAGCTTGGCGGCCCGGAACCCGAGCCGGAACGAACGCCGGAAGTATTCCGCCTCGGTCAGGTGGCCGCCCTGCAGGGCATGCATGAAGCCCGCCTCGAAGCGGCCGGCCCGCATGTCAGGGGGTATCTTCAGGCCGATATCGTGCGGCCTCGGATAGCTGTGTCGCATGCTCGCCTCCTGTCGGATGTCCTATATCCAACTATAGACCTTCGCGGCGGCGACCGTTTCCTTGTACAGGCGGCGGTTATTTTTATATCGTAGCCCCATGGTCGCGTCCCGTTACGTATTCGACGCCAGTGCGGATAATTTCCGCGCGCTGGTTCTGGAAAATTCCGACAAGGGGCCGGTGCTGGTGAACTACTGGTCGCCGCGCGCCGAGCCCCGTCTGATGCTGATGCCGCGACTGGTGCGTCTCGCCACCGAGTTCGGCGGACGGTTCCTGCTGGTCATGCTCAACACCGACGAGCTGGGGCCGCTGGCGCGCGAACATGGCGTGACCAGCATTCCCACGATCAAGCTGTTCCGCCGCGGACGGGCCGTGGACACCCTGCACGGGGCCGAGTCGGAAACGGTCCTGCGGGAATTCATCGCCAGACATGTTGCGCGCGAGCGCCGAGTCCAAATACACCGCCGCGATCCTGGCATACCGGAATGGCGACCTCGACCGTGCGGTGACCCAGGCGGCGGAAGCCGCACTCGCCGAGCCGGACAACCCGAAGCTGGCGACCGATCTGGTGAAAATGCTGGTGCTGCAGCGGCGTTACGCGCAAGCCGACGATCTTCTGAAATCGCTGCCCGCCTCCATCCGTGAACTTCCGGGTTATCGCGCCTTGTTGAACAAGGCTTTGCACTAGATTTCACAGAGCGGCAATCCCCGCCGTTGCCGGCCTTTCCTCCGCCTCAGGGGGCAAAACCCGCCGTTTGTCGGCTGAACGACGGTCCTCGCGCAAGCCTTCATCTATATAAGTAGGAATCAGGTTAATAACCAGGGGGTGCTCCATGTCATTCATTTCCAAACACCATGGGCTGGCGCTATTCCTGTTAATCGCAGGCAGTCAGGTCATGGCAGCGGGTCTCGACGATGCCGATGAGCGCCTGTACCAGGTGCAACTGGCCATGGCGCAAAAAGGCGATGCCCGTGCCCAGTACTTTCTCGGGGAAATGCACGAACAGGGTCTGGGGACGCAGCAGAATATCGATGAGGCCTTCAAATGGTACGAAAAGGCGGCCGAGAAAGGCGACGTCTGGGCCAAAAGAAAACTGACGCGTCGGGCGGAGATCGAGGCGGACGTCAAGAAAGACCGCGCGGCCGACAGCCTGAAATCCACGCCCGCAACAACGACGCCAAAAACCCCTGAAAATACGGTAAAAAACACCGCTGCGGCGGCGCCCACTGTGGTCGCCAAGACAAATGGAAATAGCGATGAAGCGGAAAGAATCAAACAAGCGCAGAAAGAGAAGCGTCGCGCCGCCGTGCGCGCCATGATCCTGGAACGGATCCGTCATCCCGTCGGCGAGCCGTTCGAATAACCGGCCTCGCCCGTGCAGGCGCTGATCGTCTGCGCGCCGGGGCCGGCGAAAGGGAAAATTACTACTTGGCGCCGCCGCGTCGCAACGGCTCGGTCTTGCGGCGCAAAACCTCTTCGATCAGATTGTCGTCCAGCCACAGAAATGCCGCGCGCGTGAAGGCGGACACGGTATACATGCGCGGCTTGAGGCATGAGATCGGATTGCCGGCCGTGGCGGTCCCGCCCTCGATGAATTTCTCCACGCCGTCGGCGGCCACCAGTTTCACCGTGCCATCGATCAGATAGAGATTGAAGGAGTCGTTGGTGCCGCGGTCGAGCAGTTGGGTGCCCGGCGGCACCTTGTAAATCAGGGATTGCGCCGCGATCGCTTCGAGCTTGTCATGATCGAGATCGCGAAACCGGCGGAAAATCTTGATCGCCGCCGGATCCGCCGGTTCGGGCTGACCGACCAGCGATGAAGCGATGTTCTTGAGCAAGGCGCTGACATTCACGCCGTTCGAATTCCCCTTGCCGCCCGCCGCCAAAGCATCCAGCGTAACCTTGCGTTCGGTGCGTTTGTTGCCGCCGTCGTAATAATCGCCGTCGCCCGCCTCCGCAACCGCCTGCGTATTCCGGCGGACATCGTCGATCAGGGTGAAATCGGCGGACTTGCGCATGCCTTTCTTGACGATGCCCTGATATATCTTGTCCTTCAGTATTCCGATTTCGGCGGCGTCGCGTTTCGCCATGGGAATGGCGGCCAGCATATTGATGACCTCCACCACCGGCGTTTCCCGGTCCACCGACGTGGGCATGCGGCCCAGCAATGGCGCATAGTCATCGAGCGTCGCGCCGCGGTCGTAAAGCACCGGGCAGAATACCGGCATGCCCGGATTGGAGGCGTCCTTGTACTCGAGGAACAGCTCCATGCCGCGGAATATGCTTTTCTCCTGATTCTTCGTCTGGAAGGCGGTCAGGTCCTTTTCGGTCGTCATGCCGGTTACCGGATACAGCCGGCGCAGAATATGTTTCTCGAGCAGCAGCGTGTCGGAACCCCAGGGACGTTTCTCCTGGGTCCGGTGAATGATCGCGAGGCGGAAATTTCCCTGCGCCGGATTCTGCAGGTAGGCCATCAGGTAACGGCCGTTGTAATCGGCGAACGCCCGGGTGAGCTTGGCGTCGAGAATGAACTTCTTATTCTGGTCGTAATAGCCCAGATGACCCTCGGGAGTCAGGGTGTAGAACCCGACCAGGCCTGGAAATGTCTCAATCGTACTCATCGTTCCGTTCCTGTAAAATCCATGTATTTTCAACAATCTCTGCGCTTTGCTTCAGTATAAGAGCAAAGAACATGCCAGAAACTGGACGATTCCGGCGGAAATTTTGGCTGTATTCCGGCGGAAAACCCTGACGCACCAAGGGTATTCCAGGAACGAGGGTGACATATAAGGCGCATAGGGTGCTCGAAGCCAAATCCGGGCATTTGAAGCGACAGGCGCGGTCGGTCATCGCGGCGATGGGTTTGGCCGGTCACGAACGTGTCACTGTCGGCGACATAAAATTTCTCGGGAACGTCATGTTGCCCGAACCGTCCTTCAGGACAGAATAACGGCCATTTTATCCACTACACTCGCTGCATCCAGAACGATTGTAATACCGCCCCAGGGACCGCATTAACAACGCAGAATTCAAAAGGACGCTCCATGTCATCCATACAGCAGGCCATCCTGGCCAAAAAGGCGGCGCTGGCCGAAGTCATCAGCGAACCCATGGCAAAGCTCGGCGATCGTTGCATCGGGGCATGGTCCGACGCCGATGCGCTCGATCAGGTGCTGCATCAGGCGATACGCACGATCCCCCACTGCCATCTGCTCTATGCCTGGGACATCAACGGCATCGAAGTTTCGTCCATGGTGCAGGCCAGCGGAATCGATCCTTCCTGGCGCGGGCGGGATTTGTCGCAGCGGCCGTACCTGAAGAATCATTTGCCGTTCAAGGGCGTGATGCTCTCGTCGGTCTATCTCAGCCAGTACGTTCCCCAACAGTGCATCACCGCCCTGCAGGCCGTGAGCAAGGACAACCGGCTCCTCGGCTTCATCGCCGCCGACTTCGCGCTGGCCGATCTGATCCAGGACAAGCGCCTGAGCCCGCCGCCGATGCGCTGGCAGCAGTTCCGCGGCGATCCGGCGGTGCGCGGGACGGTGTTCATGCAGGAACGCGCGCCGAGCCTGCTGGATCAGCATATCGACGCGGTGCTCGACCTGATTCACCGACTCATGTCGCACCATGGCGTGTTTCACAGCAAGATCCATTTCTCGAGCGGACGCTGTTCGCTGTGGCTGTTCGACGATCCCTACAACTACCGGCTGCACAATATCGACGAGATGATCAACCCGGACATCTGCCTCGCCTATCCGGTCTGCCCCTATCCGGCGAACGCCAAGGTCACCCCGGAACAGATCCGGCACGTGCTCGATGAATTCAAGGCGCTGCGCTTCGCCGATGAAACGATTTACCTCCGGTCGAGTTCGATCAACATCATGAACGGTCTCGTAGGCCTGACTTTTTCCTGCGACGGCTCACACTACATGCCGACCGGGGAATTTCTGGAGCGGGATTTGTCCTTCTGGCTCGGCACGCTCAATACCCAGGCGGAAGCGACGGTTGCCTGACCGGCGCTCGCCTAGATGCCGGCAACGATTCGGTGGGCGCGGAACAGACCGATCACCGTCTTGGCGTCGGTGATCTCTCCGGTCTGCGCGCGGAACAGAGCCTCCGTGAATGGAACCCAATGAACCTCGATGAGTTCATGTTCCTCGGTATTGGCCGGCACCGGAACGAGATTCCGCGCCAGGAACAGGTGCACGATTTCGGTAAACACACCGGGCGAACTGACGATGCTTCCCAGCGGCTCCCAACGGCTCGCGCGCAGGCCGGCCTCCTCCTCCAATTCACGCCGCGCGGTCGCGTCGGGCGGCTCGCCCGGATCGAGCTTTCCGGCGGGTAATTCCCACAGCCAGCCGCCGGCCACGTGCCGATACTGTCGCAACAGACAAACGCGGTTATCGTCATCCAGGGCCACCACGGCGGCGCCTCCGGGGTGGCGGATGATCTCGAGTTCTGCTTTCACGCCGTTCGGAAGCGTGACCAACTCCAGATAAAGGTCGATGATTTTCCCGCGATAAACAGTCGTTTTATTGTCCGCCATGCATCATCTCCCTGGAATCGATATAGCCTGTCGTCATGGCATTCTATCGTAATCGTGGCGCTGGTTCGCCGCCGGGCAAGCGTTAGGCGCCATGGAAAGGAGCAGATAAAATAAACGAAGATTCATCTCTGGCCGGAAGGAATCATCGGGAAATTTTCACGCAATATCGCATCAAAGTAAGCTACGGAAGAAATATATGACATACCGCATAACCACCGCGCTCTTCTTTATCTCCCTGATAATGGGCAGCCTGCTGGCCGGCTGCGCCACCGTGCCGGAAACCGGACGTTCGCAGTTGCTCCTGGTCAGCCCCGCCGAGGAAATGCAACTCGGGTTTCAGGAATTCGAGAAACTGAAAAAATCGGTGCCGATCTCCAAAGACCCGGCGGTGAATGCACAATTGCAGCACGTCGGTCAGCGCATCGCCGCAGTCGCGCCGCTGCGCAATGCGCGCTGGGAGTTCGTGCTGTTCGACAAGCCCGACGTGCCCAACGCCTTCTGTCTCCCGGGCGGCAAGGTCGGCGTGTACAGCGGCATCCTGCCCATCACCAAGGACGACGCCGGACTTGCCACCGTCATCGGACATGAGGTGGCGCATGCCGTCGCGCGTCACGGCGCCGAGCGCATGTCCGAAGGCATGTTGATACAACTCGGCGGACAGATCCTGGAACAGGCGACGACGGGCCGCTCCGAGGCCAGCCGCGTAGCGCTGCAACAGGCCTACGGCATCGGCAGCGCGCTCGGCGTGGCGCTGCCGCATTCGCGCGGCCAGGAACTGGAGGCGGATCGTATCGGCCTGCTGTACATGGCGCGCGCCGGGTATCCGCCGCGCGAAGCGCTGGCGTTCTGGAAGCGCTTTGCTGAATACAACAACAAAAAGGGAAGCGGCAAACAGGTCGAATTTCTCAGCACCCATCCGCTCGACGATCAGCGCATCCGCCAGATCGAAGGCCTGATCCCTCAGGCCGAAATGGAGTATCGCAAGCCCTAGCTTCGCTTTTTTCCGTTTTCCGTCCGGACGTCCCCGGCGGAATCTCCTGTTTTTCACCGGATTGAATTGTCAGCCGCGTTCCCCATAATCCTTGTGTCATGCATTTCCGTGCGTCTGTAAAACCGACCCCATCAGCGGCAAGGATTTTTTTGACGTTGCCGAACGACCCTACGTGAGGCACCGGAGCGATGAAACCAGCCTCACGATTTATTTCGAGTCGGAAAACAACCGGCGTGCTTATCTGGAGCTGCCGGTGGAACATCCGACCAGCGAACTGTCGGTGAATCTGGACAACCCGACCGACGAGATGATCGACGAAGGTTGACGCGAACCGGACCTAGGGAAGCTCTGATCAAGTCCGTTCGTGGTGAGCCTGTCGAACCACGGGCGGACGAATCACCTGTTATTTACGGTCTTTCCCGTTCACCCTTCGACAAGCTCAGGGCGAACGGGAGACTTAATCAGAGCTTCCCTAGCGACCGACGGTCAGATCCCGCGCCAGGATGATCGCATCCTCGCGGCCGTGGCGCGCGGGATAGTAGTCTTTGCGCATCCCCACTTCGTCGAAGCCGAGCTTGGTGTACAGGCGGTAGGCGGCGACGTTGGATATGCGCACCTCGAGCAGCGCGATGCGCGCCTTCTTCTGACGCGCCAGATCGAGCAGGAACTGCACCATGCCCTCGCCCAGGCCGCGGCGCTGATGGTCCGGGTGCATGCAAATGTTGAGAATATGGCATTCGCCCACGGCGACCGACATGATGCCGTGGCCGATGATCCCCTGCGGCGCCTCGTAAACGAAACACTGACAACCCACGCGCAGGCAGTCACGGAAAATCGGCAGCGTCCAGGGAAACTCGTAGGCCCGGTTCTCGACCTTGAGCACCGCCTCCAGATCGTGCCCGGTCATGGGCCGCAACTGCGGCTGCGGTGCGGCGACGACGGCGCTCATGATTGCCGCTCCCCGGCCTCCGTCAGCGAGGCCATCGTTTTCCGGGCGAGGCACAAATCGTCCCAGACCTTGCGCTTGTCGGCCGGGTTGCGCAGCAGATAAGCCGGGTGATACGTCACGATCAGGGGCGTGCCATGATACGACAATCGCTGCCCGCGGAGTTTTCCCAGCGGCACCTCGGTCTTGAGCAGGCTGTGCGCCGCGTGCCGTCCGAGCGCGACAATCAGGCGCGGCTTGATCAGCTCGATCTGACGCAGGAGATACGGCTCGCACTGCGCGACTTCTTCCGGCTGCGGATCGCGGTTGCCCGGCGGCCGGCATTTGAGCACGTTGGCGATATAAACTTCCTCGCGCTTCAGTCCGATCGCAAACAGGATCGCGTTGAGCAGTTGTCCGGCGCGGCCCACGAACGGCTCGCCCTGACGATCCTCGTCGGCGCCCGGCGCCTCGCCGATGAACATCCACCGGGCTTGGCGATTACCGACACCGAAAACCGTCTGCGTGCGCGTGGCGTGCAAGGAGCATTGGGTGCAACCGCGCACCGTGGTTTCCAACTCGGCCCATTCCCGGGAAATAATTTCCGTATTCGAGGATTGCTTGAGACCGACCGGTGCGGCCGGAACCACGGTCATGACGCCGCGGGCTTCCGGCGGCTCGACGGATTCTGCCGGCTCACTCATGCCCCGCGGCACCCAGCGGGTAATGCCGAGAGCGTCCAGATATTGCCGGCGTCGCATTTCCATCTTTTGGTCCGTGGTCGCGGCGCCCCTGCCACGATTCTCCAGCGCGTTCATGCTGCCAAGCATACGGCAGAGGAATGGAAATACAAGACGAGGCGGCGGTCAGCGGCTGTCACTGCTCTGGATCGCCAGTATCCGCTGACGGCCGCGCTCGGCCAGCCATATCGAACCATCGGCGCCAAACGCCATGCCCTGCGGCGAACGCAGTCCCGACAGAACCGTTTCCAATGCCCCGTCCTTGAGCCGCAACAGTCGTCCGTCATCGGTGTCCTCGGTAATCCACAACGACCCGTCCGGCGCGATTTCCACCTGGTCCGGTTCATCCAGATCGTCCACTACCACGTTCACCTCGCCATTCCGGAAGGACAACACGCGCCCCGTGGCGGTCTCGGCGAAAATCACCGTGCCGTCCGGTTTGACCGCCAAACCTTCCGGCCGGTTCAGTCCGCCCAGGATCACTTCCGGCGCACGCTTCCCGTCGCGGGACACGCGCAACAACCGGCCGTTGATGTTGTCTTCCGACACCACGAGCGCGCCGTCGGGAAGCGTGTCGATTCCCTCGGGGCTGTGCAGCGTGGCGAGCACGCGCTGATTTTTCGAGACCAGATCGAATTCCAGCACGCGGCCGTCGGGAATCTCCTCGGTGATGAACAGCTGTTTCCCGCGCAACAAAAGCCCGTCCGAGCGGGTGAACCCGAGCGCCACGACGCTGATTTCGCCGCGATGCAGCCGTATCACCTTGCCCGCGCCGTTCGGCAGTTCCTGCGTGGCATACAGCGAACCGTCGGGCGTCACGACGAGATTGTCGACGCCGGGAAGATTTCCCGCCGCCACGCGGAATTTCCAGTCCGGCTCGGCAACGACATGCTCCGGCGGCGCGGGCTCGCCGGCCGCGGCGGAAACAGAAACTGCGACGGCCAGTCCGCAGAGCAGCCACACGCACAGATTACGCACGCCAGTTGTCAATCAACCTCCCTGAAAAACGGGGCGCATGACTGCGCCCCGCGATTCTCTTATATCGGCTGATCCACCTGCGGATGCGTGCGCTCCGCCGGCACGATCAGCTTGTTCAGCGCGTTGAGATACGCCTTGGCCGAGGCGATGACGATGTCGGTGTCCGCGCCGTGACCGTTCACGATCCGCCCGGCTTTTTCCAGCCGCACCGTCACCTCGCCCTGCGAATCGGTGCCGCTGGTGATGTTGTTGACCGAGTAGAGCAGCAGCTGCCCGCGGCTGCCGACGACGCTGTCGATGGCCTTGAACGCCGCGTCCACCGGCCCGCCGCCCGGGGCGCCGGCCTTCTGTTCCGATCCGTTCACGGCCAGCGTCACGTCGGCAAACGGCGTTTCGCCGGTCTGCGAACAGACCTTGAGCGACACCAGGCGGTAATGCTCGTTCTCCTGTTCGAGATCGGCCTCGGTTACCAGCGCCTGCAAATCCTCGTCGAAAATCTCGTGCTTCTTGTCGGCGAGATCCTTGAAGCGCTCGAAGGCGGCGTTCAATTCCTGTTCGGTCTTGAACTCGATGCGCAGCTCCTTGAGCCGGCTTTTGAAGGCGTTGCGCCCGGAATGCTTGCCGAGCACCATGCGGTTCGCGGTCCAGCCGACATCCTCGGCGCGCATGATTTCGTAGGTCTCGCGCTTCTTGATGACGCCGTCCTGGTGGATGCCCGATTCGTGCGCGAACGCGTTGGCGCCGACGATGGCCTTGTTCGGCTGCACCGGAAAGCCGGTGATGTTCGACACCAGACGCGACGCCGGCACGATCTGGGTGGTGTCGAGCCGCGTGTCGCACGGGAAGATGTCGCGGCGCGTGCGCACCGCCATGACGATCTCCTCGAGTGAGGCGTTGCCGGCGCGTTCGCCGAGACCGTTGATGGTGCACTCGACCTGGCGCGCGCCGTTCAACACCGCCGACAGCGAATTGGCGACGGCGAGCCCGAGGTCGTTGTGGCAATGCACCGAAAAGACCGCCTGGTCCGAATTCGGCACCCGCTCGCGCAGCGTCTTGATGAGCGCGCCGAACTGGTGCGGCAGGTTGTAGCCGACCGTGTCGGGGATGTTCACCGTGCGCGCGCCGACCTTGATCACCGCTTCGAGCACCCGGCAAAGGAAGTCGATTTCGGAACGGCCGGCGTCCTCGGGCGAGAATTCGACGTCGTCGGTGTACTGGCGCGCGCGCTTGACCATCGCCGCGGCCCGTTCCAGCACCTGGTCCGGTGTCATGCGCAGCTTGTGCTGCATGTGAATCGGACTGGTGGCGAGGAACGTGTGGATGCGCCCGCGCTTCGCGGGCTTGATCGCCTCGGCCGCGCGGTCGATGTCCTTTTCCACGGCGCGCGCCAGGGCGCAGACGGTGCTGTCCTTCACTTCCCGGGCCACCGCCTGCACCGCCTCGAAGTCGCCGGGGCTGGCCACGGGAAATCCGGCCTCGATGATGTCGACGCGCATGCGTTCCAGCACCTTGGCGATACGCACCTTCTCCTCGCGCGTCATGGACGCGCCGGGGCTTTGCTCGCCGTCGCGCAACGTCGTGTCAAAAATGATCAATTGATCGTTCATGGTCCTGTCTCTGCGTAAATGTAACTCTGCTTCGCTCGTCCTGTCATTCATAACCGCGAACATGATTTTTCGGATCATGCGGGTTAAAAACAGGTTCTTGGGTGCGTATTATGTTCCTCGCCAGGAAGGGGGGTCAGTTTGCGCCTAGCGGCGCAGCAGCAGTCGTGCAGCAAGCGAGACAGACGCGCAGATCAACGCCGCCGGGCGGGGCGTTTCGATTCCGGAGGAAATGGCGAATCGTGCGTGCATGATCAAAGCATAAATCAAACGGCTGTAAAATGAAACCGGGGGGCCGGGGAATCACGTACCCCGGGGGTGATGCTTTTCGGGCTGATCCTTCTCCTCCCGGTGCAAGCGCCGGAACAGGATGGCCACCGGCCCGGACACGGCATAGCCGAAGAAGGTCAGGAACAGCACCTGCGGCGGATCCTGGAACAGCAGCACGAAAACCAGCGGCACCGCAAGGATGGTCATGAACGACACCCGCCCGCGCAGGTCCACGTCCTTGAAGCTGCGATAGCGGATATTGCTGACCATCAGCACGCCGGCCATCACGGTGATGATCAGCGCGGCGATGCTGATATCCCGTCCCGGGACGCCGCTCGCGTGCAACACCCAGACGAATCCGACCACGAGCGCGGCGGCGGCCGGACTCGGCAGCCCGCGGAAATAGCGTTTGTCGTGCAGGCCGACCTGGGTGTTGAACCGCGCCAGACGCAGACCGGCGCCGGCGGTGTAGATGAAGGCGGCGAGCCAGCCGAGCTTGCCCATGCCGGACAGCGCCCACTCGTACATGACGAGCGCCGGGGCAAGCCCGAAAGACACCATGTCCACGAGGCTGTCGTATTGCGCACCGAAGTCGCTTTCGGTGTGCGTGAGCCGCGCGATGCGGCCGTCGAGCATGTCCAGGACCATGGCGATGAAAATGGCGAGCGGGGCGTATTCGAAACTTCCGTTCATCGCCTGGACGATGGCGAAGAACCCGGCGAAAAGATTCGCCGTGGTGAACAGGCTCGGCAGGATATATATCCCGCGACGTCGCCGTTTCTCTTCGACCTCGGGTGCGTCTTCAGGATTTTCCATCATCTCTCCTGCGCCTTACGGCGCGAGTCGGGCGATCACGTCCGCGGCGCCCTTCACGCGATCGCCCAGGGACACTTCAAACCGGGCCTCGCGCGGAAGATAAACATCGACGCGCGAACCGAAACGGATGAAGCCGTAACGCTCGCCTCGGGCGATCCGCTCGCCCGGCTGCACATAACACAGTATACGCCGTGCAATCAGACCGGCAACCTGCACCACCACCACGTCCTGCCCTGCATCGGTCCGTATCCACAGGGCGTTGCGCTCGTTGTCGAGCGAGGCCTTGTCGAGCGCGGCATTGACGAATTTCCCCCGGCTGTACCAGCGTTCCATGACTTTTCCCGCCACCGGGCTGCGGTTCGAGTGCACGTTGAACACGTTCATGAACACGCTCACGCGTTTGGCCGGGCGCTTGAGGTAGGGGTCCTCGACCTCGCCCAAGGCGATCACCTTCCCGTCCGCGGGACAGATGATCGCGTCGGCGGCGTCGGGAATGCGCCGGGGAGGATCGCGGAAGAACTGGACGATGAAGACGAGAACGATCCAGAAAGGCAGCGCCCACGCGAACCCGGCGAAATAGTGCGCGGCCAGCGCCGCGCCCGCGGCGAGCGCCATGTGCCACCGGCCCTCGCGGGCGAGGATGGGGTAACGGTTATTAGCCATAAGAATATTCACCGCAAAGACGCAAAGAGCGCAAAGTTAAAAGATACAGAAACCCTTGGGTTTTCTTTGCGTACTTTGCGTCTTTGCGGTGAATTGGTTTTCAGTTCTTGGTCTTGTCGACGATGCGGTGCGCCTTGATCCACGGCATCATCTCGCGCAGCCTGCCGCCCACTTCCTCGATCGGGTGCTTGGCCGCCTGTGCGCGCATCTCGGGGAAACGCTTGCCGCCGGTTTCGTTCTCGGCCATCCATTCCTTGGCGAACTGGCCGGACTGGATTTCCTTGAGGATCTTCTTCATCTCGGCCTTGGTCTGCTCGTTCACGATGCGCGGGCCGCGCGTGTAGTCGCCGTACTCGGCGGTATTCGAGATCGAGTAGCGCATGTTGGCGATGCCGCCCTCGTACATGAGGTCGACGATGAGTTTCAATTCGTGCAGGCACTCGAAGTACGCCATCTCCGGCGGGTAGCCCGCCTCGACCAGCGTCTCGAACCCGGCCTGCACCAGATGCGTGGCGCCGCCGCACAGCACCGCCTGCTCGCCGAAAAGATCGGTCTCGCACTCGTCCTTGAACGTGGTCTCGATGACGCCGGCGCGCCCGCCGCCGATGGCCGAAGCGTATGACAGCGCCACGTCGCGCGCCTTGCCCGAGGCGTTCTGCTTGACCGCGATCAGGCACGGCACGCCGCCGCCCTGGGTGAAGGTCGAGCGCACCAGGTGGCCCGGACCCTTGGGCGCGATCATGATCACGTCGAGATCGACGCGCGGCTGGATGAAGCCGAAGTGAACCGAAAAACCGTGGGCGACCGCGAGAGTGGCGCCTTTCTTCAGATTCGGCTCGACCTGCTCCAAGTAGAGCTTCTTGTGCTGCTCGTCGGGCGCGAGAATCATGACGAGATCGGCTTCCTTCACCGCGTCGGGAATATTCTTGACGGTGAGGCCGGCGTTCTTCGCCTTCTGCACCGAACTCGAACCCTCGCGCAGCGCCACACGCACGTCCACGCCGCTGTCTTTCAGGTTCAGCGCGTGCGCGTGGCCCTGCGAACCGTAACCCACGATCGCGACTTTCTTGGCGCGAATGATCGAAAGGTCGGCGTCTTTGTCATAGAAAATTTTCATACATCCTCGTCTGTCGTTGTCTGAAATTACACCCGCAGGCTCTTCTCGCCGCGGGCGATGCCGGAAACCCCGGAGCGCACCACCTCGATGATCCCGGCGCCGCGCACCGCCTGAACGAAGGCGTCGAGCTTGTCGCTGGTGCCGGTCAGCTCGATGGTATAACTCGTTTCGGTCACGTCGATGATGCGCCCGCGGAAAATATCCACCAGCCGTTTGACCTCGTCGCGCATGCCGCCGTTGGCGTTGACCTTGACGATCAGCAGCTCGCGCTCGATATGCGGGCCTTCGGTGAGGTCCACCAGCTTGACCACGTCCACCAGCTTGTTGAGTTGCTTGGTGATCTGCTCGATCACGTCCTCCGAGCCGCTGGTGACGAGCGTAAGCCGCGAAAGAGTTTCGTCCTCTGTCGGCGCCACGGTGAGCGATTCGATGTTGTAGCCGCGCGCCGAGAACAGGCCGGCCACGCGCGACAACGCGCCCGACTCGTTTTCCAACAGCATCGAAATGATATGTCGCATCACGCCAGCTCCCGGTCGGTCGGCACCACCGCCTTGCACGGCTTGAGATGCATTTCGTTCTGGCCCTTGCCGGCGGCGATCATCGGATACACGTTCTCGGTCTGGTCGGTGATGAAATCCAGGAACACCAGCCGGTCCTTCATCTTGAGCGCCTCCTTGAGAGCGCCCTCGACGTCGCCCGGCTTCTCGATCTTCATGCCCACGTGGCCGTAGGATTCGGTGAGCTTCACGAAATCCGGCAGCGCATCCATGTAAGAATGCGAATAGCGCCGGTCGTAGAAGAATTCCTGCCACTGGCGCACCATGCCCATGTAGCGGTTGTTCAGGTTGATGATCTTGATCGGCAGGTCGTACTGCTTGCAGGTCGAGAGCTCCTGGATGCACATCTGGATCGACGCCTCGCCGGTGACGCAGCACACCGTCTCCTTCGGAAACGCCATCTTAACGCCCATCGCCGCCGGCAGGCCGAAGCCCATGGTGCCGAGACCGCCGGAGTTGATCCAGCGCCGCGGCTTGTCGAAACGGTAGAACTGCGCCGCCCACATCTGGTGCTGGCCCACGTCGGACGTGATGTAGGCGTCGCCCTTGGTGATCTCGTAAAGTTTTTCGAGCACGTACTGCGGCTTGATCAGCTTGCTGTCGCGATCGTAGTCGAGGCAGTTCATGGCGCGCCACTGGTCGATCTGCTTCCACCACGCAGCCAGCGCCTCCTTGTCCGGTTTCTTCTTCGAGGCCTTGATGAGCTTGATCATGTCGCGCATCACCGCCTCGGCGGCGCCGACGATGGGAATCTCCACCGGCACGTTCTTCGAGATCGAGGCCGGGTCGATGTCCACGTGGACGATGCGCGCGTGCGGGCAGAACTTCTCGAGGTCGCCGGTCACACGGTCGTCGAAGCGCGCGCCGATGGCGATCAGCACGTCGCATTCGTGCATCGCCATGTTGGCTTCATACGTGCCGTGCATGCCGAGCATGCCGACGAACAGGTCGTCGGTGGCCGGATACGCGCCCAGCCCCATGAGCGTCTCGGTGATCGGAAAGCCGAGCAGCCGCACCAGTTCGGTCAACGCCGCGGACGCCTCGCCGAGAATCACGCCGCCGCCGGTGTAGATCATCGGGCGCCTGGCGGCGAGCATCAGGTCCACCGCCTTCTTGATCTGGCCCGGGTGTCCCTTGAGCACCGGATTGTACGAGCGCATGGTCACGCTCTTCGGATACGCGTACTCGCACTTGTGCGCGGTGATGTCCTTGGGAATGTCCACCAGCACCGGACCGGGACGGCCGGTGGTGGCGATGTAGAACGCTTTCTTGATGGTGGTGGCGAGTTCCTTGACGTCCTTCACCAGGAAATTGTGCTTCACGCACGGGCGCGTGATGCCGACCGCGTCCACTTCCTGGAACGCGTCGTCGCCGATGAGGCTCGTGGCCACCTGGCCGCTGAAGATGACGAGCGGGATCGAATCCATGTACGCGGTGGCGATGCCGGTCACGGTGTTGGTCACGCCGGGGCCGGAAGTCACCAGCACCACGCCGGGCCGGCCGGTGGCGCGCGCGTAGCCGTCGGCGGCGTGCGCCGCGCCCTGCTCGTGCCGCACCAGGATATGCTTCACCTTGTCCTGCTTGTAAAGCGCGTCGTAAATATGCAGCGCCGCGCCGCCGGGGTAGCCGAAGACATGCTCCACGCCTTCGTCAGCGAGGCAGCGGACAAAAATATCTGCGCCGGTTATTGACCCGGCATGATTGTTTTCAGATGGAGGCATATCGCATTGTTACTGCATAGTGTTCACGATGAAGGAGTCATGCCGGGTCAATAACAAAAAATTCATTAGGATTTCCAATTATTGCGGCGGCGTAACATGATCAAACCCGAGGTCTTGTGCCCGAATTTCCTTCGGAACGATTCAAATGGTTTCATGCCACCGCAATAATTCCACAATTTCCTCGGAGAATAAAAAAGCCCGCGCCAGCCCCAAACCGGGCGCGCGGGCGTTAGCGTTTGCCGGTTTAAAAATAAGAACTTACTTAATAAGTACCCGCAGGGTCAATAGTGACGTGCATGGATGCACTAATGCCGCGAGAGGCATGGATGCCGAGAGCGGCGAAAACGGCACCTCAAACTACTGCCGCCGCCAGGTGGATTGGCCGGCGGCGTCTTCCAGGATGATTCCCTGGCCCTTCAATTCGTCGCGGATGCGGTCGGATTCCGCCCAATTCTTGTTCCGGCGCGCCTCGGTGCGCCGGGCGATCAAAGCTTCGATCTGTTCGTCGGTCAGGCCGTCGGCCGCGCCGGCGCGTAAAAACCCCTGCGGCTCGCGTGTGAGCAGGCCGAGGATGCCGCCCAACCGGCGCAGGGCGGCGCCGAGCGGCGCCGCCGCGGCCGGATTGTCCTCTTCGCGCAGCTTGTTGATGTCGCGCGCCAGCTCGAACAGCACCGCGAGCGCTCCGGGCGTGTTGAAGTCATCGTCCATGGCGGCGTGGAACCGCTGCTCGTACCCGGCGTCCGTCGCTTCCGCCGCCGGCAGGTCCTTGAGCGCCAGGTACAACCGGGTCAGCGCGGCCTTGGCACCTTGCAGGTTCTCGTCCGAGTAATCAAGCGGGCTGCGGTAATGGCTGCCGAGAATGAAATAGCGCACCACCTCCGGGTCGTATTTTTTCAGCACCTCGCGCACCGTGAAGAAATTGCCGAGCGACTTCGACATCTTCTCCTGGTCCAGGCGCACGAACCCGACGTGCATCCAGGTATTCACGAACTTCGCGCCGGTGGCCGCCTCGCTCTGGGCGATTTCGTTTTCATGATGCGGAAACTTGAGGTCCATGCCGCCGCCGTGGATGTCGAAGTGGTTGCCGAGGCAGGCGGTGGACATGGCCGAGCATTCGATATGCCAGCCGGGCCGGCCGACGCCCCAGGGCGAATCCCACTGCGGCTCGCCGGGCTTGGCCGCCTTCCACAGCACGAAATCGAGCGGGTCTTCCTTGTCCTCGCCGACTTCCACGCGCGCGCCGATCTTGAGCTCGTCCAGCGTCTTCCCCGACAGCGCGCCGTAGGACGGGAACTTGCGCACATGGTAATACACGTCGCGGTTCTTCGCCTGGTAGGCGAAACCGCGCTCGACCAGCTTGCCGATCATGTCCCGGATCTGCGGCATGTGCACCGTGGCGCGCGGCTCGGCGTCCGGCGGCAGCACGCCGAGCGCGGCGGCGTCCTCGTTCATCGCCTGGATGAAACGCGCCGTCAGCACGCCGATGTCCTCACCGTTCTCCTGCGCGCGCCTGATGATCTTGTCGTCGATGTCGGTGATGTTGCGGATGTAGGTCACGTCGTTGCCGCGCGCGCGCAGGTAACGCGCCGCCATGTCGAACACCACCATCACGCGCGCGTGCCCGAGGTGGCAGAAGTCGTACACGGTCATGCCGCAGACGTACATCCGCACCTTGCCGGGCGTGATGGGCGTGAAAGGGTCCTTCTTTTTAGTGAGGCTGTTGTAGATGTGCAGCATCGTCGTCTCAGGACATTACAAATTTGGACAGGCGTTCCCGGGCGCGGTCCACGCCGATCAAGGGCAGCAGCTTCGCCATCTCCGGCCCGTCCAGTTCGCCGGTGAGCGCCGCGCGCAACGGCTGGAACAGGGCCTTGCCGCTTACCGCGAGCTGATGCCGCAGCATGTTGCTCACAGCCTTGAAATCGGCGCCGTGTTTTTCCAGCGCCCGGCGCGCGACGTCGAAAAAATCCTCGCCGGCCGCGTCGATGGATTCACGCGCCGGATGGCTGACCGTCAGCGCGTCGGTGAACACGATCTGCGCCCAGTGTAACGCATCCGCCGGAAACGTGACGTTGGCGCGCACGGCATCCATGAACGCCGGACGCTTGTCCGGCGGCACCAACGCGCCGACCCTGGCTTCCATCCAGTTCCATATTTCCTCGGAAGACAAATGCAGCAGCGCTTCATGCTGCCAATGTATCAGCTGGGTTTCGTCGTAACGCGCCGGCGCGCGGCCCAGCCGGGACAGGCCGAAGTTTTGCGCCAGTACCGGCAAACTCATCAAGGCATTGGAATCGTACGTATGCCCGACCCGGGCAAGATAATTGCTGATCGCGACCGGCAGATAACCGGCCTCGCGCAACTCCTGCACGCTGCGACTGCCGGTGCGCTTCGACAGCGGCGCGCCGTCGGCGCCGACCACGAGCGCGATATGCGCGTACTCCGGCGCCGGCAGGCCGAGCGCCTGCAACAGCAGGATCTGGCGCGGCGTGTTGGTCAGGTGATCCTCGCCGCGCACCACCAGCGTCACGCCCATCACGGCGTCGTCGATGGCGTTGCAGAAGAAAAACGCCGGCGTGCCGTCGGAGCGGCGGATCACGAAATCGCCGATGTCCGAGGTCGCGAACGTCTGCCGTTCCCGCACCTTGTCGTCGAATTCGACCGTCCGGCCGTCGTCCACGCGAAACCGCAGCGTCGCCGGCTCGCCGCGCGCGAACCGGGCCTCGGTCTCGGCGCGCGACAGCGCGCGGCATTTGCCGGAGTAGCGCGGCGGGCGCCCGGCGGCGAGCGCCGTCTTGCGCGCGATGGCGAGTTCATGCTCGCTGCAGAAACAGGGATAGGCCAGGCCTTTCGATTCGAGCGCGGCGAAATATTCCTTGTAGACGTGGCCACGCTCCGACTGGGCGTAAGGGGCGTGGCCGCCGCCGGCCTCCGGTCCCTCGTCCCAGGCAAGACCGAGCCAGCGCAGGTCTTCCTCCAGCGCCCGGGCGAATTTTTCGTGTCCGCGCATGGCGTCGGTATCTTCGAGGCGCAGCAGAAACGTCCCGCCGGCCTGTCGCGCCAGCAGATAATTGAACAACGCGGTGCGGATGTTGCCGAGGTGCAGCAGGCCCGTGGGGCTGGGAGCAAAACGCGTCTTGAAGGGTCGTAAAGCCATTGGAAGGACGCCATGGTAACGGAAACCGCGCCCGCGGCGAACCCCCGGCGTTGTGCCGGGCGGGCCAATCCAGTGTAAACTTCGCGCAGGAATCCCGCCGCCGGCGGGGTCGATATCGTTCACCAGCGTCAAGAGTCCCATTCCATGATTCACTTGAAAACCAACTACGGCACCATCGTCCTGGAGCTCAACCCGGACAAGGCGCCGAAGACCGTGGCCAATTTCCTCGCCTACGCGAAGGACGGCTTCTATGACGGCACCCTGTTTCACCGCGTCATCGACAAGTTCATGATTCAGGGCGGCGGCTTCGGTCCGGGCATGACGCAGAAAATGACGCGCCCGCCGATCGAGAACGAGGCCAACAACGGTCTGCGCAACGGCCGCGGCGCCCTGGCCATGGCGCGCGCCACCGACCCGCATTCCGCCACCAGCCAGTTCTTCATCAACGTCGTGGACAACGACTTTCTCAACTACACCGCGCCCACGCCCTCGGGCTGGGGTTACTGCGTGTTCGGCAAGGTCGTGGACGGCATGCATATCATCGACCAGATCAAGGGCGTCGCCACCGGCTCCAAGCTCGGCCACAAGGACGTGCCGCTGTCCGACGTGATCATCGAGAGCATGCAGGTCGTCGAAGAAAAATAGGAGACGCCGGGACAGAGATGCCGGAAACCACGCTGTTCATATCCGACCTGCATCTTTGCGGCGCCCGCCCCGCCATCACCGGGCTGTTCCTCGATTTCCTCCGCCGCCGCGCGCGCGCCGCGCAGGCGCTCTACATCCTCGGCGATTTGTTCGAGTACTGGATCGGCGATGAAGCCGTCGAGCAGGAGGAATTCCGCCCCGTCGTGCACGGCTTGCGCGAGCTGACCGCCGGCGGAACACCGGTGTTCGTAATGCACGGCAACCGCGATTTCCTCATGGCGCATGATTTCGAACGCGCCACCGGTGCGCGGCTGCTCCGGGACCCGACGCGGCTCGATCTCCACGGCACGACGACGCTGCTGATGCACGGCGATTCGCTGTGCACCGACGACACCGAATACATGGCGTTCCGCACCCAGGTACGCAACCCGGCGTGGCAGAAGGAATTCCTCGCCAAACCGGTGGCCGAACGCGAACGGATCGTGCGCGACTTCCGCGAAATCAGCAAAAATTCCACCGCCAGCAAGAAACCGGAAATCATGGACGTGAACCAGCAAGCGGTGGAATCGGTCATGCGCGAGCACGGCGTGCTGCGCCTGATTCACGGGCACACGCACCGCCCGAAGGAACATGTATTCACGCTCGACGGCCAGTCCGCACGGCGCATGGTGCTCGGCGACTGGTACGAACAGGGCAGCGTGTTGAGCGTGGATGCGCGCGGCTGGACGCTGGAAGGATTGCCGCTCGGGTCAAATAATGTAGGGCGGGTTAGCGCTGACGTGTAGCGCGTAACCCGCCGAACCAAGTGAGGTTTACCGTAGCCATGAGAAATCCGTGGGTTACGGCAAACACCGCCTAGCCGCCGGATCCCGTGGCGCAGCTCTTTCGGAGACGGCGGCAGTAGCGCTCAAGGAAACATGGCTCATTGCGGCTACTGCGCCCATTGCCGAAGGAGCATTCGCCTCGGGCACTGGGCGCTACCCACGCTACATTATTTTTTTCCTCTTAACTCCTCCAGCGTCAGCCGCTTGTATTCGGCCGGCAGACGGAAAATCTCGGCGGTGGCGCGAAAATCGGTTTTGTAGTCCACCAGCTCCATGGTGCGACCGGTCATGTCCGCGAGCCGCACCGGAAAGCCGTATTCCAGATGACGCACGGGCAGAAAAACGTTGTTGGCCAGATCGCAGGCGGATTGCATTTCCGGCGGCGCAGTCGCCGCGGTCAGCGCCTGCTGCCCGGCCAGGATCAGGCGAAACTCGCGCAGCGCCACGACCGCGCCGGGCAACAGACCGTCCGCGGCATAAAGGTCATAGCAGCGCTTGTCATTCGTCAGCAATTCGTAGTGCGTGACCTTGCGCCCTTCGACGGCGGGAAACGCGGCCGTGTCGGTTACCACGCGGTGGATGAAGCGCGCCGGCGGCTTCAGCTCCACTGGACGCGGGCGGATCACCAACACCTGCTTTTCGCCGCTGCTGACGCTGTAGATGCTGCCGTCGGCGCGGTCGAACAGCAGAAAATCCTGGCTGTCCTGTCCGTCGTCCATGCGCAAAAAGCCGGCGCTGACGATCATGCGCGTGCGGTACGGTTCGCCGCCCGGCTCGCGCTCGACGAAGTAAAGCACGGCCGCTGGCGTGGTCGGTTCGGTGCAGGCAACCAGCGTCACAAGAAAAAACAGGGCGGGCAATGCCCACCCTACGCGCTTCGTTTTACGCTTCACAATTCACTTCCCACTTGCCGCTCTCAACCCCAGCATGATGTCCATGACGTTGGTGCCGGTCGGGCCGGTCTGCACCAGGTCGCCGCTCGCTTCGAGAAAACTCCCGGCGTCGGCGCGCGCGAGCGACTGAGCAGCGTTCCGTCCGCCGCGTTCGCCGCGCGCAATCGTGCCGCCGTCCACCAGCGCGCCGGCGTCGTCGGTGGGACCGTCGGTGCCGTCGGTGCCGGCGGACAGAAACCATACATCGTCGTTTCCCTGCAGCACCATCGCCGCCGCCAGCGCGAGGCTCTGGTTGCGTCCGCCGCGGCCCGGCGATTCCGGAAGCATGACGGTGGTCTCGCCGCCCCAGACGTGAATCGTGTCCGGTTCCGATCGCAGTAATTTTTGCGCCAGCCGCGCGCCTGCTTCCAGGGCGTCGCCGGAGATGAAGCTGGTCTCGAGCATGGCCTGGTAACCCAACTTCTTGGCGGCTTCGATCGCGGCGCTCTTGGCGTTATCGAGGGTGGCGACGATCTCGCGTGTTACGTTCTGGAAACACTCATCGTCGGGCGCCGGCGCCGGCGGCATGTGTTTCAGCGCCGCGGCGATGAAATCCGGCAGATCCCGCAGCACCAAGGGGCGGC
Organism: Candidatus Muproteobacteria bacterium; assembly: GCA_027449605.1. GTDB lineage: Bacteria > Pseudomonadota > Gammaproteobacteria > Acidiferrobacterales > Sulfurifustaceae > Sulfuricaulis. The sequence continues at coordinate 80,732 of DAIDLH010000116.1, read as the reverse complement.
GCAGGTCTTCGTCCGCCACCAGCGGACCGGAACCGATGGCGCGCAGGTCGTTGCCGGGCACGTCCGACACGACCAGACAAAGAACCCGCCGCGGCGACAGCAGCTTGGCGAGGCGTCCGCCCTTGAGACACGACAGGCGCCGGCGAATGCGGTTGTAATCGTTGATGTCCAGGCCCGAACCGAGTATCCAGACATTGATTTTCTGAAACTGATCGAGGCTGATCGGCGGCGGCAGCGCTTCCACCAGCGCCGACGCGCCGCCGGAGATCAGCACCAGCACCGCGGCATCCTTCGGAATCCGGTCAACGAACGCCAGCAACTGCTTGCCGGCTTCGAGGCTGGTCTCGTCCACCAGCGGGTGTCCGGCTTCGAGCACCGGCCACGACATTGGCTCGGCGTATCCTTTCTTGGTGATGATCAGTGCGTCGGCGATGCGATGGCCGAGCGCATCCTGCGCGCCCTGCGCCATGGCGCAGGCGGCCTTGCCCACCGCCACCATGTACACCTTGCCGGGCAGCGGTCTTTCCTCGAGGCGCGCACGCACGCAGTCGCGACCGTTCACCGCGGCGAGCGCGGACTGGAAGACACGCAGAAGATTTTCCCGATGCCCGCCCGTCATGCGCGGTCGCGCCCCGATGATTTTGTGTGTGTCATTCGTTCCATGAACCGCCGACAATGACGATCAACACGCGATAGGGTCCGTGCGCGCCGAGCGTCACGGTCTGCTCGATGTCCGCGGTGCGCGACGGGCCGGAGATGAAGTTTACCGCGCGCGGGAGTTTCCCGTGCTCGCGGCGCAACCGGTCCCAGGCGTCCTCCATGGTGGCGACGATGCGCACCTTTTCCACCACGGCGACATGCGTCTCCGGCAGCAGGCTGACCGTCGCCGGGGTCTGCGCGCCGGAGAGCAGCATCAGCGTGCCGGTTTCGGCGATACCGGTGAAGGCGCCAGTGATCCCGACAGGATCGTCACCGTGAGCCGCGCGCGATTCGATCTCCAGGCCGGCGCCCTGCCAGTCGAGCGCCGCCAGCGACGGCCAGCATACGCCTTTCGGCGGCAATTGGCGCTCGCGCAGATAGTCCGCGACGATCTTCGGGACATCCATCAGCGTCGCGGTCGGCGCGACGTCGCTCGCGAGCCGCGTTGCCTGTTCGCCGAAACGCTTTGCCAGATTATTTCCCAGCGGTGGAATTGGCCCACGTGGATGCCGGCGGATGACGTCGTCGCTATCCACGCCGACGCCTGGGCCGCGCGCCTTGCCGATCCGCGCCAGAATGTTTTCGCGCGCGCTCATGAAGAATGCCTCTCCCGGTACAGATCGCGGAACGTCCGCCCCGCCGGCGCGGGCATGTCGCGTTCATCAGTCCAGCCGGTCACACCGGGCAGGTAGTGAAACCGTTTTTCGCTGCCTGAAAATATGCGCAACAGGCGCGCGGCGATGCGCGTACTCAGGGCGTACAACGCCGGACGCCGCGCCATCCACGACCACAAGCGCAGCGCGACGCGTTCCTGCCACGGCCGCAGATGCTGCTGCACCTGCCGGGTGCGCAGATGACGCAGCAGGTCGGGCAGCGGAATTTTCACCGGACACACCACCGCGCACTCGCCGCAGAAAGTCGAGGCGTTTGGCAGATCGAGTGCGTTCTCCAGCCCCACGAACGATGGCGTCAGCACCGAACCCATCGGCCCCGGATACACCCAGCCGTAGGCATGACCGCCGATGTTCTGGTACACCGGGCAGTGGTTCATGCACGCGCCGCAACGGATGCAGCGCAGCATCGGTTGCAGTTCCGTGCCGAGCAGTTTGCTGCGGCCATTATCCAGCAGAATGACATGAAAATGCTCCGGCCCGTCGGATTCATCTTTTCCCCTAGTGCCGGTGAGCACCGAGACGTAATTGGTGATCGACTGGCCGGTGGCGGAGCGCGGCAGCAGGCGCAGCAGCGTGGTCACGTCTTCCAATGTTGGCACCACTTTCTCGATGCCGGTGATGGCGACGTGCACGCGCGGTAGCGTGGTTGTGAGCCGGCCGTTGCCTTCGTTGGTGACGATCAGCACCGAGCCGGTCTCGGCAACGATGAAATTCGCCCCGGAAATGCCCATGTCGGCCGACAGAAATCCGGGGCGCAACACCTCGCGCGCTTCGCGGCACAGTTCGGCGATCTGCACGGTGCGCGGGCGCTGATGTTTTTCCTCGAACAGGTCGGAAATGTCTTCCTTGCTCTTGTGCACCACCGGCGCCACGATGTGCGACGGTGGCTCGTGCGCCAATTGCAGAATATATTCGCCGAGATCGGTTTCGATCACTTCCAGGCCCTGGGTTTCGAGCGCGTCGTTCAGGCCGCACTCCTCCGAGACCATGGATTTCGACTTGACGATCCTGTGCACGCCATGCTGGTGCGCGATCTCGGCCACGATGCGGTTCACGTCCTCGGTCGTTTCGGCCCAGTGCACCACCGCGCCACGCGCGGTCGCTTCCTGCTCGAAGCGCAACAGATAACGGTCGAGACTGCGGATGACCTTGTCACGAATCTCCGCCGCGGCGTCGCGGACTTCGCCGAAGTTCGGCAGCTCCGCGATCGCCACCGCACGGCCGTCGACGAACTTGGTCTGGAGCTTTTCCAGCGCTTTTTGCAGCTTTTCATTGCGCAGGTTCTCCGACGCCTTGCGCTTGAAATGCATCGCCGTTACTTGCATAGGCCGTTCTCTCCTGCGAGCACTTCGGCGACATGCAGCACGCGGGTTTCGAGGTCGCCGCGGCGGCGCAGGCGGCCCTCGATGTTCATCAGGCAGCCGAGATCGCCGGCGACGATGGCGCCGGCGCCGGTCGCGCGGATGTGTTCGCATTTGTTGTCGGCCATGCGCGCCGAGATGTCGCCGAACTTGACCGAGAAAGTGCCGCCGAATCCGCAGCAGGTGGTGGATTCGCGCATCTCGGTCAGATTCACGCCCGGCATCATCGCGAGCAACGTGCGCGGCTGCGCCTGCACGCCCAACTCGCGCAGGCCGGAACAGGAGTCGTGATAGGTCAGCGAACCGGAATAACGGCCGGGGACGTTCTGGAGCTTGACGACATTGACCAGGAAATCGGTCAGTTCATACGTGCGGGCGGACAGGCGTTTGATCGACTCGATCACGGACGGATCATCCTTGAACAACGCCGGGTAATGCACTCGTATCATCCCGGCGCAGGAACCGGAAGGCAGGACAACGTAATCGCAACCGTCGAACTCCTTGAGGACTTTCAGCGCCAGGGCTTTCGCGGCCTTTTGATCGCCGGAGTTATAGCCCGGCTGGCCGCAGCAGGTTTGCGCCGCCGGTACGACGACTTCACAACCGGCTGCTTCCAGCAAGCGCAACGCCGCGAAGCCGATGCCCGGCCGCATCAGGTCCACGAGACAGGTGACGAACAGGCCCACGCGCATGCCGGCTCATTCTACCTCGTGTGCCTCACAATTGTTCAGCACACTCCGCTTCGCATCACGAAAGTCCGCGTGTGAGGTCTTTCATGCGACCTTCAATATTTGTAGGGTGGGCATCGCCCACCATGAAGGTAGCCCGATTGCGGTCCGATGGTGGGCATTGCCCACCCTACGTCTCTAGCATCATGAAAGTCCGCGCGCCAAGTCCCGCTTGAGGTCTTCCATCTCTTCCAGCCCGACCGAAATCCGGATCAGGCCGTCGCTGATGCCGGCCTCCGCCCGCTGCTCGGGCGTGAGCCGCCCGTGCGTGGTCGTGGCCGCATGAGTGATCGTGGACTTGGTGTCGCCCAGGTTGGCGGTGATGGAAATCACCCGCGTATGGTCGATCAGTTTCCAGGCCGCATCCTTGCCGCCGTCCAGCTCGAACGACACGATGCCGCCGAAACCGGACTGCTGCTTTTTCGCCAGCTCGTGCTGCGGGTGCGAAGCGAGACCGGGATAGTAAACGCGCTTCACGCGTTTCTGCTTCTCCAGCCATTGCGCCAGCACCAGCGCATTGGCGCAGTGCGCCTTCACGCGCAAGCTCAGCGTCTCCAGCCCCTTGAGGAACACCCAGGCGTTGAACGGGCTCAGCGACGGCCCGCAGGTGCGCATAAAGCCATAGACCTTCTCGCCCACCAGTTCCTGGTTGCCAACCACGGCGCCGCCGACGCAACGCCCCTGCCCGTCGAGATACTTGGTCGCGGAATGAATCACGACATCGGCGCCGAGCCTGATCGGCAGTTGCAGCGCCGGGGTGCAGAAGCAGTTGTCCACCACCAGCAGACAGCCCTTGGCATGCGCGATTTTCGCGAGCCTTGCGATGTCGGCGATCTCGGTCAGCGGATTCGACGGCGTTTCCAGGAACAGCAGCTTCGTGTTCGGCTTGATCGCCTTTTCCCACGCGCCATAGTCGGTGAGCGAGACGTAGCTCGTCTCGACGCCGAACTTGCCGAGATAATTATTGAACAGCAACACCGTCGGCCCGAAGATATTGCGCGACGAAACGATGTGATCGCCGGCTTTCAGCAGCGCGAGGCAGGTCGAAAGGATCGCCGCCATGCCGGAACCGGTGGCCACGCACTTTTCGCCGCCTTCGAGCGCCGCGAGGCGCTCCTCGAACGCGCGCACCGTGGGATTGGTGAAGCGCGAGTAGATGTTCCCCGGCTCGGCGCCGGAAAACCGCGCCGCCGCCTCCGCCGCGCTTTTGAACACGTAGCTGGACGTGGCGAAGATCGGCTCGGAATTCTCGCCCTCGTTGGTGCGATGCTGCCCCGCCCGCACCGCGCGGGTGTCAAAACCCCATTGGTCTGTGTCGTCGGACATGCCTGCTGCTCCTCTTCTTAGGACTACATCTATCGCCGTCATTCCAGCGCAAGCCGGAATCCAGATTAATATGCTGGATGCCGGCTTGCGCCGGCATGACGACATTTCGCCGTTTCAGAGCTTACCCAAGTGTTACTGCGTGGCTTGCGGGAACAACGAGCGTAAAAAAAGCCGCAAATGCGGCCGGAAGCGGGAACTCTCGCTTTAGCGGCATTTGTATCGCGCCCGCAAGCTGAAGCTCAAATCGGCGCCAATCGGATAGAAATCTATAACGTCATTCGCTGTCTGTCAATGCAAAATCTAGGTTGGGCTGAACTTGGTGAAGCCCAACATCCTAAGCCGCGGCACGCTTGCGTGACGTACGCTTGGGGCGGACGGTAAGCCGCTGGGTCGATTCTGACACTTTGAGCAAGGACCGCAGCGCCTCATTAACAGCGTCTGAATCGCGGAATGCTTTGGCCACATCGGGTTCGAGCTTCACGATATTGGAGCCTTCTTTCATGAGGCGATGGTAGTACTTGCCACGAACTCCTTTAGAGTAATCAAAGGTATATTCGGTGCGCAGATCATCTGATTGGGTATGGCGTTTACGTTTCATGGCGTTCTCTTTCGCGCGCCGTTGCGCGCCGTGCATTGATAATACGTACTGCCGTGCCTCGCTCCGTATGGGAAACCACTAGCAAGCGGTCTCGGGCAGAATAACCTATGGTAATAAATCTTAGCTCACCAGCAGAATGGTCAGGGTCGTCGAAGGTCGCTGCAAGTGGATCGTAGAAAACAGTGACAGCCTCATCGAAGGATACGCCGTGCTTCCGGAAATTCCGTTGTGCCTTGGCGTCGTCCCATTCAAACTGCATTTGAAAATTCTAGCGCGCTAAATGGCCGGCGTCTAATACTGAACATATACAACACTACAATGAGTCAAATGTTACGCCGCAGGCTTGCGGGTGACCTAAATGAAAAAAGCCGCGAATGCGGCTAGAGCGGGATACTCTCGCTTTAGCGGCATTTGTATCGCGCCCGCAAGCTGAAGCTCAAATCGGCGCCAATCGAGACAAAATTATATTAACCACCGCACCGTGTCAACATGAAAATGCAGCGTCACTATGTATGGACGTCCTGTACTTTCCCATCTAAACAAATGCTAGGCACTTGGCCCTTTGTTGGAAAAAACAGCACTCCACATCATGAAGTACGAAACAAGGTGTCCAAAAGGTGTAGATGCCCAGGTAAGCCCTACCCAGACCGTTGCGCTTTTATTTAACTTCCTCGCAAGCCTCCCTAAGATCAGCAGATATGCAGCCCAGCTAATGGTCAATGCTAGGAATGTCAGCAGTTCGGTTGTCTCAGAAAATTTATGTCCTGAGTCTTTTTGGTCAAGGCCTATTAAAAATCCCGCTAGAGAAGCGACAAACAATATAAATGCAATGGTTAACCATCTAAATGGTCCACGAACCGTTTTATCGATGTCCATTCGCATACCCCCTACTCTTATATCACCTAGACGTTGTCGACTCCACGCCATAGTCAAGTGTACGCATAGCTAACAGTCCGACGTACGTATTAGGATCGAGCCGTCCGGCTCAAAGCGTTGGCGGTTTATGATCTGCACTGCCTTTGCCTCAATTGCTTGGCGGTTTGCACGAAAAACGTCTAGTGGTGGAACAGAGTTACCACCAAAATGGTCTTGAAGCGCTTCCCAAGAAATAGCGCAAGATATTCGCTTTTGATTGACCTCCGCAGGGAAAGTAACTATGTCCCGGCTTCCAACCCATACTTCTACTTTCTGGAAAGTTATAGGCATGTGTTCCTCTCTTTATGACGCCTTACGCTTGGCGTTGAGCGACGGGGCCAAAGAGTAATAGGAAACGTCATAACGTCCCCGGCGCCCACTCGACTCAGATGTTGGATGCAATGGCTGTCACGACTTTTGTTTTCGCTTTGTGGCCCACCTGATATCTGATCTTGGCGACTTAAACTGGGTCACTTGGGTGGATCCAATAACGTCGCCAAGCGGATGACGCTTGGCCATCTCTACCGTTTTTCGTCTTTGTTCATTGAATATGTCAGTTTGGATTTTTCTTTGCTTCCGATCCACTTGTTGTACTTCCAGAACGATCCCACTGAGAACCTTAACTTTATTTTTGCCTTTCCTCTTTCGAATGCGATCACTGCGTTTCCCAGGGTGCACTTGCTTATGGCGTCTCAAGGTATTTTCAGAAAGGAAAAACTTACCGCATCGCTTGCAGCGAAAGGGGCGTTTCAATGTAACTAGGGTTGGACTTGGCATTGTTCTTCGAATGTATCCCACCTTAACTTTGTTAATTCTATTTCAGTTTCGCCATACATAGTTCAACTTGTCGCCATTTGAGTCAAGCGAAGCCCACGATGCTGCTTTTTTAGGTCCCCGTAGCCGCCGCCGAGCATCGCAGCCCGCCTCGGGGGTGTCGCGAGACTTTTGATCGAGCCCGAGGGTGAGGCGGAGTATTCATGGAAGTCCGGTGGACTTCCATGCCGCCGAACGAGCGCGCCGCGGATCGGCGCGCCCCGGGTGCATGCGCCCGGCGAGTTAGGCGAGCGCCGAGACGGGCGAGAAGCGCAGGAAGGGGTCGGCGGCTCCGGGGCGTGCTTTCTTTGGTTTCTTTCTTTGCACGAGCAAAGAAAAGGAACCTGCCGTGGGTCAGCCACCCACAAGTAATACGCGGCCGCAGGCCGCTCGACAAATGTGTTCATCCTTCGACAAGCTCAGGATGAACGGGTAAAAATAAAAAAGCCGCCTTTCGGCGGCTTTTGGTCATTCACTTCCTGGACCCCGGCTTTCGCCGGGGTGACGGAAAATTTTTTATCGTGGGAAGCTCAACACTTCCGCCGTCACGAGATCGTTCCCGTTATTCTGCCCCCCGGTACTGCGGCTGGTCTTGGCGGAATCGTTGCGCTGGTTCTCGATGCGGTCGAGATATTCCCGGCTTACGTCGCCGGTGATGTACTCGCCGTTGAAGCAGGAAGCGTCGAACTTCTGGATCTTGGGATTGCCCTCGCGCGCGGCCTCGATCAGGTCTTCGAGGTCCTGGTAGATGAGCTTGTCGGCGCCGATGACCGCCGCGATCTCGTCTTCGGTGCGGCCGTTGCCGATCAGCTCGTTGCGCGACGGCATGTCGATGCCGTACACGTTCGGGAACCGCACCGGCGGCGCGGCCGAGGCGAAGTACACCTTGCGCGCGCCGGCGTCGCGCGCCATCTGGATGATCTGCTTGCTGGTCGTGCCGCGCACGATGGAGTCGTCCACCAGCAGCACGTTCTTGCGCCGGAACTCGACGTCGATGGCGTTCAGTTTCTGGCGCACCGATTTCCGGCGCTCCGCCTGGCCGGGCATGATGAAGGTGCGGCCGATGTAACGGTTCTTGATGAAGCCCTCGCGGTACGGCAGGTCGAGCTCGTACGCCATTTGCAACGCCGCGGTGCGCGAGGTGTCCGGGATCGGGATCACCACGTCAATGTCCAAATCCGGCCAGACACGCTTGATCTTGTTCGCCAGGCGCTCGCCCATGCGCAGCCGCGTCTTGTGCACGTAGATGCCGTCCATCATCGAGTCCGGGCGCGCGAAGTACACGAACTCGAAGATGCACGGCGCGTACATCGGCTTCTCGGCGCACTGCTGGCTGTGCACCTGGCCGTTCACGCCGGCGACGATGCACTCGCCCGGCGCGACGTCGCGCACGTAATCGAAGCCGAGCACGTCGAGCGCGACCGATTCCGAGGCGAACATGTATTCCGTGCCCTGCTCGGTCTCGCGCTTGCCGAACACCAGCGGACGGATGCCGTAGGGGTCGCGGAACGCGAGAACGCCGAAGCCGGTGACCAGCATGGTCACGGCGTAGGCGCCGCGGCAGCGACGGTGCACTACGGACACGGCGCTGAAGATGTGGTCCGGCGTGAGGCGCAGCTTGGCGACCGCCTGCAATTCATGGGCGAAGACGTTGAGCAGGATTTCGGAATCGGAGTCGGTGTTGATGTGCCGCAGGTCCTCGCGGTACAGCTCGTCCTTCAGCTGGTCGGCGTTGGTGAGATTGCCGTTATGCGCCAGCGCCAGGCCGTAGGGGGAGTTCACGTAAAACGGCTGGGCCTCGGCCGGGGAGTCGCAGCCCGCCGTCGGATAACGCACGTGGCCGATGCCCATGTTGCCCTTGAGGCCGAGCATGTGGCGTTCCTGGAACACGTCGCGCACCTGGCCGTTGTCCTTGCGCAGGTGAATGCGCTTGTCGTCGCAGGTGAGGATACCGGCCGCGTCCTGGCCGCGGTGTTGCAGGACCAGCAGGCCGTCGTAGAGAGCCTGGTTGACGGGAGATTTACCGAGGATACCGATGATTCCGCACATTAAGAGAGAACCCCCAGTGCTTAAAGCGTAATTTTACCCGTAGCGGATATGCCGGGCAATATCGCGCGGCATGTAGCCGGCCACGGTCACCGCAGCGCGCTCGAAATACGGCGCGAAACTGGCCTCGCGCCACCACGGGCGCTGCGGAAACGACGTCAGGCCGGCGGCGAGAAACACCGCGATCACGATTGCGGCGCCGCGCGCCGCGCCGATCAGCCCGCCGAACGCGCGGTTGGCGATGCGGAAACTCCGCTTGCCGGGCAGGTGTTTGTGAATCAGCCACGAGGCCACCAGACCGAGCGCGAACACCACGACGAAAATCAGCACGAACGCGAGCAACTGGCGCAACGCCGGATCATCCACCAGCCCCTTGAAAATCACCGCGAGCCGGTGCGCGAACAGCCACGCCAGCAGGCAGGAGAGAATCCAGGTAAGCGTGGTGATGGCTTCGCGCACCAGACCGCGCCACGCACCGATGGCGGTGAACAGCAAAACGACTACGAGAATGATGAGGTCAAATTTATTCATGGGCTCTCTGAAAAACTCCCTCTCCCTCGATGGGAGAGGGCTGGGGTGAGGGTGATACAGCTATGATCAGCATAGAACGTCATGGCGTTGCATGGCACTTTTCTGTTTCCCCTCACCCTGTCCCTCTCCCGCAAGGGGAGAGGGAACGTTTAATTGGCCATCGATATCTTGTTGGGTTCACGGATAGGATTGAATCACACCCTGCACGTGCAGTTCCTTGCGGATCTGCGCCTGCGCCTTCGTCGCCTGTTCCTTGTCGCGGAACGGGCCGACGCGCAGCCGCAGCGCCTTCTTGCCGGCGAGCACCACCGTTTCGGTGTACGCCGTGTGTCCGTGGCTCTTGAGTTTGTCGCGCAGATGCGCGGCGTTGTCGGCGTTGGAGAACGTGCCCACCTGCACTACCCAGCCCCTGGTGATTTTCTCCGGCGCGGCGGCGACCTTCGCTGGTTTTTCTTTTTCCTTCGCAGGCGCGGGCGCCGGCGCCGGCGCCGGCTTTTCCGGCAAGGCAGCGGGCTTGGTTTCCTGCCGGGGCGCGACCTCGGTCGTTGCCGGTAATGTTGTCGTCTTCGTCATCGCCTCAGGATTTTGCGCGGATTTGATTTCCTCGCCCGCGACCGGCGTCACGATAACCCGGGTTTCGGCCGTCGCGTCGCGCGGCGGCGTCTCCCGCGCGCCCTTGATCTCCGGCGGCGGTTCGCTTTCGCTGAGCAGCATCGGCACGAAGATCACCACCAGCGCGACGATCACGATCGCGCCGACGATGCGGTGCTTGGGATTGAAGTTGGGTGGAATGTCCTTGTCCGCCATGGCATCAAGAAACTATGAGTAAATCAAAAGAACAAGACTTCTCACCGCAAAGGCGCAAAGAGCGCAAAGGTTTTCCCTGATAAAAAATCACGCTTTTCTTTGCGTACTTCGCGTCTTTGCGGTGAACGATCATTAAATCAGAAGTTCTTAGCCTTTGCCGAGGGCGGCTAGTATATCACCGACGGTGTGGAAGGAACCAAACACGACGACGCGGTCGGCCTCGGTCGCGTCGCGCAACGCGGCGGCATAGGCCTGATGCACGTCGTCGTATCCCGCCGCCGGCTGCACGCCGGCGGCCGCGAGCGATTCGATCAGTTGCGCCGCGGTCGCGCCGCGCGGTGTGTGCAGCGTCGCCGGAAACCAGCGATCCACGACGCCGGCCAGCGGCTTGATCACCGAGGTGATGTCCTTGTCCCTGAGCATGCCGAACACAGCCAGCGTGCGCCCTTCGATGCGCTGCTGTTTCAGCGTCGCCGCGAGCGAGCGCGCCGCCTGCGCATTGTGCGCCACGTCCAGCACCCGCACCGGCCGGCCCGGCAGCACCTGAAACCGCCCCGGGATGACGCCGGAGATGAGGCCTTCGCGCACGTCACCCTGGGTCACCGGAAACCGGTCGGCCAACATCTCGAGCGCGAGCAGCGCCGAGGCGGCGTTGTACAACTGATAGTCACCGCGCAGCGAGGGATAGGGCAAGCCGGCGCGCAGGCGGGTTCCGTGACGCCAGGTCCATTCGGCGGCTCCGCGCTCGACGGAAAAATCGCGGTTGAATTGCAGCAGCTTCGCCCCGATCCGTTCCGCCTCGGCGGCGATGATCGCGGGCGGGTTCGGGTCGCCGCAGATCGCCGGCCGGCCGGCGCGGAAAATCCCGGCCTTCTCGCGGCCGATGGCCTCGCGCGTCTCGCCCAGCCAGGAGACGTGGTCGATGTCGACCGCGGTCACGATGGCCACGTCGGCGTCGATGGCGTTCACCGCGTCGAGCCGTCCGCCCATGCCCACTTCCAGCACCGCGATGTCGACGCGCGCGGCGCGAAACAGGTCGAACGCGGCGAGCGTGCCGAATTCGAAATAAGTCAGCGGCACGGCGCCGCGCGCGGCCTCGACGCGCTCGAACGCCGCGCACAGGTCGGCGTCGCTGATGGCCTTGCCGTCAATGCGAATCCGTTCGTTGTAGGCGATCAGGTGCGGCGAGGTGTAGGCGCCGACCTTGTATCCGGCGCGGCGCAGGATGGTCTCGCACATCGCCACGGTCGAGCCCTTGCCGTTGGTGCCGGTGACGGTGATGGCGGCGAACCCGGGGCGCCGCAGGTTCATGGCGTCGAGCACCGCGTGCACGCGCTCGAGCCCGAGCTCGATGGCGCGCGGATGCAGCGTCTCGATCCACGCGAGCCAGTCGGAAAGCGTCCGGGTTTTTGTTCGGTTAATGGCTTTCAGGGGGATTCGGTGATGCCGGATTCGTTTTCCGGCGACACGCGCGGCTGGAGGTCGGGGCTGGCCTGGCGCGTGAGCTGCGCCAGCAGGTTGGCGAGCCTGTCGCGCATCTCGCGCCGGTCGATGATCAGGTCGACCGCGCCGTGCTCGACCAGGAACTCGGAACGCTGGAAACCCTCGGGCAGCTTCTCGCGCACCGTCTGTTCGATCACGCGCGGACCGGCGAAGCCGATGAGCGCGCGCGGCTCGGCGGCGACGACGTCGCCGAGCATGGCGAAGCTCGCCGACACGCCGCCCATGGTCGGGTCGGTCAGCACCGAAATGTACGGAATGCCCGCGTCGCTCAGGTGCGTCAGCGCGGCGCTGGTCTTGGCCATCTGCATCAGCGACAGCAGCGCCTCCTGCATGCGCGCGCCGCCGCTCGCGGAGAAACACACCAGCGGGATTTTTTTCTCGAGACAGGCGTTCACGCCGCGCACGAAACGCTCGCCGACCACCGAGCCCATCGAGCCGCCCATGAACGCGAACTCGAACGCGGCCGCCACCAGCGGCATGCCCTTGAGCGCGCCTTCCATGACCACGAGCGCGTCGCGCTCGCCGGTGGTCTGCTGCGCCTCGGTCAGGCGGTCGCGGTATTTCTTGGTGTCCTTGAACTTGAGCGGATCGACCGGGAACAGCGTCGCGCCGATTTCGATGCGCGGTTCCGGGTCAAGAAAAATGTCGAGCCGGCGGCGCGCGCCGATGCGCATGTGGTGCGCGCACTTGGGACAGACGTCGAGGTTGCTCTCGATCTCGGCGTTGTACAGCACCGTGCCGCAGGCCGGACATTTTTTCCACAGGCCCTCGGGCACCGAGGTTTTCTTGACGCCCTGGCTCTTGATCTTGGGTGGGACCAGCTTGTCGAACCAGCTCATCGTGTCGCTCCGGTTGCGGATGTCGGCGTCTGGGTGGCCCGGTCCATCGCGTCGCGCAGGCGGGCGATGAAGGCCGGGACCTCGGTCAGGATTTTATCCGGATTCGCGGCCATTTCCTCCATGCGCCGGACCACGGCGCTGCCGACCACGACCGCGTCGGCGAATTCGGCCACCTGCGCCGCCGCCTCGGGACTGCCGATACCGAAGCCGACGCCGAGCGGCAGCTTGGTATGGCCGCGGATTTCCTTGAGTCTGGCCGCCACTTCGCGAACGTCCAGGTTTGCCGCCCCGGTCACGCCGCGCAACGAGACATAATAGATAAATCCGCTCGCGGCCCTGGCGATGAGCTTGATGCGCTCGGCCGGGCTGGTGGGCGCGAGCAGGAAAATCGTATCGAGATCGTGCTGTTTCATCGCCTCCTGGAACGCTTTCGCCTCTTCCGGCGGCAGGTCCACGGTGAGCACGCCGTCCGCGCCGGCGGCCGCGGCCTCTTGCGCGAAGCGTTCGTAACCCATCACCTCGACCGGATTGAGATAACCCATCAGCACCACCGGCGTGGTTTTGTCCTTGTCGCGGAACTCGCGCACCATCGCCAGCACCTGGGTGAGACTGATCTTGTGCTTGAGCGCGCGCTCAGCGGCGCGCTGGATCACCGGCCCGTCGGCCATCGGGTCCGAGAACGGCACGCCCAGTTCGAGAATATCCGCGCCATTTTTCACCAGCGCGTGCATCAGCGGCACCGTGATCCACGGTTCCGGGTCGCCCGCCGCTATATAAGGTATCAGGGCGCGCCGGCCCTGCTGCTGCAACGCCTGCATTTTTTGCGCGATCCGCGACATTAAAAAACCCCTGAATAATATCTTTTGCCGCAAAGACGCAAAGATCGCAAAGATTTTCGTGTTTTTAATCTCATGAGCTTTTCTTTGCGTCCTTCGCGCCTTTGCGGCAGATAATCATATATTTATTAGAATTTAATGCCTTCGAGATTGGCCACGGTGTGGATGTCCTTGTCGCCGCGGCCGGAGAGATTGACGATGATGATTTTGTTTTTCCCGAGCTGCGGCGCGAGTTTTTTCGCGTAGGCGAGCGCATGGCTCGATTCCAGCGCCGGCATGATGCCCTCGGTGCGGGTCAGTTCGTGAAACGCTTCCAGCGCTTCCTTGTCGGTGATGGAAACGTAGCGCGCGCGGCCGGAATCCTTGAGATAGGCGTGCTCCGGCCCGACGCCGGGGTAATCGAGCCCGGCGGAGATGGAATGCGTCTCGGTGATCTGGCCGTCCTCGGTTTCCAGCAAATAGGTGCGGTTGCCGTGCAGCACGCCGGGCTTGCCGGCGCACAGCGTGGCCGCGTGGTGTCCGGTTTTGATCCCCTCGCCTTCCGCCTCCACGCCGTACAGCGCGACGTTCTTGTCGTCGAGGAACGGATAGAACAGTCCCATGGCGTTCGAGCCGCCGCCGACGCAGGCGACCAGCGCATCCGGCAGGCGCTTTTCCATTTCCAGTATCTGCTCGCGCGCCTCGCGGCCGATGACGCTCTGGAAATCGCGCACCAGCATCGGATAGGGATGCGGGCCGGCGACGGTGCCGATGATGTAAAAGGTGTTGTCGACGTTCGTGACCCAATCGCGCATCGCTTCGTTCAGTGCATCTTTCAGCGTCTTCGAGCCGGATTCGACCGGCACCACCTCGGCGCCGAGCAGCTTCATGCGATACACGTTGATCGCCTGGCGCTTCATGTCCTCCGAGCCCATGTACACCACGCACTGCATGCCGAAGCGCGCCGCCACCGTGGCGGTGGCCACGCCGTGCTGGCCGGCGCCGGTCTCGGCGATCACGCGCTTCTTGCCCATGTGGCGCGCGAGCAGCGCCTGGCCGATGGTGTTGTTGATCTTGTGCGCGCCGGTGTGGTTCAGGTCTTCGCGCTTGAGATAGATCTTCGCTCCACCCCAGTTCGCGGTCAGGCGCTGCGCCGGATACAGCGGGCTCGGACGGCCGACGTACAGCCGCAGGTCGTCCTCGAACTCCTTCTGGAATTTCTTGTCCTTGCGCAGCTTCTCATATGCCTCGCGCAATTCCTTCAACGGCTGCATCAGCGTCTCGGAGACGAAAATGCCGCCGTAATCGCCGAAGTGACCGCGCTTGTCGGGGAGATCGTAGGCGCTCATATAGCGTTTCTGACGGCGTCAATAAAAGCGGTGATCTTGCCGGCGTCCTTGATGCCCTTGCTCAGTTCCACGCCGCTCGAGACATCCACGGCGTAAGGGCGCACGCGGCGCACCGCCTCGGCGACGTTCTCCGGCGTGAGTCCGCCGGCCAGCACCACCGGCTTGCCGAGATCGGACGGGATGCGGTTCCAGTCGAAGGACTGGCCGGAACCGCCGGCCACGTCGGCCACGTAGGTATCGAGCAGCAGGCCGGCGGCGTCGCCATAGAGGCGCGCCATCTCGCGCGGATCGACATCGGGTTTCATGTGGACGGCCTTGATGTACGAGCGGTGATAGCGGCGGCACTGTTCGGGTTTTTCGTTGCCGTGAAATTGTATCAGATCGAGCGGCACGTGACTCAGCACGCCTTCGACCGTGTCGGGCGCGGGATTCACGAACAGGCCCACGGTGGTGATGAACGGCGGCAGCGCGCGCGTGATCTTGAGCGCCAGGTCGGGATGCACGTGACGCGGGCTTTTCGGATCGAACACGAAACCGATCGCATCGGCGCCGGCCTGCGCCGCGGCGATGGCATCCTCGATGCGGGTGATGCCGCAGATTTTCACGCGCGTGCGCATGTGTCCTCCGGAAGGCCGCGAAGCTTACCAGAGCCCCACATCCCGCGAAAGCCGCGGAATCCTGAAGGAATCGGGATACTCGATTTCCCGCAGATAAAGCCCGTCGGGCGCGGCGGTCACGCCGCCGGCGCGGCGATCGCGCGCGGCGAGCACTTCGCGGGTCCACGACGGATCACGCTCGCCGGCGCCGACGGTCATCAGCACGCCGGCGATGTTGCGCACCATGTGTTGCAGAAACGCGTTGGCATGGGCGCGGATGTGCACCAGTTCGCCGTGGCGCGTCACGTCCAGCGCGCGCAGCTCGCGTACCGGACTCTTCGCCTGGCACTCGGCGGCGCGGAACGAGGTGAAGTCATGTTCGCCGATCAGAAATTTCGCCGCCTCCTGCATCGGCTTCACGTCGAGCAGGCGGTACTCGTGCGTCACGCGGCCGGCGAGATACGTCGGCCGGATGGCGCGATTCAGGATCACGTAATGATAATGCCGTCCGGTGGCGGAGAAGCGCGCGTGGAATCCCTCGTCCACCGGACCGGCCCACAGCAGCGCCACTTCCGGCGGCAGGTTGCTGTTCGCCCCGCGCACCCAGGAGTAATCGCTGCGCGCAACGCGGGTGTCGAAGTGAATCACCTGTCCGGCCGCGTGCACGCCGGCGTCGGTGCGACCGGCGACGGTGACCTGCACGGTCTCGTCCGCCACTTTCGACAGCGCGTCCTCGACCGCCGCCTGCACCGAGCGCGCGTGTTCCTGCCGCTGCCAGCCGGAGAAACGGGAACCGTCGTATTCGAGAATCGCGGCGATGCGCATGGACGGCGTATTTTACCTGTTCGTTCCGGCTGCCGCGGAAAAATCGCGGAGGCGGAACACAACGATACGGTTCACTCGGCGCCGCCGGGCGTGAGTATTTTCAGGGTCGGGGAATGATGTTCGCGAAGGTACAGCACCACCGTCACCAGCGTGGTCGCGGCCACGAACACCCACGGATGAATGAACCAGCCGAGCGCGGCGAGGCTGAAGTAATAGGCGCGCAGGCCCTGGTTGAAATCCTTCGAGGCGTTGGTGCTGACTTCCGCGGCGCGCTGCGCATAGGCGTTGTCGGCGGATTTCGGCGCGGCGCCGATCAGCACCGAGCAGTAATTGAACTGGCGCAGCGCCCAGGTGAACTTGAAAAATGCGTGCACGAAAATGACGCCGAGCACCAGCAGCTTCAGCTCCCACTGCACCAGCGTGGTTCTGGCCGCGAACGGCAGCGCGCGCACGATCTCGATGGCGCGGTCCGTCGAACCGAGAACCGTCAACAAGCCGACCAGAATCAGCAGCGTGGTCGAGGCGAAGAACGACACGCCTTGCAAGAGATTGCGCAGGATGTTCACGTCGGCGACGCGGTTGTCGCGCAGCACCATCTGGCGCATCCAGGTTTCGCGGTGCCGGTGCATGACGGCGCGCAGCGAATGCGGGCGCCACGTGCCACGATCCGCGTACCAGGTGTAACCGACCCAGACGGCGATAAACCACATCAGACTCACGATGTCAGCGGCTGGGATATCGGGCATGCGATCGTCTCCGTCGTTTGGACGCAAGGCGCATCATGCCGGAATGCGCGCATTGCCTCAATCCGCGCGGATGCAGAGTTTGCGATCAGGTGTCGGGTTCCGGTTTGGGCAAACCGGCGAGTTTGCAGAGTTCGCGCATGGGATCGCGCGGGAACAGCCGGTACAGAAATTTCTCGTACGTCTTGCGGTCGTGGAAGTGCGCGCCGTGCTGCCGGCCGAGAGTCAGCACCAGCTGACGCATGCTGGGGTGGGTGTGGTACTGCTGATAGTAATCGTGGAAGTAGCCGATCAGGCCCCAGCTCTCGTCGTAGAGTCGCAGGCCGTCCTGCTCCGCAATCTTTTCGGCGAACGCATCGCTCCAATCGTCCGGGTCGAGCAGGAATCCCTGCTCGTCTGTCTCGATCACCCTGTCGTTCAGCACCACGCTCATCGGTCACCTCCCGCGGCTGCTGCCCGCTGCATGGAAGGCATGAGCTGCTACGACTTCTATTTTAAAACTGCGCGCGCTCCGAGTGAACCGACGAATACGATTCCTGCCACCGCGTCAGCCCGGCGCCGACAGCTTAGTCCTTACAAGTTGAGCAAGATCTTCCAGCGAACGACAGCGATTGATCTCCTCCCGGGTAATCCATGTTTCCAGTGCGCCATTGTTCCTGCGGAATACCGCCGGTAATTCCACCGCGCGCATGCCATATTTTTTTTCGAGCTCGTCACGATGCAAAAACTCGATAGGCACACTCAGCCCGGCGACGAACTGCTTCCACTCGTCGCGCATACTGAAAGTGGAATGTGTGATCGCGCACAGATTACAGGAATAAGTTTTCGGCGAGACGATCTTGTGGCCGATGTCGAGCAGCGTGTTCACCAGACCGCTGTCGGCGTTGTAGACGAAGATGAGGGTGGGTGTGTCCATGTCGGGCCGGCCGCTTTCAGCCATGTTATAGGCCTGGCCGCGGCCGGTTCAACCCCCGCGCCAGGAACGCCAGCTTCAGGCCGCCCGCGGCCTTGGCCATCGGGTTCCCGGCGCGGATGTTTGCATTACGTGTTCGGTTTCACCGCCGGGTCTTTATCGCGACCGGGACGCCGGCACTTGTCCGGATTCTCGCGGCACTGCTTGCGGTGCTCGCGTATCTCCTCGCGTCTCTTTTTACACTCTTCCGGATTGGCTTCACAGCGAGCACGCATTTCGGCGCGGCGCGCTTTCATCTGTTCGCGTTTCTTCTGGCATTCCTCGGGGTTGGCATCGCATTTGGCCTTCAGTTCCGCCGCGCGCGCCTTCATCTCCTCGCAGCGCTTCGGATCCTGCGCGCATTTTTCCTGCATGCGGGTTTTCAGTTCCTGGCACTTCTGAGGGTTGTCAGCGCACCACTGCTCGCGATCAGGGGCGGACCCGGGCTTGCCGGCGCTGTCCTCGGCCAGCGCCACACCCGCGAACAGGCCCAGAAACGCCGGAATCAATACGAGAGAACGCATATGAATATTCATAAAAAATAACTCCGTGGATTGATTGCATCAGGAATGCATAACGCGACAAGCTGAGGGAGGTTGACGGGGATATTTTGTGTGCGCTCCGCGCACGGTTTGAAAAGCTATGTGCGGGTGGCTCCGCCCCTGCACCCTGGGTGACTTTTCTTTGGACGGACAAAGAAAAGTCACCAAAAGAAATCCGCCCCGGAGCGCGCGACGACTCCCTTGCGTTCCTCGCCCGAGCAGGCGCTCGCCAACTCGTCGGCCGCCCACGACGCGGCTCGACTCAGACAGGGGCTCGCTTGAAGACTCCTGCTCGGGCTGCGGTACGCGGCGCGCGCTACGGGGATTGGAAAACACCCGCCCTTGGATGCTGTGTTTGCTTTTTTTAAACCCCGTATGGCGCGCCCGAGCATCGCCAACCTCGGGCCGAGCGCCCGAAGGGGCGCGGCAGGGATGCCGCGCGTCGCCCGCCGGCACAGGGATGTGCCGTCGGGCGACCGCCGTGCCCGAGGCGCGAAGCGCAGGGGGAATTCGCGCCATCCGGGCGTGCTTTCTTTCGGTTACCTTTCTTTGCACGAGCAAAGAAAGGTAACCCTGGGTGCGGGGGCGGAGCATCCCGCGTTTTTAAATAATAACTTCAACTTTTATGCATGTGCAGGCTGTTCATGACTTTCTGGAACTGGCCGTGCACGATATCCGCGACATGCGCCCTGGCGCCGGCGATGGCGGCGTCGATCAGCGCCTGTTCCGTCGCCGGCGCCTTCTTCAACACGTACGACACCACTTGCGCGCTGGAGCCGGGATGACCGATGCCGACGCGCAGGCGCGCGTAATCGGAACTGCCGAGCTTCGCGGTGACGTCGGAAAGACCGTTGTGTCCGCCGTCGCCGCCGCCGACCTTGAGTCGCACGGTTCCCGGCGGCAGATCCAGTTCGTCGTGCACCACCAGAATCTCCGCGGCCGGGATTTTGTAATAGTGGGCGAATCGGGAAACCGCGTCGCCGCTGCGGTTCATGAAGGTCTGCGGCTCGAGCAGCCAGACGTCCCGGCCGCTCACGTTCAACTTGCCGACGTTCGCGAGGAAGCGCGATTCGTTGCGCAGTCTTTCGCCGGCGGCGTCGCTGAGCATATCCAGAAAACGGAACCCGGCATTGTGCCGGGTTTCCGCATACTCCGCGCCCGGGTTTCCCAGGCCGACGATAAGAGAAATGCCTTGGGTCATGGCCTGCTTCCCTCACCCCTTGCCCTCTCCCGCGCACGGGAGAGGGGGAGTCGGAAAATGGCACATATGACAGGATTACTTGCTTTCCTTCTTGGGCGCTTCCTTCTTTGCCTCCGCCTTGGGGGCTTCGGCCTTCTTCGCCTCGCCGGCTTTCGCTTCGCCTTCAGCCGGCGCCGCCGCAGCAGCAGCCGCTTCGCCTTCCACCGGCGCCGCCGCCACAGGGGCTTCTTCCACCACTTTGATGGTGGTGATCGCGCCCACCGCCAGGTCGTCGCCGCCGTGCGCGAGGCTCGTGATAGTCACGCCTTCCGGGAGCTTGATGTTGGAAAGATGCACCGACTCGTTGATGCGCAGCGCCGACATGTCCACCGTGAGGAATTCCGGCAAATCCTTGGGCAGACAGGTGATGTCCACTTCGGTCATGAGATGCGTGACGATACCGCCGTCCAGCTTCACGCCTGGGGCCACGTCCTGGCCCGTGAAGTGCAGCGGCACCTTCATATGTATCTTCTCGGTGGCGCTGATGCGTTGCAGGTCGATGTGCATCACCACCGGCTTGTACGGGTGCATGTGCCAGTCGCGCAGAATCGCCTGGTCGGACTCGCCGCCGACCTTCACGGTCAGGATCGAGGTGTGAAACTTCTCGTTCGCCAAGTGGCGCAGCATGATGTTCTGGTCGAGGGCGACCATCGTCGGTTCCTTGCCCGCCCCGTACAGGATGGCGGGCACTTTTCCGCTGTGGCGAAGGCGGCGGCTCGCACCCGTACCTTTCGCTGCGCGCGGTTCGGCAGTCAATTCAAATTTAGCGCTCATTGTCAGTCTCCTACAAAGGTTAATAAACACCGTTTCTTCCGCGACCAGAAGAAACGGCAACTACTTCTGAAGCAGCAAGTTGCAAGGAAAACCTTTTTCTTGCCACTTGCTACTGAATTTATTCCATAAACAGCTCGCTCACCGAATCGTCCAGCGCGATCCGGCGCATGGACTCGGCCAGCAGTTCGGCCACGCTCAGCTGGCGGATGCGCTTGCACGCCTTGGCCTCGGGCCGCAGCGGAATGGTGTCCGTTACCACCAGCTCGTCGAGCTGGGACTTGCCGATCCGGTCCACCGCGCTTCCGGACAACACCGGATGCGTGCAGTACGCCAGGACTCTTTTGGCGCCATGCTCCTTGAGCGCCCCGGCCGCCTCGCACAGCGTGCCGGCGGTATCCACGAGGTCGTCCATCAGCACGCAGGTGCGGCCCTCGACCTCGCCGATGATATGCATCACCTTGGCCTCGTTCGGCTTCGGGCGGCGCTTGTCGATGATGGCCAAGTCCGCTTCCAGGTGCTTCGCCATCGCGCGCGCCCGCACCACACCGCCCACGTCCGGCGACACCACGAGCAGATCCTCGAACTCCTGCCGCCAGATGTCGCCGAGCAATACCAGCGACGAATAAACGTTGTCGGTCGGGATGTTGAAGAATCCCTGAATC
The DNA here is from genome assembly GCA_027449605.1 of Candidatus Muproteobacteria bacterium. GTDB lineage: Bacteria > Pseudomonadota > Gammaproteobacteria > Acidiferrobacterales > Sulfurifustaceae > Sulfuricaulis. The sequence goes on along the minus strand of DAIDLH010000116.1, from coordinate 59,394 downwards.
TGGTCGGCATGCAGATCCATCGTCAACACCCGGTTCGCGCCGGCGGCGGTGATCATGTCCGCCACGAGTTTGGCCGTGATCGCCACCCGCGCCGTGCGTGGGCGGCGATCCTGGCGCGCGTAACCATAATAAGGTATCACCGCGGTGATGCGCCGCGCCGAGGAGCGCTTCACCGCGTCGATCATGATCAGCAACTCCATCAAATTGTCGTTGCTCGGAGCGCAGGTCGGCTGGACGATGAAAACGTCCTTGCCGCGCACGTGCTCCATGACCTCGACCTGAATCTCGCCGTCCGAGAAACGGCCGACCACCACCTTGCCGAGCGGCAGCCCGAGATGCCGGACGATCAGCTCCGCCAGCGCCGGGTTGGCGTTCCCGGTGAATACCACCATGTTGTCCAAGGACACGCAATCTCCCCTGTGATGGACGGTCGGCTACTCAAACTGGTTGGGGCGCCAGGATTCGAACCTGGGAATGCCGGAATCAAAATCCGGTGCCTTACCGCTTGGCTACGCCCCAGTAATAGCGAAACCGTGGAACCCGGGAACTCCGGAGCTGACGCCGGGCGCCGGATAGGCGGTCCCGAATCTGACTGTCACCGCATCATATATAAAGGATGCCGGTTCATCCCTCGCGCCACGAAACCGGAAAACGGTTTGGGAATTCTTTCCAGAATCTGCCGGCCGCGATCCGCATCCGTCACTTTCAGGAACACGCATCCGCCCGAACCCGACATGCGCGGCTCGCCGAACTCGGAAAGCCACCGCATCGCGCGGTCCACCTCCGGATAGCGGCTGCGCACCGCCGGTTCCAGGTCGTTTTGCAGCCCGCGCCCTTCGTGAAAGTCGCGTATTGTGAGGGGCGGGCTATAACGTGTCAATTCAAGGGTGGCAAAAACCTGCGCCGTGGAGACGTGCACCGGCGGCATCACGACCAGATACCAGGCCTGTTCCGGTTCGAGGGGGGTGAGGATTTCGCCGATGCCTTCGGCCCAGGCGGCCCGGCCCCGGACAAATACCGGTACGTCCGCCCCGAGTTTGAGCCCGAGCGCCGCGAGTTCCGCACGAGGCAGATTCGCGCCCCACAATTCATTCAGGGCCAGCAGGGTCGTAGCGGCGTCGGAACTCCCGCCTCCCAGACCGCCGCCGGCGGGGATGCGCTTGGTCAGACGAATCTGGGCGCCCCGACAGATCCCGGCCGTCTCCTGCAACAGGCGCGCGGCGCGCGCGCTGAGGTCCCTGTCTTCCGGCACGCCGGGCAACGGCGTAAGGAGCGTGACTCGGTCATCGTCCGTAACCGTAAATTCCAGTTGGTCGGAATAATCGAGAAACTGGAACACCGTCTGCAGCGTGTGATAGCCGTCCGCGCGCCGGCCCGTGACATGCAGAAAAAGATTCAGCTTCGCCGGCGCCGGCCAGGTTTGCATGCGCCATGACTCCTGTTTTTATTGTTTCAGCGTCCAACGCTCGATGACCAGGCGCACCTCGAGCGTGGCGCGGTTGGCCGGATCGTCGTTCGGGTCGCCATCCTGTCTCTTGATGAAGAGTTTACTCGGCAACTCGAGCGAACCGTAGCGGGCATATTCCAGGAACCGGACGTCCCAGCCGGACTGGACCAGCGACTTCAGGCGCCCCTGCGGGTCCAGTTCCTGCTCCGCCGCGGCGCCGGGCTGGGGCAGTCCGAGCACCCAGTAATTGAGTCCGTCGAGCGGCACCCGCCATCCGGTGGTGCGATATAAAAGCTGTTCCGGATTTTCCGCGCGCCAGCGGCGTCGGTCGGCGTCGCGCAATTCCGCGCCATGCTCGTCACGCGTCAGCCGCAGGTGGCCGCGGCCCAGCGGGCCGGCCAGATCGATGCGATGCCGCTCGCCCTCGCGCATCCAGTCCAGCGACGCCTGCCAGCCTTCCCCGGCGGTGCGCATCGCCAGACGCCCCTGGATGTTCCAGGCCGTGATCGGACGCAGCTGCGCCTGCCGCCACTGCCAGGTGGCGGCGGGATTTTCGACCGGGGGAACCAAGGGTGCGGTGGCGCAGCCGGCCGCGAGCGCGACCAGCCCGAACACGACCACCGCGGACTTCATGGTTTGAATTTCTTGATGACGCCGTTCAACGCTTCGTTGTCCGGCGTTTCGCGCAACGCACGGTTCCACACCGCTTCGGCCTCGCCATGGTTGCCCATGACCCACAACACCTCGCCGAGATGCGCCGCGATTTCCGCGTCGTTGCGCACGTCCAGCGCGCGCTTGAGGTATTTCACCGCTTCCGCGTGATTGCCGAGACGATATTGCAGCCAGCCCATGCTGTCCATGATGTAGGCGTCGTCCGGCTTCAGTTCGATCGCCTGCTTCAGGAGTTCGAGCGCCTCCTGGAAACGCGTGGTGCGGTCGGTGAGCGTGTAGCCGAGCGCGTTCAGCGCGTTGACGTTCTTCGGGTCCCGCTTGAGGATTTCACGCAGATCGCGCTCGGTCACGTCGAGCAGGCCGAGCTTCTCGGCCGCCAGCGAACGGGCGTAGAGCAGGTCCCTGTCGTCGGGCACGACTTCGATCGCCGCGTTCAGCACATCGAGCGCTTCGCGGTACTGCCTGGCCTCGCGCAGAACCGTTTCCTCGGCGAGCGCCGCCTGCACGCGCTGTGCGTCGGTCTGCGTCTTGATGGCGTGCAGATGCCGGCGCGCCGCGGCCAGGTCGCCCTGCCGCGCGAGCGCCACGCCGATCCGCAACTGCGCCTCGAAATAATATTCACCGTCATCCACCTCGCGATACCAGTGGACCGCTTCCGCATAGTGCTTGCCTTGTTCCGCGACCTGCCCGAGATACAGCCGCGCCTGATCGTTCTCGGGGCGCAGCTCGAGCGCGCGCTTGAGGTATTTCCCGGCGTCATCAAGTTGGTTGTTCTGCAGCGAGAGCAGACCGACGGCATAGATGGTGTCGGCGTCATCCGGCATGTCGGCGGCCACGCGCTTGAATTCAGCGAGCGCCTTCTGCCATTCCTTCTGGTCGATCAGAAAACGCGCGTAATTGAGCCGGACGGTGGTCGCGCGCGGATTGCCGTCGAGAAACGCCCCGAAAAACGACTGGGCCTTGGAAGAATCCTTCTGCGCAATCAGGATGCGCGCCTTGAGCAGCGCCGCCTCCTCCCAGTCCGGACGCAGTTTCAATACTTCGTCGGCGGCCGCCAGCGCCTTGTCCAGATCGCCGCCGCGAATCATGAGATGCGCCATGGCGAAATGCGCCGCGGCGCTGCGCGGGTTCAACGCCACCAGCGACTGCATCACGTCGATCGCCGCGGCGCGGTTGCTCGCGCGCCCCAGCACCGCCGCGGCACGCAGATAGGACTGATCCAGGTTGCGGCGCGTTCCTTCCAAACCGAACAGCGCCTCGAACTGGCTCTTGGCTTCGGTCACGCGGTCAAGCTCGAGCAGCGCGGTAATCTTCGCTTCCCTGGCCTCGACATCGTCCGGCTGCAGTTCCATCCACAGCTCCGCCGACTGCAGCGCCTCGTCATAACGCTTGGCGTAGAGCGCGGCCAGCGTCGCGCGCTCGGCCACGCGCGGATCGCGCGTCTCCTGCGCGACCTTGCCGAGCGTCGTCGCCGCCACGCCGATCTGCCCGCGCTGGCCGGCGAGTTCGCCCACCAGCAGGTCGTACAGGATTTCCGGCCTCAACTCGACATTGGGCAGGTTCGCTTCCACGCTGGCGGGCGGAGCCGCGGTTTCCGCCGGCGTACCGGGCGTCATCGTGCCGGCGCAAGCCGTCAGCAAGGAAAGTCCTATTAAAGGTGAAATGACACAAAAACGGGAAATGATCATATATATTAAGTCTCGAACTGCTTGGGAATGACAGGCTGTATGCGCCTTCGACCGCCGCCGCACGCGGAGATTCGGCGCGCCATCTAAAATAATCCTTGAAGTCTCAAAATTTCCGAAAAGGCGCGCCATTGGCGAATAGAGACAATCTCGTGCTTATCCTTCGTTCCGCGCGCCGTGGCGCGGACGGGTCATGAATTCACTGGTTCTGCTGGCAGCGGCCGCGGTGGCGTTCGTCTTCGGCTACCGCTTCTATTCCCGGCTCCTGGCGCTCGGCGTGTTTCGCCTTGGAAAAGATTATAGTACAGCCTCGTACCCCCGGCCTGCCACCGCGGAACAAGGCGGTTTCAGCCGTCATCTCCTGTTCGGGCATCATCTGGCCTCCCTCGCCGCTAGCGCCGCCGTCATCGGCGGCGTGGTTTCCTTAATATGGGGATGGGTTCCGGCTTTTCTATGGGTCGTGGTCGGCACCGTGGTGGCGGCCGGCACCTACGGCCTGGGGACGTTGTGGTTGTCGCTCCGCTACCCGGGGCTCAACCCGGCGGAGATCGCCGCGCGCCTGCTCGGCGCGCCGGCGTACGGGCTGTTTGCATTGATCGCCTTTCTGCTGCTCCTGATCATGAACGCGGCCTGCGCCACGCTCGCCGCGCAACTGCTGTCCACGCATCCCTCCGCGGTCCTGCCGTTCTGGTTCATCGCCGCGGCCGGCCTGGTTCTCGGAAATTTCCTGCGCGGGAGAGAAGATTTCGAGATCGTTCCCGCGACCCTGATCGCACTCACCCTGGTGCTCATGGCCGTGTGGCTGCTCGGAGATTTCCTGACGGGTTTCGCCGCGGCGCTGCCCGTCGAAACCGCGGCGTCCTATTTCCCTTTCGACACGTCGATCGTCTGGGTTCTGCTGCTGTTCCTTTACGGCTACCACGCGACACGCCTGCCGATGTGGAAGCTGGCGCGCCCGCGCGCTTACCTCACGGCGTTGTTGCTGGGCGTGACGCTTTTCATTTTCTACACCGCCGTGGCGATCGACCACCCCGACCTGCTGGCCCCGGAATTCCGTTCCATCGCCGGCGCTCCGGACATGTTTCCGTGGCTGTTCGTGACGCTGACATCCGGAGCCGTGGCCGGGTTTCATCTGCTCGTCGCCAACGCCGTCACCGCGCGTCAGATGAACCGGGAAACCGACGCGCGCTATATCGGCTACGGCGGAGCGCTGGGGCTGGGACTGCTGGCGCTGAGCGCCATCATCATCGGCGCCACGGCGCTGCCGGACGTCGCGGCCTGGAACCGGCGTTACGCCTCCTGGGCGACGCTTATGGATTCGCACGCCATCCTGGAAATTTATATCAACGGCTTCGCGCGGCACGCCGCGAGCCTCGGACTGGACCCGGGCTTTGCACGCACGCTCATGGCGGTGATGATCGTCGGTCTCCTCGTTGCGACACTGGAGACCGGACTGCGCGCGCAAAAACAATTGCTCGCCGGCATGGCCGAGCACCTGCCCTCGCTGCTTCCGGCAAAGGAAAAGGGATTGATTGCGACGGCCGTCGGGTTGTCCGCGCTGCTTTCACTGCATGACGGCCACGGCCGCGGCGGACTCGCGCTTTGGCCGTTGTTCGGCGTCGCCGACCAGATATTCGCCGTGCTCGGCTTCGCCCTGCTGATCCTGGCGCTGCGGCTGCGGGAGCGTCCCGTCGCGGCGGTGCTCCTGCCCTGGCTGTTCCTGCTGGTTACCGCCAACGGGGGACTGGGCGCGCAGATGACGCAATGGTGGTCGAACGGTCAGTGGATATTGCTCATGCTTGGCACCATATTAATGGTCACGGAACTCGGGTTGATAGGGCTGACGCTGAGAGCGTTGAGAACCCCGCGACAGCTCAAACTTGACACCGGACCCTGATGGGTCAAAATCGCGCACAACAGCGGCAATTTCCCGGTTTCTGCATGCACCTGTTCGCCTTTGGCATCAATCATCACACCGCGCCGGTCGATATCCGCGAGAAGGCGGCGTTCGCCACCGACAAGCTGGTCAACGCCCTGCACGAAGTGACCGGCAGCGGCGGCGTAGCCGAAGCGGCGATCGTCTCCACCTGCAACCGCACCGAGCTGTACTGCGGCCTCGAACCCGCGCACGACGAACGGGTGATCGAATGGTTCTGCCACTATCATCGGCTGAACCGCGGCGACATCCATCCGTATCTCTACCGGCATCCCGACCAGGAGGCGGTGAAGCACGTGTTCCGCGTCGCCGCCGGGCTCGACTCGATGATCCTGGGCGAGCCGCAGATCCTGGGACAGATGAAGGAGGCCTTCGCCACCGCGCACAAGGCCGGCGCCACCGGAAAAATCCTGAACCGCCTGTTCCAGCAGACCTTCACCGTGGCCAAGCAGGTGCGCACCGACACCGCCATCGGCGCCAGCGCGGTGTCGGTCGCCTCGGCGGCGGTGCGGCTCGCCAAGCAGATTTTCAGCGACCTCACGGAACAGACGGTGCTGCTGATCGGCGCCGGCGACATGATCGAGCTGTGCGCGCGCCACCTCAATGAACACGGCGTGGGTCACATGATCGTCGCCAACCGCACCGTCGAGCGCGCCCAGCTGCTCGCCGGCCAGTTCAACGCCGAGGCCATCTCGCTCGCGGAAATGCCGACGCGTCTCGCCGACGCCGACATCGTCATCTCCTCGACCGCGAGCCAGTTGCCGATCCTGGGCAAGGGCACGGTGGAACGGGCCCTGAAGGCGCGCAAACACCGGCCGATGTTCATGCTGGACATCGCCGTGCCGCGCGACATCGAAACCGAGGTGAGCGAGCTCAACGACGTCTACCTGTACACCATCGACGACCTCAAGGAGGTCGTCCAGGAGAACATGGAATCACGCCAGGAGGCGGCGCGCGAAGCGGAGAAGATCATCGATACCCAGGTCGTGGATTTCATGCGCTGGGTGAAGTCGCTCGACGCCGTGCCCACGATTCGCGCGCTGCGCGAATCCGCCGACGCGCTGCGCGAAGCCGAGCTGGAACGCGCGCGGCGCCGTCTCGCGCACGGCGAGGACCCGGCCAAGGTCGTCGAACAACTGGCGCGCGCCCTGACCAACAAATTCACCCACGCCCCCACCGACGTCCTGCGCCGCGCGGACCACGACGGCAACGGCGCGTTGCTCGAGGCCGCGCGGCGCCTGTTCGGTCTGAACGAAGATTAGGTACCAAAAAATAAAAAGAAAAATTTGACAGGATTCACAGGATTAACAATATTTTTATTCACAAGGTTTTTTAGTCCTGTAAGTCCTGTTAATCCTGTCCATTCATTTTGTTAGAGACTTTTTAAAGATATGAACCCGTCGATTGAAACAAGGCTCACCGGCCTTGCGCAGCGCTTTGAGGAAATCGAACGGATGCTCGCCGATCCCAAGGTCATCGGCAAACAGGATCAGTACCGCAAGCTGTCGCAGGAATACGCCGAGATCAATCCGGTGGTGAAGCTGTACGGCGACTATCGCGCCGCCTGTGATCAGCTCGAATCCGCCAGCGTCATGCTCGCGGACAAGGATCCGTCGATCCGCGAGATGGCGCAGGAGGAAATCGCGCAGGCGCGGCAACTGATTGCCGCGCTCGAGTCCGATATCCAGGCGCTGCTGCTGCCGAAGGACCCGAACGACAACCGCAACATCTTCCTCGAAATCCGCGCCGCCGCCGGCGGCGACGAGTCGGCCATCTTCGCCGGCGACCTGTTCCGCATGTACAACTATTACGCCGGCAGCCACGGCTGGAACGTGGAAGTGATGAACCAGAGCCCCGGCGAGCACGGCGGCTACAAGGAAATCATCGCCCGCATCGCCGGCAAGGACGTGTATTCGCGGCTCAAGTTCGAATCCGGCGCGCATCGCGTGCAGCGCGTCCCCGAGACCGAGGCGCAGGGGCGCATTCACACCTCGACCTGCACGGTCGCGGTGCTGCCGGAAGCGGAGGAAGTCGACGCCATCGCCATCAACCCGGCGGAGCTCAAGGTCGACACCTTCCGCGCCTCGGGCGCCGGCGGCCAGCACGTGAACAAGACCGACTCCGCGATCCGCATCACGCACCTGCCCACCGGCATCGTCGTCGAATGCCAGGACGAGCGCTCGCAGCACAAGAACCGCTCGCGCGCCATGTCGATTCTCTCGGCGCGCCTGCTCGAGGCGGAACAGCGCAAGCAGCGCGAACAGGAAGCGGCGCAGCGCAAGAGCCTGGTCGGCACCGGCGACCGCTCGGAACGCATCCGCACCTACAATTTCCCGCAGGGACGCGTGACCGACCACCGCATCAACCTCACCTTATATAAGCTCGACCAGGTCATGGAAGGAAAACTCGACGAACTGATCGACGCGCTGCGCAGCGCCGATCAGGCCGATCTGCTGGCGGCGTTGAATGCCTGAGCATGAGCCACGCCGCCCAACCCGCCATGCCGCCGACAGTCGGTGAAATCCTGCAAGCCGCCACGCGTGAGTTGCGCGCGACGAGTCCCACGCCGCGGCTCGACGCAGAGGTGCTGCTGATGCACGTCTGTGGGCTGGACCGCGGCGCACTGATTGCGCGCGGACACATGCCGCTGACGGACGATCAGCGTCATCCGTTTGAACAGCTGATTGCGCGGCGGCATCACGGTGAACCCATCGCCTATCTCACCGGCACGCGCGAATTCTGGTCCATGGAGCTCAATGTCTCGCCGGCGGTGCTGATCCCGCGTCCGGAGACCGAGCTGCTGGTGGAAAAGGCGCTGGAGCGGATTCCACACGATGCGGAATGGACCATCGCCGACCTCGGCACCGGCAGCGGCGCCATTGCCCTGGCAATCGCCAAGGAGCGCCCCCGCAGCCGCGTGATCGCCACCGATATTTCTCCGCAGGCGCTCGACGTGGCACGCTCGAACGCCGCGAAGGTCGGCATGGCCAATATCGAGTTCCGCGAAGGTGGCTGGCTCGAACCGCTGGCGGGCATGAAGCTGGATATGATCGTGAGCAATCCGCCTTATGTCCCCGTCGGCGATCCGCACCTGCAACAGGGCGATGTCCGCTTCGAACCCGCGCAGGCCCTTGCCGCCGGTCCCGACGGACTCGACGACCTTCGCCTGATCGCCTCGTCGGCCCGCGAGTTCCTGAAACCAGATGCCGGGCTCTTACTCGAGCACGGCTGGGATCAGGGCGCCGCCGTCGGTCTTTTTTTGCATCGGCACGGCTACCGGAATATCGTTTGTTATCCGGACACCGGCGGGCGCGACCGCGTGACGGTTTGTCGCGCCTGATCAACCGAACCCGTCTTTTCGATCAACCATGGACGACAAACAGCTTCTGCGTTACAGCCGTCATATTCTGCTGCCGCAGATCGATGTCCGCGGACAGGAAAAACTGCTCGCGGCGCGCGTATTGGTCATCGGGCTCGGAGGACTGGGCTCGCCGGTGGCGATGTATCTCGCCGCCTCGGGCGTCGGACATCTGGTCATCGTGGACCACGACCGCGTGGACCTGACCAATCTTCAGCGCCAGATCGTGCACGCGACCGAACGTGTCGGCCAGGACAAGACCGCTTCCGCCGCGCTGGGGTTGGCCACGCTCAATCCCGGGATCCGTATCACGACGATCAATCAAAAAATCGAAGGCGACGCGCTCGAGGAACAGGCGCGTCTCGCCGATGCGGTTGTGGATGCCACCGACAATTTCGCCAGCCGCTTCGCCATCAACGCGGCGTGCGTGCGGGCCGGCAAGACGCTCATCTCCGGCGCGGTCGTGCGCTTCGAGGGCCAGGTGGCGGTGTTCCCGCCGGGCGGTCCCTGCTACCGTTGCCTCTACGCGGAAGGCGGCGGACCCGACGAAGCCTGCGCCACGCTCGGCGTGCTCGCACCGGCCGCCGGCGTCATCGGTTCGATCCAGGCGGCCGAGACGATCAAGGTATTACTCAACGTCGGTCGAACGTTGGCCGGTCGCTTGTTGCTGTTCGACGCGCTCGCCATGGAATGGCGCGAAGTCAAATTGCGCAAGGATCCGCGCTGCCCGGTGTGCGGAAATTCATGAACGCTGTGCGGCTGCCGCGACCCATCGTCAACCAGTTGCTGCATCTCGCGCAGAAATCGCCGGAAGAGGAAATCTGCGGACTGATCTCGCGCGATCGCGCTGGGTTTTGCAGGTGCTACCCCGTGACCAACGCCGCCGGCGACCGCAAGCGCTTCTTCACGCTCGATCCGCAGCAACAAATCGGGGCGATGCGGGCTATGCGCGAGCGTGGCGAGGAACTGGCCGCCATCTACCACTCCCATCCCGACGCCCCGCCGTTGCCGTCGCTCGCGGACGTCGAACAGCACGAATACCCCGGCGTGCTTTATCTGATCATATCGCTCGGCACCCGGGGCGTGCTCGAAATGCGCGGTTTCCATATCCACGGCCGCCGCATCGAGGAAGCCGCCATCGGCCTGCGGGACGAATCCGCGTCCTAGCGACCGCCGCCCCGGCGTCTATACTCCTTATTTAAAGCCGCCCGGCGGCCGACGAAGGAGAGATCATGTCTATCGCTACTTTTGTCTTTCTGGGCATTTTTGCCGCGCTGTTCCTCTATGCCGTCACCCTGTACAACAATTTCGTGCGCCTCAAGAACAACGTCGCCCAGGCCTGGTCGAACATCGACGTGCTGCTGAAGCAGCGTCACGACGAACTGCCGAAGCTGGTCGAGGCGTGCAAGCAGTACATGCAGCACGAACGCGGCGTGCTGGAGAAGGTCACGCAGGCGCGCGCCGCGGTGCACAGCGCGCGCGAGGCCGGCGACGTCGGCGCTCTCGGCGCCGCCGAGACCGAACTGCGCCTCGGCCTGGGACGGCTGTTCGCCGTGGCCGAAAACTATCCCGAACTGCGCGCCAACGAGAATTTCCAGCACCTGCAGAACCGCATTTCGCAGCTCGAGGCGCAGATCGCCGACCGGCGCGAGTTCTACAACGATTCGGTCAACGCCAACAATATCCGCATCGAGCAATTCCCGGACAACGTGATCGCCACGCTGTTCCGGTTCGAACCGAAACCGCTGCTCAAGTTCAAGGAAAGCGAAACCCGGGACGTCAACGTCAAGGCGCTTTTTAATGCATAAGGAAGTTCTGATTTATATGAGTTTCCGCCGCAAAGACGCAAAGTGCGCAAAGATTTCTTGGGTTTTATTCTCATGAGTTTTTCTTTGCGTTCTTCGCGTCTTTGCGGCAAACAATATTATTTAGAGCTTTTTTAAAATGTCGTCCTCAGGTCCGCTGGCGCAGTGGCTGTCGGAGATCGCCCGCAACATCAACCAGAGCGATCCCACCGCCGTCGGTATTACCGTCGCGCTGCTGACCGCCGGCTCCGCCTACTGTTCCTGGCGCACATGGCGCCACGTCAGTCATATCCGCCTCATCGAAGACACGCCCACCTGCAAGATACGCTCGGCACCGCAGGGCTACGTGGAACTCGAGGGCCTCGGCAAGCTCATGGACGGTCCGCCGATCGTCGCCAAACTTTCCGGCCTGTCCTGCGTCTGGTTCCGTTACAGGATCGAGGAATACGTCGCCACCGGCAAGGGCAACGAACACCGCTGGGAGACCATCGACAAGGGTGAAAGCACGGACACCTTCTGGTTGCAGGACGACACCGGGCGCGTGGTCGTCGACCCCGAGGGCGCGGATATCACACCGCGGTACAAAGACACTTGGCGCTCCGACTCCTCCATGGCCGGCATCGCCCGCGCAAAAGGGTTTATCGGCGCCCACGCTGGCGGCAGCCGCTACCGCTTCACCGAGGAACGCATCAATTCCGGCGAACGGATTTACACCCTCGGCCTGCTGAAGAACGTGAGCAGTTATACAAGCCAGACGAGCGTGGACGAGGATCTGCGCGCGCTGCTCGGCGACTGGAAAAAAAACCAGCCCGCGTTGCTTCAGCGTTTCGATCTCGACAAGGACGGAAAAATCGACGAGAAGGAATGGATGCTCGCGCGCTCACAGGCGCGGCGCGAGGTCGTGAAAAACCGCCAGGAGCAGATCAACACTCTCGCCGATGGCCTCAATGTCCTCGGCCCGACGCGCGACCGGTCGAGACCTTACATTCTGTCCGCATTCACCCAGACCGAACTTGCCAAGCGCTACCGCCTCCGGGCGATGCTGTACGCGGGCGGCTGTTTCCTGCTGGGCCTCGCCACGGTCTGGGTATTCAACGCAAAATTTTTGTAACCTTCGCACGCGAGAGCAGTAAAACACGGACTCTAACAGTTTGTTGAAAAACTCCGGAAACCGTCCGAATCTGTCATTCCGGCGCACGCCGGAATCCAGCATATTTACTGATTTCATGGGTTCAAATATTCTAGACACCGGCTTTCGCCGGTGTGACGAACCGTTTATCAACACCCTGCTAACTCTACCCACTCGTCTAGCACGCGCGGACTATATTAGCCAAAGCTAATCTACTAATTGCGCAGGATGAAAAACTAAGCTAGGTTAGCCGCCGCAGAAAAACGCGAAAAAATAAAAAAATCCCCACGCAAAAATACCCATGACACCTTCGTGTTGTCACGATTTGATCGAATTGCTGTCAAAAGCAAAGACGGTCGAGCATGTCCATTCGGTTTGCGCCAAGTTTTCCGATCAATCTGGTTTCGATCATTTCATATACGGCGCACAATTACCAACTTCTTTTGTCAAGCCATGCTTTACTATCATCAGTGGATACCCACCCGAGTGGCGCGCTCGATATACTGCCGAAAACTATATTGAAATCGATCCTATCGTTGCGCATTGTTACAGTCACGTCACACCGATTTGCTGGGGACAGATCGCCCCACAAGAGAAGCAGGACCTTACCGTCCGACGCCTTATGAATGAAGCGTCGGAGTTCGGATTAAAAAACGGCGTAAGTTTTCCAATTCATTCCAGCCGTGGTGAATTCGCTCTGCTCAGCCTGGTTTCAGAACAAAGACATGCGAAAGCACAGGCGGACGTAGCAAACGTAATGCCCTATGCCCAGTATTTTGTAGCCCACGTACATGAAGCAGCCCGAAGGGTTTTCGAACATCAGACATTACCGCTAAAATGCGTACGCCTGACGAATCAAGAACGACAATGTTTGCTGTGGTCAGCGGAAGGAAAAACAAGCTGGGAGATTTCGGTAATCCTCAGATTGTCCGAGCGGACCATACGCTTTCATCTCCATAATGCTTCCGAGAAACTCAACACTGTCAGTCGACAACATGCTGTCGCTCGCGCCGTGTCGCTAGGTCTCATTAATTCCCCATCTCGATTGATCCTGCCTTTCTAGAGTTACCCCGTTAATTACCAAGTCTCTCTCTGTATACAATCAATAGCTTGATTCATTCCGTCCTGTCGCATACGACAGCTTGCTCGGTTCGGCGCCCGCTGTTTATCTTGGCACCGGACATAAATGTGAATTGTTCAATGGACTACATAGACCTCAAATATGCCCTGGCAAAGAAAGGCTACAGTCTCACGCGATTGGCCAAAGAACTTGGACTATACGGATCGCAATCAATACAACAAGTCCTGATACGCAAGTACATCAGCGCTCGGGTCGAAAAGCGCGTGTCTGAAATCACCGGCATCCCGCTGGAAGAGCTGTTCCCCGACCGCTATCAGCCGGTAAAGCAGCGGTGCACGCGTAGCACAAAGAACCCAGAGAAAGCTCGGGACAACGAGCCGACATGATGCGGATGTGAGTCCGGAGGCACCTTGGTTTTATTATATCGTAAACTCGACCCTCAGAAAGTTCTGAAACTGAAACAACAAGGATTGTCGAATCACCAAATCGCCCAACGCCTCGGCGTCAGTCAAGGGGCGGTTTACCATGTGCTGCGCAAACAGCATTCATCCGCGAAACCAAAAGAGGGCAAAAACGAATAAAGATCACGAATCCAATATGGACATTATAAAATCAGTAATCCAACCGACATTTCAACATCATCGGTCCTGTACATGACGATTTGCACTGTCACATCACCCTCTGCCCTCGGAGCACGTTACATCGATAGCCGCCATGCCATAAAAACCGGGTATATTAGCGGACGTTAAAACTACTTATTGCGCACCTTGAAAAAGTAAGTTAGTTTAAATTTCGTGGCGAGGCGCACTAGAGCTTGGCAGGAGCCAAGCATACAGCCAGTACTGTCGGAGAGGAACGCGGTAATAATAAAAAGTTTCCCACGGAGGGATTCTGATGACATCCGCGAATTGTCATGACTTGATTGATTCACTTACCAAGGCGAAGACAGTAGAAGACATACATACTGTCTGTTCCCACTTTTGTGATCAATATGGCTTTGACAGATTCCTTTATGGGGCACGTCTGCCCACTTCCTTTGTCAAACCTTATTTGATTTCGATAAGCGGCTATCCAAGCGAATGGAGAACCCATTACACTGAAGAGGGCTATATTGCAATCGATCCGACAATCTTGCATTGCGCAACCCAGCTGACGCCTCTAACTTGGGACAAAATTGGCATTAAAGAAAAGGAAAACAAACTCGTTCACCGTTTTATGAACGAAGCGCGCGATTTCAACTTGAACAGCGGCGTCAGCTTCCCGGTCCACTCACCACAGGGAGAGTCGGCCATGCTGAGCCTGTCCTCAAGCAAAAGCCATCTTCAAGCGAGGCCTCGAATTCTTGAAGTCATGCCGCACGCCCACCTTTTCGCGGCCTACCTTCACGAAAACGTTCGGAGGATATTCGAACAACAAGTTCTTCCCCTGAAGCGGGCCCAGCTTACTGACCGCGAGCGAGAATGTTTATTATGGGCGGCCGAGGGAAAGACCGCATGGGAGACCGCCAAAATTCTGGGGATCGCCGAACGAACTGTTATTTTTCATTTGCAAAATGCAGGAAACAAGCTCAACGTGGTCAACCGTCAACATGCCGTCGCGCGCGCTGTTTCTCTGGGCCTGATTACACCGCAACCCGTGTGACTTGGATTCTGCCGTTAACTACGGCAAAGCGTCTTCTTTCGCAAGCTGCATTTCTTCTTATTAATCCGTAAGTTTCCATTGCCCTGTAACATGTTACAGCTACCCTGGTTCCAGGGTTTGTCGTTTATTGCTCCCGTCAAAACAAGCGGGGGCATTGACGATGAAACAGATTCTAACAGCACGCGCAAAAGATTCGACTCTCGATACAGATACTTTGAATGGAATGTTCAGATTTCGTTACAAGGTATTTTATGAACACTTGCAATGGGATGTTGCCAATGCCAACGGCATGGAGCGAGACGCCTTTGACGACCTGAATCCAGTATACATTCTGGCCAGAAACCATAACAAGGAAGTTGAGGGATTTTGGAGGCTGCTTCCCACCACTGGACCCTACATGCTCAGAGACACATTCCCGCAGCTGCTTTGCGGGTCGAATGCCCCACATGATCCGGCAATATGGGAATTAAGCCGGTTTGCTGTCATGCCGAGCACGAGCGACGAATGCACCCAAGTGGTGATGAATACGCTTGCCTTTGACATGATCCGCTCGGCTTTTGATTTCGCCAAACAGCATGGCATTGAACGATACGTCACTGTCACTAGTGTTTCCCTAGAACGTCTTCTGAAGCGAACCGGACTTCCGGTCCATAGGCTTGAAGGTCAGACGCCACAGCGGATTGGAAAGGTCCTTACCGTAGCCTGCTATGTCGATATTAATGACGATACGCGGGAGGTTGTCTATCGCAATTTCGATGCAGCTCATGCTGCGCCCATAGCTGCATGAAAATCCTTTTGACCGGCGACGCACGCGACGCCGTTGTCCTGCTTCGGGCGCTGGCACACGCCAGCGACCACCAGATTACCCATTGTACGGATGGCGCCCGTACGATCGCCGAACTGCTCAAACATGGATATGACTGGGCGATCATCAACAGCCGTGCTGTATGCGGGGGCGATAAGGACATCGCCCGCATCGTCCGTGCGATGGGTACCGATACCGGCGGATTTTCGCCGCTTGCCGCAGCGCGTGACGGGAGCCTCACCGGCCCCGTCGCGCCCCATGCATGCAGCGTTGAATGGACGAAAGAAGGCGTGCTCCAGCTGCATTGCGGATTGCACGCTTTGATGAAGGACGCCACGGCGCCGTGGCGTCCCGAACCGGGCTGTGCCGGGGATATTCTTTTCGAATACCACGCCCCGTGCGCCAAGGCCCGGAGACGCGATGGCTGAAGAGCGCCTACTCAGCCTGCCGTTCAAATCGTTTTTCGAAAGCGCCGCCGCCGGGGTCGCGCTGACCGACCTGCGAGGGAACATCCTCGTCGTCAACCCGGCCTTCATGCGGCTCGTCGGCCGTCGTCCGGAAGAAGTCAGCGGCAGGAACGTTCTGAATTTCATCGCTCCGGAAAAAATCCGCGATGTGCGCGACATGCTCGACGGCCTCGCGGCCGATTCACTTCCGCGATACAGATCCGAGATTGTTCTCAGCCACAGCCAGGGTCATGCCTTGCGCGTGCTGTTCGGCGCGGCGCTGGTGCAGGATCCGTCGGGAACTCCGCTATGCCTGATGTTTACCGTGTCGGAAATATCCGTGGACCGGCCCGCGGAGGATGCGGCGACACGCGCCTCCGCTCCCTCGCGATACATCGACAAAACCTGCCTGAAAATACTCGATGTCATCCCGCAAATCCTGCTGTTTATCAATCAGGCGCGACACATCGAGGGAATCAACAAACAGGGCGAATCCGCGTTCGGGCACGCCCGGCAGGAACTGGTCGGCTGCCCTGTCGAGACGCTGTTTCCCGACCTGACTTGGCGGACGCCGGTGCCGGACGCCGCCCACCATGCCGTCAGGCCCCTGTTCGCCGTCCACGCGCTGCACAAGAATGGCGAGAAAATTCCAGTGTTGCTCGGCTTCAGGGCGGTTCAAACGGGCGACAGAACGTATTGGTTGGGTATCGTTCAACATCTGACGGGGCACAAAACAGCCGGAGATGCCAACGTTTCCACCACGTCGCGCGACCCGGTCACGGGTCTTTACACGCGAGGCATGTTCCTGGAACGTTTCCAGCACGCGGCTTCCAGAGCGGAACGCGACGGAAAAAAACTCGGCGTGCTGCTGCTGGACCTGGACCGGTTCGAGGAAATCAACGATTCGTTCGGACACGAGGGCGGAGACGACCTTTTGAAGAAGGTCGGCGGACGCATCGCCACGTTCCTGCGGAAAAGCGATACCGTGGCCCGGCTCGACGGCGATCATTTCGCGATTTTGCTCGAAGGCCTGAAAAAATCCGAGTTTGCCCTGGCGGCGACACAGAAACTTCTCGCTGTCTTCGCCGCCCCCTTTCCGAGACAGGAACAGGACGTATATCTGACTCCCAGTATCGGCATCAGCATATTTCCGGAAGACGGCATCGACGGTGGCGGCCTGATCAGGAACGCACAAAACGCGATGCACATGGCGAAAAAAAGCGGCGGCAACGCATTCCAGTTCTATACCGAGGACATGAATACCCGCGCGATCGAACGCATCAGGCTCGACAGCGAGCTGCGCCGCGCGCTGAAACTTGGGCAATTCGCCGTTTATTATCAGCCGCTGGTGAACGCAGCGGATGGAAGAGCCGTCTGCCTCGAAGCGCTGTTGCGCTGGAATCACTCCGAAAAAGGACTGGTGCCGCCCATGTCCTTCATTCCGCTGCTCGAGGAAACCGGGCTGATCGAACAGGTGGGCGATCTCGTCCTGCGCTCCGCCTGCCGGCAGATCAAAACGCTGCGCCATAACGGCCACGGCCGCCTGAGGGTGGCCGTGAATATCTCCGCACGGCAATTCTTGCAAAAGGATTTCGCGGCCAAAGTGGAAAAGATCCTCAAGGAAACCGGGGCGGACGCCCAGGCGCTGGAGCTGGAAATCACCGAGAGCGTGCTGCTCAGAAACACCGAAAGTGTCGGCAGGATACTTGCGTCAATCGTCGCGCTCGGCGTCCGCATCGCGCTGGACGATTTCGGCACCGGCTGTTCGTCTCTCTCTTACCTCAAGCACTTTCCGATCCATGCCCTGAAGATCGACCGGAATTTCGTGCAGGGTCTTCCCCGGCAACGGGGCGATCTGGCCATCACCAACGCCATCATTACCCTGGCCACCGACCTGGGCCTGAAGGTCATCGCCGAAGGCGTGGAAACGGACGAGCAGCATGCCTATCTGCGCGAGCGGCAATGCCATGAACTTCAGGGTTTTCTGTTTTCACGCCCGATGCCGGCGGAAGAAATCGGTCCGTGGCTGAACAAACAGCTGCACTGAACGTCCGGGAACGGGAAGTTGTCGCGCGGCGACGAACCGCGTTCGAAGCGGCGCGAATTATTTCTCAATAATGCTCTTGCGCAACATTTCCCACTGTTTTTCCCACCCCGCCACCGGTGACGACCTGAACTCGCTGCGCACGAAACGCGTGATCGCGCCTTCGGCCACCGCGAGCAGCAACGCGGCGGTATCGGCGACCGGCACCCGCAGATTTTCACCTGCCTCGGCCTCGCGCAGAACCTGTTTCAACTGGGTTTCGACGCGCTCGTAAATCTGCACCACGCGCTTGCGCAGGCGTTCGGTCTCGCCCACCAGCACGTCGCCGTACAGCAGGCGCGCCATGCCGGGATTTTTGTCGGCGAATCCGAGCAACAGGAAGAGAATCCCCTGGATGCGCGCCTCGGCGCGGGACTCCTCGGCCAGGATGCGGTTGATGCGGGAGAAAAGCGTCTCTTCGATGAACTCGATCAGTCCCTCGAACATTTTTCCCTTGCTCGGGAAATGCCGGTACAGCGCGGCTTCGGAAACGCCGACGGCGCGCGCGAGCTGCGCCGTGGTGATGTGTTCACCCTGGTTTTTCTCGAGCATGTGCGCCAGCGTCTCGAGAATCTCCTGACGACGTTCACCGCGACGCGGTCGTGCCATGGCTCAGTCCCGTTCCCGGACGCCTGTCAGGCCCGCGTGACGGTCATCACAGGTGAAGAATTCCTTGGCGGCGCATGAATTCACGACGGTCAGGACTTGATCAGCGTGCCGACGCCTTCGTTGGTGAATATTTCCAGCAGCACCGCATGCTCGACGCGCCCGTCGATGATGTGCGCGGTCTTCACGCCGCTGCCGACCGCGTCAAGGGCATAGTTGACCTTGGGCAGCATGCCGCCGTGAATGGTGCCGTCGCCGATCAGATCCTTGACCTGGCCGATGGAAAGCCCGGTGAGCAGCCTCCCCTCCTTGTCCAGCACGCCGGTGGTGTTGGTGAGCAGGATCAGCTTCTCCGCCTTGAGCGTGATCGCGAGCTTGCCGGCCACGACGTCGGCGTTGATGTTGTAGGTCTGGCCGTCCTCGCCGACGCCGATCGGCGCGATCACCGGGATGAAATCGCCGGTGTCGAGCAAGGCGACCAGGCGCGGGTCGATGCTGCTGACCTCGCCGACGTGGCCGATGTCGATGATCTCGCTCGGGAGATTTTCCTTGTTGGTCTTCTGCAGCACCATTTTTTTTGCACGAATCAGCCCACCGTCCTTGCCGGAGAGCCCGACGGCCTTGCCGCCCTGCTGGCTGATGAGATTGACGATCTCCTTGTTGACGAGGCCACCGAGCACCATCTCGACCACGTCCATGGTCTCGCGGTCGGTGACGCGCATGCCCTGGATGAATTCGCTTTTCTTGCCGATCTTCTCCAGCAGTTTGCCGATCTGCGGCCCGCCGCCGTGCACCACGACCGGGTTCATGCCCACCAGCTTCATCAATACCACGTCGCGCGCGAAGCCACGTTTCAGATTTTCATCGACCATGGCGTTGCCGCCGTACTTGATGACGATGGTCTTACCCTGGAAACGCTGGATATACGGCAGGGCTTCGGTCAGGATGCGCGCCCGGTCGGCGGCGGATTGGGGGGTGAGCGTCATTCTTATTCCTTTTCCTGCTGGTGCCTTTGTTTCTATGCCCTCTCCCCATCCCTCTCCCGCAGTAGCGGGAGAGGGAGAGCAGGAGGGTAAATCGCCATTTTGACCGAAAAGTTAGCGCATATTCACGCCAAAGTCAGCATGCACGGGACCTGAAAACGAGAAAGGCCGCTCGCGCGGCCCTTCTCCGTCCGGGAATTCTCCCCGGAAATCGACTTCTTTACTCGACGCCGACGGTGATCTTCTTGGGCTTCACTTCCTCGGCCTTGGGCAGAGTCAGCTCCAGCACGCCGTCCTTGTAGTTGGCCTTGACACCCTTCTCGTCGATCTGCGTGCCGAGCCGCAGGCTGCGGACGTATTTGCCGTAGCGGCGTTCCTTGCGCAGCACGCGTTCGCCTTGCTTCTCTTCCTTCTCGCTCTTGGTCTCGGCGGTGATGGTGAGAATGCCGTTTTCCAGCGTTACGTCGATGTCCTCTTTCTTCACGCCGGGAACGTCGGCGACGATGACGTACGCGTCATCGCGTTCCTTCACGTCCATGGCCGGGAACAGGTCTTCGCCGCGCGCCTCTTCCACCCAGCGCATCGGGCTCAGGAAGCCCTGAAACATCCGGTCAAAATCATTGTCCCACAGGCCCAAGCGGGTCAGCGGGGTACGGTCTTCACGTCGAATCAGTCTGGTCATAAAACACCTCCGGATAAATGAAAATGAATTGATCAAGTTCCCGGCAATCGTTGAACCTGGCCTCGCAATCCTCAAGTTCGTTCTGCCGTCTCGCGGTGTTTTAATGGGGACAATGGGAAAAATTTCAAGCGCGAAAAAAATAGCGGAAAATCAAAAGGAAATACTAAGTTATATGATCATCTGCCGCAGAGGCGCAAAGAGCGCAAAGATTTCTCGGGTTTTATTCTCCTGAGTCTTTCTTTGCGTCCTTCGCGTCTTTGCGGCAAGAGATATTATTCAAAAGCTTTCTAAAGGATATAACGCGCGAGGTCCTCGTTACCGATCAGGCCGCCGAGATGCCGGTCCACGTAGGCGGCATCCACCACGGTTCTTTCGTGGCCGCGGTCGGCGGCCTCGAAGGAAACCGTCTCGAGCAGGCGCTCCATGACGGTGTGCAGGCGGCGTGCGCCGATGTTCTCGGTGCGCTCGTTCACCTGCCACGCCACTTCGGCGATGCGCCGCACGCCGTCGGAGGTGTATTCGAGCGTGTGCCCTTCCGTGGCCAGCAGCGCGCTGTACTGCTCGGTGAGCGAGGCATCCGGCTCGGTCAGGATGCGCACGAAATCCTCGGCGGTCAGCGGATCGAGCTCCACGCGGATCGGAAGACGCCCCTGCATTTCCGGGATCAGGTCCGAGGGTTTGGAAAGATGGAACGCTCCGGAGGCGATGAATAGAACATGATCGGTCTTGACCATGCCGTATTTCGTCGAGACCGTGCAGCCCTCCACCAGCGGCAGCAGATCGCGCTGTACGCCCTCGCGCGAAACGTCCGGCCCGCGGCCTTCGTTGCGCCCGACAATCTTGTCGATTTCGTCGATGAACACGATGCCGTGCTGTTCGACGCGCTGCAAGGCGCTGCCTTTGATGTCCTCGTCGTTGACGAGCCGCGCCGCTTCTTCCTCCGTCAACAGTTTTCGCGCCTCCCGGATTTTCACCTTGCGCGGACGGGCGCGTCGTCCGCCCATGTTCTGAAACAGACCCTGCAACTGGCTGGTCATTTCCTCCATGCCGGGCGGCGTGATGATCTCGACGCCCATGGCCGGCGCGGACAGCTCGATTTCGATTTCCTGATCGTCGATCGAACCTTCGCGCAGTTTCTTGCGGAACATCTGGCGCGCCGCGCCATCCGCCGGGCGCGCCGCCTCGCCCACGGCGAACCCCATCTCGCGCGCCGGCGGAACCAGGATGTCCAGAATCCGGTCCTCGGCGGCGTCCTCGGCGCGGGCGCGGACCTTGGCCATCTCCTCGACCCGCGTCATCTTGACCGCCATGTCCACGAGGTCGCGGATGATGGAATCCACGTCGCGACCGACGTATCCGACTTCGGTGAACTTGGTCGCCTCGACCTTGATGAAGGGCGCGTTGGCGAGCCGGGCGAGGCGGCGCGCGATCTCGGTCTTGCCGACCCCGGTCGGCCCGATCATCAGAATGTTTTTCGGCGTGATCTCGACGCGCAGCGTTTCATCCGCGACCTGCGCGCGGCGCCAGCGGTTGCGCAGCGCGATGGCGACGGCGCGCTTGGCGGCCGCCTGGCCGACGATATGCTTGTCCAGTTCCTGGACGATTTCCCGCGGGGTCATTTCCGACATGGTCAAGCCTGGAGTTCCTCGATGGTGAGGCTGCGATTGGTATAGATGCAGATGTCGGCGGCGATATTCAAGGCCCGTTCGACGATGGCGCGGGCATCGAGCTCGCTGCTTTCCAGCAGCGCCCGTGCCGCCGCCTGCGCATACGGCCCGCCGGAGCCGATGGCGATCAATCCGCCTTCCGGCTCGATCACGTCACCCTGGCCGGTGATGACCAGCGAGGCGGTCTTGTCGGCCACCGCCAACAACGCTTCGAGGCGGCGCAGGATGCGGTCGGTGCGCCAGTCCTTGGCCAGCTCCACCGCGGCGCGCGTGAGATGGCCCTGGTGCTTTTCCAGTTTCGCCTCGAAGCGCTCGAACAGCGTGAAGGCATCGGCGGTGCCGCCGGCGAAACCGGCGATCACCTGATCCTTGTACAGGCGGCGCACCTTGCGCGCGTTCGCCTTCATGACGGTGTTGCCCATCGTCACCTGGCCGTCGCCGCCGATGACCACGCGCCCGTTGCGGCGCACCGATAAAATCGTGGTTCCGTGAAACGATTGCAAATCAGGCTCCTCCGGGATGGTCAATGATTTTGGTTGGCCGCGGAAACGCGGCGAGGGGAAATCGGGAATCTCCGAAACCGCGTTCAGAGCACCGGCATGGCCACGGCATGCGCCGAATCCCGGGTCGCGGGACGCGGCGCCAGGAAACCCAGGGCCTGTTCCAGAAACGCCTTGCGCTCGCTCGCGAGCGGATAAACCGCGTAGACCTGACGGTCGATCACCGGGGCGTCCTTCACGCGGTGCAGGCGTCCGGATTGCAGATGGTCGACGGCCATCTGCTCCGCGAGGTAGGTCGCGCCGCCGTTGCGCAACAGGAAAGCCAGCGCCATGCGCCCAAGCCCCATGCGCACCGCGGGCGGCGGCATGTCGGGGAACTGCCGCGCGTGCGCGATGGCGAACGAGGTCCCCCAGTCGGCCATGATGTAACCGTTGCCCACGGCCTCGCGCGCGCCGAGATCCGGACGATCGGCCACCATGATGAGCTTGATGACGGCAATCTCGCGCACCTGAAGCTCGGCCATCTGCGGCGGCTCGAACATGAAGCCGATGTCGAGCGCGCGATCGTGCAGGCGGCGAATCAGCACCTCCGCTCCCAACGCTTCGGCCTGCAGGGCCACGCCGGGCAACTCGCGGTAAATCAGGTGCGTCCATTCCTGCAACAGGATGTCCCACAGGCTGTACGAAGCGCCGATCGCCAGGGAAATCTTGTCTTCCTCGCCAAGCGCCGTGTCCTGGCGCGCCCGGCTCCAGGAGTTCAGGATCGATTCGGCGTACTTCAGCAGCCGCGCGCCGGCGGGTGTCAGCTGGATGTCGTTACGCGTGCGCGTAAAGAGCGGCACGCCCAGCGTCTCTTCGAGCAGGCGGATGCGCGCGCTGACCGCCGACTGGGTCAGATAGAGATTCTCCGCGGTGCGGCCGAAGTGACGGGTGCGATAAACTTCAAGGAAAGTTTTGAGGAGATCGATATCCATCTCGTTCCAGCAATTTCTTTTATGGAGTCAATCATTTCATTTCGCTTTATTGGTGGCAAGCCCGCCCTTATAAAGACGCCAGCCAGATCACCTGTCCGCTTCAACTGATTGTTTCTGAAAGCCAATCCTGCATTACGTCTACTTCCATCGATCATGTCGATGGAGAAACGGTTCGTTCCGTTTTTCACTGCATCCACGACATCGATATTGAGTTCCGCATCCGCATGCGATCGGTCCTGATCCCGGCATTCCAACCATCACCGCGTCGCTTCGCACGCCGGCGATTTGAGTGAGGAGAAAAAGTGCTCAACCAGAACGAAGAACCTCCGCCAAGCCTGACGGAAAAACATCCTGACGGTCACCGCGCAGCGGCGCCTGTCCTCACGCTGCACAGCAACGAACTGCTCCCGCGACATTACCTCGCGGTCGAGAATCACCGGCTCTATCCGTTCACGATCGACGCCAAACCCCTGTTCGACCGTTATGTGCGACACATCCCGGCGCCGCTCTCCGATTACACCTTCGCCAACAACATCATCTGGCTGTCGCAAAAAAGCGGTTTCTACCAGATCATCGAGGACTGTTTCTGCCTCTTCAGCCTGAACGGCCATTGCCTGACCATGCTGCTGCCGCCGCTCGGCGATCCGGCACATCAGGCGGCGGCGCTGGATGCCTGCTTTCGCATCATGGATGGCTACAACCCGACGCCCTTTCTCAGTGCGGTCGAATATGTGTACCGCGATTTCACGAACCTGTTCGGCGCAGCCGGCGACCGCTGGCTCATCGAGCGCAGCCTGCCGGATTACATCTACCGCACCGATGACCTGGTCCAGCTCAAGGGCAACGCCTATAAAACCAAACGCGGCGAGATCAACCAGTTCCGCCGCGTCCATCCGGATCACCGCCTCGAGCGTCTCGGCCCGCAACACTGGGACGGCATCCGCGGGCTGATCGATACCTGGTTGCGCAACCGCCTCCAGTACATGTCCGGCGACGCGATCGCCGATTTTTTCTATACCGTCGAGCAGGAACGCCGCGCGATCGAGCGCGCGCTGACCCACTACGAACGGCTCGGACTGGAAGGTTTGTGCCTGTTCATCAACGACCGGCTGGAGGGTTTCACGTTCGGCGAACGCATCAACCCGGACGTCGCCAACGTGCTCGTGGAAAAAACCAATTTCGCCATTCCCGGCTCGGCGCAGTATCTGTTCCGCGAATTCGCCAAGCAATTCACCGACTGCACTTTCATCAACGTCGGCGATGACCTGGGACTCGAAAACCTGCGGCGCGTGAAAATGAGCTACCGTCCGGCGCTGTTCGGCGAAAAAGTCAACCTGCGACGTGCGGGGATGCATGTACTCCGCTGAGGGGCCGTC
Organism: Candidatus Muproteobacteria bacterium; assembly: GCA_027449605.1. Classification (GTDB taxonomy): domain Bacteria; phylum Pseudomonadota; class Gammaproteobacteria; order Acidiferrobacterales; family Sulfurifustaceae; genus Sulfuricaulis. Next base: position 34,518 of record DAIDLH010000116.1, on the reverse strand, counting down.
AACGACCGCGCGGATACGTCGGGCCCGGATCGACGACCTCGACAGACTGGTGCAGCTCGAGCAACGTTTCCCCACCGACCGTCTGAGCCGCGCGAGCCTCCGGCGCCTGCTGCGACACGGTCATGCGTCCGTGCAGGCGTGTGAACAGGATAGCGAGCTTGCCGGCAACGCCGTGGTGCTCTATCGGCGCGGATCGGCCATCGCACGCCTCTATTCACTGGTGGTGCACCCGGATTATCTGCGCCGCGGCATCGCCCGGGCGCTGCTGGCGGCGGTCGAAGCGGCGTCCGTCAACCACGGATGCCGGGAGCTGCGACTGGAAGTACGGCCGGACAACCTGCCAGCCATCCGCCTGTATCGAAAAGCCGGTTACGTCGTGACGGACAAAATCGGGAAATTTTATGAAGACGGGACCGATGCGCTCCGGATGAGCAAGCGCCTGGGACCGGTCACGGGAGCGCCTGCCGGACGGTCGCGGCGACAACGCCCGGCTCCCGCCGCGCCCTGCGCCACAGCCTGAATCCCAGCAACAGCGTGAGGATCGCGCCGTAAATCAGCGGTTCGCGCAGATCCGATTTCACCAGCCACAGAAAATGCACGATGCCGCCCGCGCCGATGAGATAAACCAGGCGGTGCAAGGCCTGCCAGCGCCGCGCACCCAGGCGCCGGATCATGGCGTTCGTGGAAGTGGCGGCCAGCGGTATCAGCATCAGGAAACAGGCGAAGCCGACGGTGATGTACGGCCGCTTGGCGACATCCTTGACGATGTCCGCGAGCACGAAATACTGATCGAGCCAGGCATAGGACAGGAAATGCAGACAGGCGTAGAAAAACGCGAACAGCCCCAGCATGCGCCGGTAACGCAGCAACGCGTTCCAGCCGGTCAGGCGCCGCAAGGGCGTGACGGCCAGCGTCAGCAGCAGAAACCGCAACACCCAGTCACCGGTGTAGCGGTTGATGGTTTCGATGGGATTGGCGCCGAGATCGTTGTTCAACGCCCGATAGACCAGAAACGCCAGCGGCACTAGCGCAAGAATGAAAAGCGCCGGCTTAACGACCAAACGGATTCTTTGTTTTTGCTCCAAATGATTTTCTTTGCGCCCTTTGCGTCTTTGCGTTGAAAAATATTAAAAATATTTCTTCAAATCCATGCCCGTGTACAGCGACGCCACCTGCTCGGCATAGCCGTTGAACGGCAGCGTCTTGCGCTTGGGCGAGAACAGCGAGTCCTCGCCGATGCGCCGTTCACTCGCCTGGCTCCAGCGCGGATGATCCACGGCCGGGTTGACGTTGGAATAGAATCCGTACTCGCGCGAGTTGGCCCGGACCCAGGTCGTGAGCGGCTGTTTCTCGACGAAACGGATTTTCACGATCGACTTGATGCTCTTGAAACCGTATTTCCACGGAACCACGAGCCGGATCGGCGCACCATTCTGGTTCGGCAGCACCTCGCCGTAAAGTCCCACGGCCAGCAGCACGAGCGGATGCATGGCTTCGTCGAGACGCAATCCCTCGACGTACGGCCAGTCGAGCCCCGCGCCCAGCAGCCCCGGACGCTGGCCGGGCATCTGCGCCTGATCGAGCAAAGTGGTGAACTCGACGTACTTCGCGCGCGAGGTCGGCTCGACGCGGCGGACCAGATCGCGCAACGGAAAACCCACCCAGGGGACCACCATCGACCAGGCCTCGACGCAGCGCAGGCGGTAGACACGCTCCTCCAGGGGATGATGCTTGAGCAGATCCTCCATCTGATACACGGCGGGTTTTTTCACCTCGCCTTCGATCGCCACGCTCCAGGGAAAGGTCCGGAAATTCCCGGCGTGTTCCGCGGGATCGCCTTTGCCGGAACCGAATTCGTAAAAATTGTTGTAGCTCGTGACGTCCTTGTAGGACGTCGGCTTCTCATCGAGCGAGAACGGGCCCTTGCGCAGATTGGGAAATTTCCGGCCGGCGTCCGCTGCCGCGGGCAGCAGCGATCCGGCGACGCCGGTCGCGGCCAGGATTCCCGCGTCGCGCAGGAAACGGCGGCGTTGCCGGTAAATTTCCGGCGGCGTGATTTCGTTCGCGGCGATATCCGGCGGTTTGCGGATGAGGAACATGCGTTTCTCCCGTGAATGCCCTGGTATTCATTATAGGAACACATTCTCCGACCGTGGCGCGCGGGAATAGTTGCCTGGCACCAGGAAACTTCGGAACACCCATGGAACCTCGCCGCCGCCAAGGCCGCCCCGGCTGGATTTCCGGATTTTCACGGTCGCCAGTCGCGATGGGCGGGAAAGACGAACCGACAAAAACAAAAAGCCCTCCGCGCGCAGGCACGGAGGGCTTTTGGACTTCGAAGAATCAGCTCGTCTGTTTCAGCGCGGCGATGCGCTCGTCCAGCGGCGGATGCGACATGAACAGGCGCATGAAACCGCCGTCGCGCCGGCCGGAGATGCCGAAGGCGGCCATCTGGTCGGGCAACTGCGCCGGTTCGTGCATGGCCTTGAGGCGTTCGAGCGCGGCGATCATCTTGCCGCGGCCCGCGAGCTTCGCTCCGCCGGCGTCGGCGCGGAATTCACGCTGGCGGCTGAACCACATGACGATCATGCTCGCGAGAATGCCCAAGACGATCTGCGCGATCATGCTGCTGACGAAGAACCCGATGCCCACGGAATCGCGATCGTTCTTGAGCAGCACGCGGTCCACGAAGTAGCCGACCACGCGCGACAACACGATGACGAACGTGTTCACCACGCCCTGGATCAGCGCCAGCGTCACCATGTCGCCGTTCGACACGTGCGTGATTTCATGGCCCAGCACCGCTTCGGCCTCGTCCTTGTCCATGGCGTTCAACAACCCGGTGCTGACCGCGACCAGCGCCGCGTCCCGCTTCATGCCGGTGGCGAAGGCGTTGACGTCCGGCGCGTCGTAAATCGCCACTTCCGGCATGCCGATGCCGGCCTGCCTGGCCAGGCGCCGCACGGTTTCGACCAGCCATTGCTCGGAGCCGTTGCGCGGCTGCTCGATGACCGTCGCGCCGGTCGCGCGCTTGGCCATCCATTTGGACATGGCTAGCGAGATGAACGAACCGCCGAAACCGATCACGGCGGCAAAAATCACCAAAGCCTGCAGGTTGAGGCCGCCGGGCATTTCCTGAATGCCCAGGATTCTGATCAGGATGCTCGCCGAGATGCTGAGCACGAAAAGAACGGCGATATTGGTCGCGACGAACAGCAAGATGCGTTTCATGGACTTGAGAATTCCCCCGTTAATAACTTTGATGTATCCGAGGCGATTAGATGGGGCCGGCGCCGCACAAGTTCAATCCCCGTCCCGTCCGCGGCGTCGCCCGGACGACAGGCCGCCTCGAATTGACTATATTAATGATGAGGAAGCTCCCGGGCAATGCAATCCGGCCGGGTCCCGCCGCCCGGCAGATCCCCGGAATTGCACGGTACGAGAAGATGCTCAACGAAAAGTCCACCGATCCCCAGCACCGCGAAGCGCTCGTCTCGATGACCGCGCTGTACTTCGTCGAAGACCACGCGTTGCTGCGCCCGGAGCTGCTGGACGACGCCAAAAAGAGCCTTCAGGCCCTGTTCCTGCGCACCAGCGGCGAGGAAACCATGCTGCGCAAGCTGATCGAAATCCTCAAGATCACGAAGCAGATTCACCAGTCCTTCGCCAGCATCTCGAACGTGCTCGCCGGCATCACCCGCGGCGTGCAGACCGTGGACGGCAAGGTAGTCGCCTACAAACAGGCGCTGGCCACGATCAATCCGAGCGCCGAGGAAAACGCCGCCTTCGCCGGGCCGTTCCTGTCGTTCTCGCAGACGTTGTTGCAGAAAATGGCGTCCTTCGACGACAACATGCGCCAGTACGTGGATCTCAAGGAAACCGAGGCGCGCTACGCCAGCATTTACCGCATCGCCATGGAGGCGCGCGAACGCCTGAGACAACGCCTCGCCGGCGTGCTCGGCTCGCAGACGCGCAGCGACGTCGAGACCCGGATCCGGCAGAACGTGGTGAACTCCTTCGATTACAGCGAGTCGGAGAGCAATCTCCAGTTCGCGCAACGCGACGCGCGCAACAAGGAGGAGGAAATACTCGCGCAACTCGAGGACATCCGCGCCATGTGCCAGATGGCCAAGAATCCCGGGATGCGCGACAAAACCGGCGACTCGACCAATCCCACGGTGTCATTCATGGCGGAACCCGCCGCCAGGACTTTCAAGCCCAAGGCGGATTATGACGACGTGTTCACGATGTTCTCGCGTGCGCTGCGCCAGCATCCGCGTCTCCTGCAACTCAAGGACATCGTGCTGGAGCTGTTCCGGCTCTACCAGAATTCCTACGGCATGTTCCGGCTCGACTGCGACCGGCTCGGCAAGGCCATGGAGACGATGTTCGACAACTCCGAGGCCTACTTCGAGGCCAAGGAAGAGGACAAGGACATCCGCACCAAGCGCGAAAAACTCATGATGATCGAGGGACTGATTCCGTTTCTCGAACACGCCGCGGTGCTGGCGGCCGACAATCCCGCCGAAGTTTACGGCCGGTTCTCGCGCCGGCTGTCGGACATGATCTCGGAGAAAAGAGCGGCCTGGGCGGCGATCGCCGAACAACTGCTGCGCGCCAAGGTCCAGGCCGAGGCCGAACTCAGCACCCGGCTGTAGATATTCAAAAACATCTGAAGCGAGTCAGCGAAGCGCCTGCCCGCAGCGCCAGCAGATTTCAAACGCCGGCGGATTCAGCTCGCCGCAGGCGCCGCATCGCGTCGTATCCTTCGACGTCGGCGGCTTTTCGAACTCGGCCACGATGCGCCGCGCCCGCGGCTCGTCGGCCTCCTCCATGATCCAGACTTCAGGCCAGGCGTGGGTGAACGGAATCTCGCCGAGTCCGCCCTGAGCGTGTTCGTTGAGCACGCAGGCCTCGATCCCGGACTCCGTCAGCCGGTGCAGGAGCAGATGCGCCTCGGGCAGGTTGGACGCGGTGTACAGTCGTCGCATGGCCGCCGGGTCCCATGACGCCGGGCGCGCTAGTCTTCCATCCGGAAGCCGAGCTTCAGCTTGACCTGCCAGTGCGCGATCTTGCCGTTCACGAGATGGCCGCGGGTCTCGACCACCTCGAACCAGTCCAAATTGCGCAGGGTTTTGGCGGCACGCGCGATGGCGTTCCGGACCGCCTCGTCGGACCCCTGGGTCGACGAGCCCGCCAGTTCCACGATTTTGTATGTGTGTTCGCTCATGCCTGAATTCCTCCAGCCGGTGTCGGGGGATTCATTGTGACATCTTGCCCCGCTCCTGTCCGCCGCCGGCGAAAAAAAATGGACCGCCGGATATTGGCTTTTCTTGGGCGTCGGATTATCCTGTCCTACAATAACGTCATGTAAGCTGTCATGCGGACATTGCGCAGAACGGCAAAATGGCGGGAAGCCGGCGGGTTAAAAACTATGAAAAGAAAACTCGACGTTCAGCAGCTCAAGGTAGGGATGTTCGTCTGCGAACTGGACCGTCCGTGGCGCGAAACGCCGTTCCTGTTCCAGGGCTTCGAAATCCGCAGCGAAGACGATATCGTCGAACTGCAGCGGTACTGCCAGCACGTCTACATCGAAACCTCCGAAACCTACCAGATACCGCCGCCGCGTAAACCGGCGGACAAGACGCTCATTCAGGAGACGCTGAACCATAAAAGGGTCGAGCACGATCTGCTGATCAAGATCGAAAGTCACCCGCTGCTCAAGCCCGTCTACCACGATCAGACCAATCTCGAGGAGGAAATCGAGATCGTCCGCGAAATTCACCGCGTGACAAAAAACCTCGTGTACGCCCTGCTGGAAGACGCGCGCCTGGGAAAAAATCTCAACGCCGCGGGCGCCAAAAAAATCGTCGGCGAAATGGCGGAAAGCGTCATCCGCAACCCCGACGCCCTGACCTGCTTCGCGCAACTGAAAAAGAAGGACGAGTACACCGCGCAGCACAGCATGCGCGTGTGCATCCTGGCGCTGTCCTTCGGACGGCACTTGGGTCTGGAGAAGCAGGAACTCAACACCCTCGGCCTCGGCGCGCTGCTGCACGACATCGGCAAGATGAAGGTGCCGAACGAGATACTCAACAAGCCCGGCCCGCTCAACGACTACGAATACGCCCTGATGAAAAGCCACGTGCCGCGCGGCGTGGAAATTCTCGACGCCACCGACGGCATCCCGCGCACCGCGATCGAAGTGGCGCGCTGTCATCACGAGCGTTACAGCGGCGCCGGCTACATACACGGGCTGAAGGGAGACCAGATCGGCCTTTTCGGCATGATCGGCGGCATCGTGGATTGCTACGACGCCATCTCCAGCGACCGCGCCTATCACACCGGCATGTCGGCGCACGCGGCCCTGAAAAAAATGTACGAATGGCGCAACCGCGACTTCCATCCCGGCCTGGTGGAACAGTTCATCCAGTGCATGGGAATCTATCCGATCGGAAGCGTCGTGGAGCTCAACACCGGCGAGATCGGCGTGGTCGTCACCATGAACCGCGTGCGTCGCCTGAAACCGCGCGTGACGCTGGCGCTGCAACCCGACTACTATCCCGTGCCGGGAGCGACGACCGTGGACCTGATGACTTACAAAACCGGCGACGGGCAGCCGTGCGAGATCGAGCGCGTGCTGGAACCGGGCGTTTACGGAATCAATCCGGTCCAATACCTTCCGGTCACCACCGCGGCCTGAACGTCGCGGCGCTCAGATCGTGAGCATCTGCGGCGTCGTGTCGTCCATGAGCACGAAGCCCTCCTGCCACCCGTTCAGGACGAACTGAACCGCCAGCGCCGCGAGCACCACGCCCAGCACGCGGCTCACCACGTTGGCGCCGGTTTCGCCCATGAACGCCATGAGGCGCACCGAAAACAGCAGCGACACCAGGGTCAGAACCAGCACCACCCCGATCACCGCCAGCACCGTGCCGAGGACCATGGGGTCGTCGCCCTGCTCGCCCACCATGAGCAGCACCGAGGTCAGGGCGCCGGGGCCGGCGATCAGCGGGATCGCCAGCGGAAAAACCGAGATATCCTTTTTCGTTTCCGCCTCTTTCTGCTCGCGCGCGGTCGGGGCGCGCAGTCCCGAGGGGCGCGCAAAAACCATGTCCACCGCCAGCAGGAACAGCAGCAGACCGCCGGCGATCTGAAACGCCGGCATGCCGATCCCCAGCGCCGCGAGCAGGGTATCGCCGGCGAGCACGAACACCACCAGGATCGCGCCGGCGATGAACGTGCCGCGGATCGCGGTGCGACGCTTGACCGCGGGCGTTTCGCCCTGTGTCAGCGCCGCGAAGATCGGCGCGATGCCGACCGGATCGACCACCACCAGCATGATGATCAGCGAGTCAACGAACAGATCGAACATGGGAACGTCCCGTCGAGAATAAGTCTAACTTTACCTCCTGCGGAGGCATCTTCAAAACGAGGCGAAAAGACGCGGCAGCGAACGTGGATTCCCGGGGAAATGCAGGCAAAAAAATACCGCCGTCCAATACCAGACCACCAGGGAGAAGTGGTGGCCGTGCGGAGACACCGGGCGGCGGTCTGCCTTACTGAGGCAAGAACGCACGCACTATTCCAGAAGCGCGCGCGAGCGACATTGACCTGGATCAAGAAGACGACGGTTCGCGGGAAGAAAATGATTTTAAGCTGAGGAGGGCGTCATGACCGTCGGCAAAATCTGCAACCGCGATGTCGTCTTCATTCACAAACAGGCGTCCATCCCGGACGCGGCGCGCCTGATGCGGGAATATCACGTGGGCGATCTGGTGGTCGTGCGGGAAAAAACCGGGGGGCGCGTTCCCGTCGGCATTGTCACCGATCGCGACATCGTGCTCGAAGTCATCGCCGAGGGCGTCGGCATGGACGACATTACTGTCGGCGACATCATGAGCAACCATCTCGTCACGGCGCGGGAAAGCGACAGTCTTTTCGAGACCATCAAGGTCATGCGCGCCCGGGGCGTACGGCGCCTGCCCGTCGTCGATGGCGGCAACGAACTGGTGGGGATCCTGTCGGTGGATGATCTTATCGACCTTTTCTCGGAACACATCGCCGATCTCGCCTGGCTGATCGCGCGCGAACGACGGCGCGAGGAAGAAAAAAGAAAATAACCCGCCGCTTGGCGCTACCGGGCGATCGCCAAGGTCACGCCCAGACCCCAGTCCGGGCTGCCGTTGGACAGTCCCTTCAACACGTATCCCGTCAGTCCGGTTTTTCTGTCGAGTTTGTCTCTCAGATAGAAAGTCAGTTCCGATTGTCCGGAACTGCCGGCGAGCGCCGCCTGCTGGGCGTAGAAGGCGATTCCCGCGGCGCGGACCGCATCCAGGCTGTGCGTGAAACCGATCGAACCGTAAAAGACGTTGCGGTAATCCGTGCCCGGCGGGTCGCCGAGAAATTTATATCCCGCCGAGCCGTAAACGGCGCTGCTGTCGGCGTACTTCTCGAAATCGAGCTGGGCGGAATAATCGTTCTCGCCGGTGCCCAGATTGTCCGTTTCGTCCGCGGTGCCGAACTTGATCTTGCCCGTGAGATCGATTCGCGACGAAGCGGTTCCGGCGAGCTTGTGCGATCCCGTGAGGATGACGTCGCCGAACCCGGAGTTCGTACGAGTGGTATTCGACGTCGAGGACCGCCTCACAGCCTGCGAACCCATTCCCATGCCTCCGCCCGAGACGACGACATCGCCCCGGCCCTCGACGCTGAGGTAGGAGACGGTGACGGACGCGGCGTTGACGTCGGTTTCATATCGCAGCGTCATGGGGAAATACCATATATTCGTCCTGGAAGAAGTTCCGTAGTCGCCGGAGGTATATTCCGCGCCGAGGATGACACGGGTTTCGCCGTCCGTCGCCGCACTCGCCGCGTGCGTAACGGACAGCAGCGTGGCGCAGAACGCGGAAACAATCTGCATGAGATATTTGTTCGTGTTCATTGGACCTGCCTCCGATGAGATTCCACCGCCTCCTCGGGGAGGCGGGGATATAGCTCCCTGTGCGAACTATACGAACGTCTCGCGGTCATTCATAGACCGCGGTCAAAACACCGGCGCAATGCGGCAAGCGAAACCAGGCGCCATTCACGGCGCACGGATTTTCGATGCCGGCATAAGACGAAGAAATTTTTCAGCGGTCGGCTGAATTATATCGGGTTTGCCTTTTTTCAGGAGGCTGGATATCGTAGCCACACCCCCCCGACGAGGGGTGCGTGGCTGTGGCGCCGAACGCCATGTCTCGCCGGCGTCGATAAAGCTTTTTTGTAAAGAACGAATCAAGGGTGGGAAGATGTTCCAGTGTCCGCATTGCGGCAAACCGGCGATCACCGCGCTGAAAAAAACAGTATTGGGCCCGGGCGTCCCGGTCGCCTGCCAGTCCTGCGGAAAATCCGTCAAGATCGCCTATCCGGCGTGGATCAAGGCCGCCCTGCCGGGGGTGCTGGTCATGGTGGCGGCGCTGTTCTTCGAATCCGATCTGCTGGTTTACGGGCTGAGCACCGTCGGCCTGGCGCTGATGATCGCGCTGCATCTGTGGTGGGCGCCGCTGGTCAAAGAGGAGTAGGCGCGACATCGCGGGATAACGCTGGCTTTTCACCGGGCATTCCTGTATGGTTCGCGCCGGCTGAACGATCCGGACGGTAAAGTCCGATCCAGCCGGTAAGTTCATCGCTCTCTGACCCGCCTTCTGGTTTCAGTTTCCCTGAAATTTCAGCAACACCATGGTTGGCGACGATGTGTTCGCGCCGCCGTGCCATCGCCATTTCCGGACTCCGGTAACGGCGCTCTGCCCTTACGCGCCAATTATTATATTCCAAGGAAACACCGTGACTTTTGAAAAACTGGCTTTACATCCGTCCATCCTCAAGGCGATCGCCGAGAGCGGCTATGCCACGCCCACGCCGGTCCAGGCGCAGGCGATCCCGCAGGCGCTCGATGGCCATGACCTCATGGCCTCGGCCCAGACCGGCACCGGCAAGACCGCGGCATTCGTGCTGCCGTCGCTGCATCGGCTGGGTACGCCCTCAACGAAAAATTCGCGCGGCCCGCGCGTGCTGGTGCTGACACCGACGCGCGAGCTCGCCAACCAGGTGACGGCGGCGGCCATCAAGTACGGCAAGCACCTGCGCTTCCGCATCGGCAGCGTCGTCGGCGGCATGCCCTACCCGCCGCAGATGCGGCTGCTGTCGCAGCCGCTCGACATCCTGGTGGCGACGCCCGGAAGACTGCTCGATCACATGGAGCGCGGACGCATCGACTACTCGCGCCTCGAAGTGCTGGTGCTCGATGAAGCCGACCGCATGCTCGACATGGGCTTCATCCACGCCGTGGAGAAGATCGCGGCGGCCACGCCGGCCACCCGCCAGACGCTGCTGTTTTCCGCGACGCTCGAAGGCAACATCGCCAAGCTCGCCAGCCGCCTGCTGAAAAACCCCAAACGCATCCAGATCGCCACGGCCCAGGAACGGCACGAGCACATCGAACAACGCCTGCATCACGTCGACGACGGCGCGCACAAGCACCGCTTGCTGACGCACCTGCTGGACGATATCAACCTGGACAAGGCGATCGTGTTCACCGCCACCAAGCGCGGCGCGGACCGGCTCGCCAAAACGCTGCATGCCAAGGGTCACCCGGCGGCGGCGCTGCACGGCGACATGAACCAGAACCAGCGCAACCGCGCCATCACCCATCTGCGTTCCGGCCAGGTGCGGCTGCTGGTGGCGACCGACGTCGCCGCGCGCGGCATCGACGTCGCCGGCATCACCCATGTCATCAACTTCGATCTGCCGATGAACGCCGAAGATTACGTGCATCGCATCGGCCGCACCGGCCGCGCCGGCGCCAAGGGCGTGGCGATCTCGTTCGCCGCGCCGGACAATTATTCGCAATTGCGCGACATCGAGCGTTACACCCGCCAGACCATTCCGGCGCATGTGATTCCCGGGCTCGAGCCGACCGTCCGACCGCACCAGCAGAAACCCTCGGGGCATCGTCGCGGCGGTCCGTCCGGTCGCCCATCCCATCGGCCGGGAAATTCTCCGCGCCATTTCAACGGTAAAGCCGGCCACAACCGTCCCCACGGCCATCGCCACGGTTCAGGCGGCGGCGCGAAGGGGCACGGCCGGCCCGCGTATCGCGGGTCCAAGATCGGGTAACGCGTTCCGGCGCTTGGACGCCGGCGAAACACAGGCGTATTATCGGCGGCGGATACCGATGCTGGGAATTGAAGCCCACCCTTCCTTATGCCGAGACCAGGGAGCTGGTTCACGCCCGATCATCCGCCTATCCGGCCGCGCGCTTTCAGGGATCGTATGCAACAGGCGCGCGGTCCACGACGCCTCACCCTTTCAACCCAGGAGTTAGACATGAATATCTTTGTAGGAAATCTGTCGCGCGACGTCACTGAAGAGGATTTGCGGACCGCCTTCAGCGCCTTCGGCCAAGTCAGCAAGGTCACCATTCTCAAGGACAAGTTCAGCGGCGAGCCGCGCGGCTTCGGGTTCGTCGAGATGCCGGCCAAGGCGGAAGCCCAGGCGGCCATCAACAGCATGAATCAGAAAGACCTGAAGGGACGCGCGCTGAACGTGAACGAAGCCCGTCCCAAAACCGATCGTCCGGGCGGCGGCGGAGGCGGTGGCGGCGGACGCGGCGGCTGGGGAAATCGCGGGGGTGGCGGCGGTGGCGGCAATCGTGGCGGCGGAGGCGGCGGCGGACGTCGCTGGTAGAAAGGTTAATTTTTCTCACTCAATATCCGGCGGATAATATTTTCCTTCCGCTGCGTTGAAATACAGCTCCGCGCGGCCGCCCGGCCGTGCGGAGCTTCTCGGCTAACGAAGCGTCGCGAACGGGCGGGTCGACGCCGCGGCCGCGATCACGGTGCAGGCACGGAATCGAGCGATGTCAGATCAGGCGAGCAACGGCGCACAACTGCTGACCTTGACCCGCGCCGCGCGCCTCGTCGGCGTCTCGCGCGGGGCGCTCCAGAAAAAAATCAAGAACGGCGATCTGCAAACCTTCGAGGGCATGGTCAAGCCCGAAGACCTGATGCGCGCCTATCCGGATACGAGGCTGGAAGACAACGCGGTCCTCGAACGCTTCACGCACATCAAGGACGAAGCCTTCGCGCATCGGATGCGCGAACGGCTGCTCCCGGAACCCGAAGTGCTGGCCGAACGCCTCGCCGGGTTGGGGCGGGAACTGGCGCGGACCAAGGCGCTGGTGGAACGCTACAAGACCATCACTGACTGGTTGTATGACAAGTTCAATGCCTGCGAAAAAACCGGCGGCGACGAGACCCGGGCCATCATGGGCCCGCTCAAGCTGTGGCTGCGACATGAACTGGAACAGGAGTCGCGCAGCGACGATCTCCAATCGCTCGTGGTCAAGGAAAGCTTTCTCCGGCTGATGACCGCTCACGTCCGCCTGCTGCCGAGCCGTCGCGAATTCTTCGTCGAGGGTTCCGATTCGATACTCGACGCCGCGCTGCGCGCGGGCGTGTCGCTGCGCTACGGATGCAGCAACGGCAACTGCGGCCTGTGCAAGGGCAGGGTGGCCTCCGGCAAGACGCTCCCGGTGCGTCACCACGACTACGTCTTCAGCGACGCCGAAAAAAATCAGGGTTACGTGCTGCTCTGCTCCCACACCGCGGTGTCCGATCTGGAGATCGAGGCGGAGGAGATCGGCGGCGCGCGCGACATTCCGAGGCAGCAGATCGCCGCGCGCGTGAAAAAAATCGACCGCCTCGGCGACGACATGGCGCTGCTGCACCTGCAGACGCCGCGCACCAAACGGTTGCAGTTCCTCGCCGGACAGTCGGTGACGCTCGAAACCGGCAACGGCGCCGAAGCCGAGTATCCGGTGGCCAGCTGTCCCTGCGACGACCGCAATCTCCAGTTTCATGTCCGGAGAATTCCGGGCGAACGCCTCGCCGACTACGTGTTCCGCAAACTCAAGAACGGGGACATCGTCAGCCTTGCCGGACCCCAGGGGGATTTCACCCTGCGCGAGGACTCGCCGCATTCGCTGCTGTTTCTCGCTTATGGCAGCGGCTTTGCGCCGGTCAAGAGCCTCATCGAGCACGCCATGGCGCGCGACACGGCCGAGACCCTGCACCTGTACTGGCTGGCCGGGAAGGACGGCCATTACCTCAACAACCTCTGCCGCGCGTGGGCCGACGCGCTGGACAATTTTCAGTACACGCCGCTGGCGGCGGAAGCGTCCAAAACCGGCGCGGCGCTCAAACAGGTCGGCAAGGACCATCTCGACCTCGCCGGCTTCGACGTTTATGCCGCCGGGCCGGCGCCGTTCCTGACGGCGGTCAGAAAATTCCTGCGCGACCACAAATTCCCCGAAGACCGGCTCGTCACCGCGCGCGTCGACGGATAGCCGTCAGAGATTGTCGATGGCCACCGGCGCGACGGCGTCCGCCGGCGTGAATCCGAACAGACGCGAGTAGAAATAAAGTTCCGCCTCCAGCGCGCGCCGGATGTTTCCCGCGCGGCGAAAACCGTGCGACTCGCCCGCGAAGGGCACATAGGCCACGGGAATGCCTTTCGCGCGCAGCGCCCGCGCCATTTTTTCGGTTTGATCCGGCGGCACGACCCTGTCCTCCAGTCCCTGGAAGAAAATCACCGGGCACGACAGCCGGTCAGTGTGATGTATCGGCGAACGGTCACGATACCGTTCGTGATGCGTCGCGTAATCGCCGATCAGGCGATCGAGATAACGCGCCTCGAACTTGTGCGTGTCCCGGGCGAGAGATTCCAGGTCGCTCACGCCGTAGTAACTCGCGCCGGCGCGGAACAGATCGCGAAACGTCAGCGCGCACAGCGTCGTGTAGCCGCCGGCGCTGCCGCCGCGGATGGCGAGGCGCGTTTCATCCGCCAAGCCGCGTTCCACGAGACAGCGCGCGCCCGCGACGCAATCCTCCACGTCGACAATCCCCCACTGTCCATCGAGTTTGCGGCGGTACTCGCGACCGTAGCCCGTGGACCCGCGGTAATTCACGTCGAGCACGGCGAACCCGCGGCTGGTCCAGTACTGAATCTTGAGATTGAGTGCACTCGACGCGGCCGACGTCGGCCCGCCGTGGCTCAGCACCAGCAGCGGCGGCTTCGCGCCCGCTGGCGCGCGGAAATCACGGTTTGCGGGCGCGTAATAAAACGCATGCGCCTGTTCTCCGCCGGTCGTCGGATAGTCGATTGTCCGGGGTCTCGAGAGGTAGGCGGGGTCGGGCGCGACGGTCCCGGAAGATCGCAGGATTTCATGCCGGCGCGTCGCGAGATCGAGACGCACCACCGCCGGCAGCATCGCGGGCGAGGCCGCGACGAAGGCCGCCATGCCGTCACCGGCGACCACGTTGCCGATGTCGGTGTACGGCGCCTCGATGAAATCCATCCGGTGCGTTTCGACATCCAACAACGCCAGACGCCATGTTCCTTCGCGGTTGAAGGCGCACACGATCTGCCGCGCCGAGGCGAAGGCATAGGTGGACATGCCGAATACCCACTGCGGCAAACCGAACTCCGCCTCCAGGGGCGCGATCGCCTCGACCCGCCCGTTACGCCGGCGGTAAAGATTCCACCAGCTGCTGCGGTCGGAAACGAAATAAAGCGTTCCGTCCGGCGCGAAGGCCGGCTGGAAAACCGATTCGTCGCTGCCGCCGGCGACGCAGCGCCGGTTCGTCAACGCGCCGTCCGGCGCGACATCCGCCAGCCACAATTCGCTGCCGTCCCACGGCATGTGGGGATGATTCCACGCCAGCCATGCCAGACGCGCGCCGTCCGGGCTCAGCCGCGGCGCCGCGTAGAAGTCGTGGCCCGACGCCAGTTCGACGGGCTCGCCGCGGCCCTCGACGTCGACCGCGACCAGAGTATTCACCGGCTCGCCGCCCGCGCGGTGATCTTCGCACACGCATACGAGACGCCGGCGCTGCGAGTCGCTGACGGCATCGGCGTAACGCCGACTGTCCGGCGGAGTAATCGGTCGTGGCGCGCCTTCGGGCGGGAGACGATACAGGCGTTGATCGCCGTCGTGACAGAAATAAATCACGCCGTCGGCGACCGTGAACGCGCCGCCGCCGTATTCATGCGCGCGGCTCCGCGCGCTGAACGGCGCGGGCAGAACATCGACGGTCACGCCGTTGCGCCGGCACAGGATGACATTGCGCCCGCCTTCCGCCGGGCGCAGCTCGTTCCAGTAAATATCTCTCCCGTCGAGCGCGATCTGACCGAGCCCGATCGACCCCGAGGCAATCAGCTCGGCGGTGATCGGCGAGACCCAGGAACCGTACGGCGCGGTTTTCGGCGCGGCGCTCACTCGCCGAGATGCACCACGATCCGGCGCGCGCCGCCGCGATGGCGGTGCTCCCACAGGTAAACGCCCTGCCAGGCGCCGAGCGCGAGCCGGCCGCCGGTCACGGGAATCGAAAGCTGCGTCGCGGTCAGCGCCGACTTGATATGCCCCGGCATGTCGTCGGGACCCTCGTTCTGATGCGTGTACAGCGGGTCGTTTTCCTTCACCAGCCGGTTCAGCCACTGCTCCAGATCGCGCTTCGCGGAGGCATCGGCGTTCTCCTGGATCAGCAGGCTGGCCGAGGTGTGCTGTATGAAGAGCGTGCACAGCCCTTCGCGCACGCCGGCCTCGCGCACCAGTGCGTCGAGCCGGTCGGTGAACTCGTGTAGGCCTTGCCCGGGTGTGGTAATAGTGAGTTGCTTGATCATGAAGTATGAAAAACTTTCACCGCAAAGACGCAAAAATCGCAAAGAAAAATGCACCCAGAGTTTAGAGTCATCTGGTTTCTTCTGTTGTTAACCACAGAAATGATTCTCTTTGCGTCCTTTGCGCCTTTGCGGTGCAGAATTATAGTATTTGAGATTGCCTCTAATCCTTCCGGTCGCTGTGGCCGAGGTCCTTGCCCGGCGCGATGCGATCGCGAATCAGCTGCTTGATCTCCTTCGGCTCGGGATAACGCCCGGCCTGTTTCTTGTTCCACAGCCGTTCGCCGTTCAGCCGCACCTCGAATATGCCGCCGCTGCCGGGCACCAGCGCCACCTCGCCGAGTTCGTCGGCGAAGGTCGTGAGCAGTTCCTGCGCCATCCACGACGCGCGCAGGATGAAGCGGCATTGACTGCAGTACTCGATTTCGACGCGGGGTTTGCCGGTATTCATCTTTGCAGAGCCGGTAACGAAACAGTTCGCGTTTCAGTATAAGCATCCGGCGCCGGCTTGTCTCGCCGGCGCGGAAATTCCTGCTTAAGCGAAGGGGAAAAATCGTCTTGGGCGGCGACGCGAAACTGCGATATAGTGACGGACATCATTCCCATCCTTTCAGAGGACTCCCACATGAAGGCAGCCCACGGCATGGTTGTTTCCATGCACTATACCCTTACCGACGACAGCGGCGAGACGCTCGACTCGAGCCGCGGGGGCGAACCGTTCAACTATCTGCACGGCCACAGCAACATCATCCCGGGCCTGGAGAAGGCGCTCGAAGGGGCCCAGGCCGGTTTCAAATCCAAGGTGACCGTGGCGCCGGCGGAAGGTTACGGCGAAAAAAATCCGGAAGCGGTATTCGAGGCGCCGCGCGAACATTTTCCGCCCGACATGAAACTTGAAATCGGCGCGCGCGTTTACGCCGACGGGCCGAACGGGCCGATCACGCTTACCGTGGTCAAGCTCACCGACACCGGCGCGGTGCTCGACGCCAATCATCCGCTCGCCGGCAAAACGCTGCACTTCGACGTCGAGATCACCCAGGTCCGCAGCGCCACCCAGGAAGAGATCGAGCACGGCCACGTGCACGGCGAGGGCGGCCACCACCACTGATCCCGGCCGTGGATCGGTGCGCGTGAAATCGCGGCGGGAATGAATCAGGCGAGGCGCACGGGCTGCTCGTCCTGGAGCCCGAGCACCCTGGCCGCCACCGCGAACGCTCCCTCGCAAAAAGCATCGATGTCGGTCCAGCGGTCCGACGATTCGATCTCCTCGGTCAGACCGTGGGTAACGACCCGCAGCCGGTGCGAACCCTCGTGGGCGCGGCTGCGGGGATTCTTTTCCGCCGTCACATAAAATCCGGGCTTGCTCTCGCCCTCGCGCACGAGCGCCAGGATATACAGATACTTTGCGGCGTCGGTGCTTTCAATCTCTCCCAATACCACCCCGGTGTACTCGCCGAACTGGTAACGGCGTTGCGGAATCGCGGTCTGTATTTTTGGCGCATCCATGGAATCTTTTCCCGAAAAATGTATCCCCTCCCTCATTAAGCCAGCCTGCGCCATTCATGGCAACACGAAACGCCTGTAGCGCGGCTATCCGCCATGTCCCCGAGGGCGGAATTCAGCCTAATCCCGGCGCCCGAAACCGGCCAAATCTTTCCCTGCGAAACAGAACAGAGACAGGACATTTCAGGAACTGCCGGGGTTTTGTATGATGCGCCTCGCCAACGCCGCGGCGGCAAGCAACACCGCGCGAGATACAAGAAATAACGACCTGGCGCCCTACGTCAAGAACAATCGCACCACAGGAGAACGATATGACTGTCCGCAAAATCGCGAAGCTCTTTGTCGCGCCCTTGCTTGGCTTGCCAACGCTGGCACTGGCGGCGGAGACGCCGACCCTCAACATGGCCAATACCGCCTGGATGCTGACCTCGTCGATTCTGGTGCTGTTCATGACCCTGCCGGGTCTGGCGCTTTTCTACGGCGGGCTGGTGCGCACCAAGAACGTCCTGTCCATCCTCATGCAATGCTTCGCCATCACCGCCATGGTGTCGATCGTGTGGGTGCTGTTCGCCTACAGCCTCGCGTTCGGCGACGGCGGCGCCAGCAACGCCTGGCTCGGCGGCCTGGGCAAGGCGCTGATGGCCGGCATCGGCGTGAACACGCTCAAGGGCGACATCCCCGAGACCGTGTTCGCCATGTTCCAGATGACCTTCGCCATCATCACGCCGGCGCTCGTGGTCGGCGGTTTCGCCGAGCGCATGAAGTTTTCCGCCATGCTGCTGTTCAGCCTGTTCTGGTTGCTGCTGGTCTACGTGCCGGTCTGTCATTGGGTCTGGGGCGAAGGCTGGTTGCAGAAACTCGGCGTCATGGATTTCGCCGGCGGCACGGTGGTGCACGTCAACGCCGGCGTCGCGTCGCTGGTGGCGGCGCTGGTGCTCGGCCGGCGCAAGGGATTTCCGGCGACGGCCATGCCGCCGCACAACCTCACCATGACCGTGATCGGCGCGTGCATGTTGTGGGTCGGCTGGTTCGGTTTCAACGCCGGCAGCGCGCTCGCCGCCAACGGCGCCGCCGGCATGACCATGCTGGTCACGCACATCGGCGCGGCCGCCGGTTCGCTGACCTGGATGTTCTGCGAGTGGATTCGTTTCGGCAAACCCTCGGTGCTCGGCATCGTCACCGGCATGGTCGCGGGGCTCGGCACGATCACGCCGGCCTCGGGCTTCGTCGGCCCGCTCGGCGCGCTCGCGATCGGCGTCACCGCCGGGCTGGCGTGCTTTTTCGCCACCAATTACATGAAACGCGTTCTGCACATCGACGATTCGCTCGACGTGTTCCCGGTGCACGGCGTCGGCGGCATCATCGGCACGACGCTGACCGGCGTGTTCGCCGCCACCACGCTGGGCGGCGTGGGCTTCGCCGAGGGTGTCACGATGGGCAAGCAGCTGACGACACAGATCACAGGCATTCTCGTCACCGCCGCCTGGTCCGGCGCGATCTCATACGTGCTGCTCAAGCTGATCGACGCGGTGGTCGGCCTGCGCGTCACGGTCGAGCAGGAAACCGAGGGTCTCGACACCGTGTTGCACAACGAGACCGGCTACAACCTCTGACGAATCTTCAGTCGATGCGCGGGCGCGACATCGCGCCCGCGCATTCTTTCCGCGCCCTGTTTCACGGGTTATTCCAAATGATCAATCCGACGCCGGCGAACACCAGCAAGCCGCCGGCGACGGCGCTCGGCGTCAGGTGCGTCTCCCGGAACAGCACGAACGCGAACACGGCGACGAACACCGGATACGTGATCTCGATCAGGCTCGCGAGCGTGGCGTTCTTGCCGGCGATGGACAGGAACAGCAACACCGAACCCAGCAGGCTGGTCAGCGCCAGCGCCAGCACCATTCCTTTCGCGCCCGTGTCCATCGCTTTCCACATCGTGAAATCAGCGGCGAGGGTCCGGTAAAAAAACGGCGCCGTCAGGATTACCGGCAAGGCGGTCAACAGCAACACCGACACCAGCGAAATCCTTTTCAGCGCATGATCCACCAGCGGGTAATGGACACCCCACACGAGGGCGGCGCCGACGGCCGTGACATACCAGGGAAGTTGCACGCTTGATCCTCCGTGTCAGTAAAATTTACACATCGGCCGTCAGTATGCCCGCATGGAACGCAAGTTGCATGTCCGGCCGCCGCACCGCGGTTAACGCTGACTGTACACAAATATGAAATTCGTTATACTGATTCCGCAGTCATGTGCTGCCGTTCGTTGTCATGTTGGCGTTTGCAGGCTCCGCAGTCCGTCCTCGCGAAATTTCCACCATAACAGCACGTAACTTTCTATATCAATTACAACTCAGTGAGGTCATTCGTAATGCGTATCGGAACGGTAAAATGGTTCAACGAAGCCAAGGGGTTTGGTTTTATCGCGCCACAGGACGGCACCGCGGATGTGTTCGTGCACTATTCCGTCATTCAGGCGGATGGTTACAGGAAACTGATCGAAGGACAGCAGGTGGAGTTCGAAAGCCAGAAGGGACCGAAGGGGATGCAGGCCACGGTGGTCAAGGCGTGCGTCTGATTCGCCCGGCCCAGCGGCCGTCGCAGCGCCGACAAAAAACCCCGTCATGATGGCGGGGTTTTTGTCGGACGGAGAAGATCGAATCAGCGCTTGACGATGCGGCCGGTGTCGAAATCCACTTTCTCGTTCCTGGCCAGCTCGCGATCCAGCGCCCATCCGCCGGCGCGCTGCCGGAACAGATAAGCCGTCTTCCTGGTTTCGCCGGCGGGATCGAGCTTGTAGCTCGCCTCGCACACGCCGATCTTGAACTTTTCGCTGTGCCGCGTGGCCAGGCCGGGTTCGTACAGACCCTTCTTCGGATATTTTTTCCGGACGTCGGCCTCGATCTTCTTCGCGGCAAGATAGGCCAGCATTCTTTCGGCCGAGGCCTTCGCGCCCGGTGTTTGCAGAGGATGCGCTTCGTCGAGCTGGTTGGCTTCGAGGGTACGCGCGATTTTCCAGACGCCGCCGTCCTTCTCGAACTGGAAGCGCCGGATCGTGGACGCTCCGCCGCCGGTGCGATAGTCCACCTCGATGTAACCGGTCATGTTCGCGCCCGGCGATTCGGGTTGGGCGTAGCGACCGTCGCGCGAGGCGATCACTTCCATCTTGTTGTCCTTGTCGTCCTTGAGCAAGTCGTGGAACGCGAGGTATTGCAGCGTGTCCACCGAATCGGCCGTGAGATCGGGCTTGCCGTTGACGATGCGGAATCCCTTGATGTCGGCTTCGAACGTGCCGGCGACGTTGCTCTTCACATCATCCGGCAGGCTGAGATAAATCCTGCCCGGCAGTTTCCTGTCCTTCTCCTGGCCCAGTTCGAGCACGAGCGTGTACTTGTCGGTGAACTTCTGTTCCGAAGAGCCATTCGGTCCCGGCTCCTTCCACGCCAGCACGATCTGCGGCACGGGCGCGCCGGGGGCTCCCGGCGCCTTGAACGTTTTTCCCGCCGGCGCTTCCCACGGCGGCGTGTCGAGAACCGCCTTCACCACGAGATCGGCGTTCACGTCCCTGCCGGAACGCAGCGTGAGCACGCCGTTCTCCATGCTGCTGCTCTCGACCACGAACGGCTTGCCGTGAATCTGTCCCTTGGCGGGGCCGGCGGGGATGACCGGCGCATCGGCCTTGGGCATGCCGTCGGCCACGGCGACCGGTTTCTTGTCCGCGACCGGTGCTTGTGTTTTTGCCCCCGGCGCCCGTGTCGTTACCGGCTTGCTTTCAAACAAATTAGAGAGACCGCCGACGATGTCGAGCCCGCCGCCTTCCTGCTGCATGAAATAGTAACCCGCGCCGCCGGCGATCAGCGCCGCCAGCACGACGATTTGGATCAGGGATTTTTTGTCGAGGTTCATTTTCATATTCAATGCCATGGAACACCTGCCTGTGATTTCCAATTATTGATCCGGCACGGATATTTAATTATTGAAACGAAGGCAAGCTGTGCCTTCAGCTAACCCTCTTAGCATCTTTTATAGTGCCGGATCAATAATAAGATCCCTTAAGATTATCGATTATTGCGGCGGCACGGTTCTCCCGGCTCAGAACCACGACCCCGTTGAACCAGGGCAATGCATCAGGTGGTTTCACGCCGCCGCAATAATCACTAAGAATAGTATGCCCGACACGTTCCGCCAACCGTTTTATCGCGAAAAGACGCGGCTTCGGCGCCCGGCGACTCAGAATCCGAAATAAAGCCCGAGTCCGGTATAGCGCAGGGGTTCGCGGTAAAACTGGCCGTTGGGGGAATGACCGCGAAAATGCTCCAGCATCAGGCGCACCCGCCTGGGGCCGTTGCCCTTGAACTCGAAGCCGGCCTGGTAGGATCGGCTGCTGCCCCAACCCAGTTCTTCCGAGGCCCGAAAATCCGCGGCGGCGATGAAATCCAGTTTCCCGGTCGCCCGCGGCCGGATGTACTCGACGCCGCCATGGACCTGCTTGGGCGCGAGATCCGGCTCCGAATGCACCAGGTATCCGCCGCCGCCGTAAACGCGGAGCCGTTCCCATTCATAAGAGACGAGCCCCTCGATATCCTCGTAGCTCAGATTGACGCGGTTAATGCCCGGGTTGCCGAGAATGAATTCATCGCCGAGATGCGAGCTCTGGTGATACAACCGGATCAGATACGACCACGGCCCGCGACGGTAGCTGATCGGCAGGCCGATCCAGTAATCCGCGTTGATCAGATCGCTCGACGGCGCGTCGAGGTTGAACAACGCGAACACCGCGCCCTGGATGCCGATCTGGGAGCTGCCGTATTCGCCGAACAGGCCCGACGCCAGGCCGAAATATTCTCCGACCGCCGTGCTGGCCGCGGCGAACTCGCGCGCGGCGCCGCGGTAACGCTGATAACTCACCGAGAACCGCGGCTGGCGCGGGTCGGCGAGCAGCGGCGCGAACAATTCCGTTTCCGGCAATGCGTGAAAGTCAACCGTTGCGGCCTGCGTTTCGGCCGCCGGCCGATCCGTTTCCGTCCGCTCGCATCCCGGCGGCAAGGACCACTGAACCGTTTTCACGCGCTCCGTCTTCACGAGCAATTCCGTGACATCGCGTTTCTGCCACGGACCGAGACAGGTGCGCGACGTCAGCGTGACCTCCGCCTCGGGCGCGATCGTCTGCACCCGCAGCCCGAGACCGGGATAACGGTTGTCGAGCAGCGCGTCGACGTAGCCGCGCAGGTAATCATCCGGCTCGTTCGCGGCCGCGGGCGAACCGACGCCCATCGCCAGCACGGCCAGGCACAAGCAGCGACCGAGGAAGCGCGACAAAACCGGCGTGCAACGCTTGGCGGATTTCATGCCCGGATTCTACACGCATCCATGGAAACATCATGAGGCGGATACCTGAATTTTCCGCTCCTGCGAGCCTTCATTGCCGCAAAATGGCGCCGGCGCGGGCCATGGAGAATGCCGATTTGTCACGGCTTGCGGTCACGGGGTAGGATAATCGGCATCCCAGTGGAACAACGAGCGCTATGGACAAGGGCATCCAGAAAAACAAGGCGGTCTCGCTCAACATCCCCGACATCACCGACGGTGCGACCGGCGACGAGGTTCCCGGCGCGCCGTCGCGCGTTTCGCCGTTCGACCGGTGGATGGCGCGCAAACTGCTCGACCTGCTCGGCGAACCGCCGCTGACGCTGGTGCTGTGGAACGGCGAAGAGATCGCCGCTTCCTCGGACAAGCCGGTGGCGCGGGCGCTGATCCGCGACGGCGAGGCGCTGAACCAGTTGCTCATCAACCCGGCGCTGCATTTCGGCGATCTCTACAGCGTGGGCCGCATCGAAATAGACGGCGATCTGATCGAGTTTCTCGAAATCGCCTACCGCGCGGCGGCGTCCTCGCCGAAGTATCAGAAGCTCAAGGCCGCGCAGACGCGGCTGTTCAACCGTCCGCGCACGAATCGCCTCGCGGAATCGCGCGACAACATCCACCATCACTACGACATCGGCAACGACTTCTACGAGCTCTGGCTCGACGACGCGGCGATGCAGTACACCTGCGCCTACTTCCCCTCGCCGGATCTCACGCTCGAGCAGGCGCAACGCGCCAAGATGGATCACGTCTGCCGCAAGCTGCGTTTGAAGCCGGGCGACCGGGTGGTGGAAGCCGGCGGCGGCTGGGGCGGATTCGCGCGCCACATGGCCAGGCATCATGGCGTCCGCGTCGCGTCCTACAACATTTCACATCAGCAGGTCGTTTATGCCCGCGAAAAAGCCAAAGCCGAGAGGCTCGACGGCATGGTCGACTACATCGAGGACGATTACCGGAACATCGCCGGCGAATACGACGTGTTCGTTTCCATCGGCATGCTCGAACACGTCGGCCGGGATCATTACGGCGAGCTGGGCGACGTCATCGACCGCTGCCTGACGCCGGATGGACGCGGACTGATTCATTCGATCGGACGCAACAAGCCCGAGCGGATGAACGCCTGGATCGAAAAGCGCATTTTCCCCGGCGCCTACCCGCCGACCTTGCGTGAAATGATGGACATCTACGAGAAGCACGAATTCTCCGTGCTCGACGTGGAGAATCTGCGGCTGCACTACGTCAAAACGCTGCGTCACTGGATCGAGCGTCTCAACCGGCATGCGGGAAAAATCGAAGCGTCCTACGACAGGGCGTTCCTGCGCGCCTGGCGGCTGTATCTCGCCGGATCGATCGCCGCCTTTGCCACCGGCTCGCTGCAATTGTTCCAGGTCGTCTTCACCCGCGGCGACAACAACGATCTGCCCTGGTCACGCGCGCATCTTTACCGCGAGGAGTGAGGGAGCAGGGATGAAGCTTCGATCCCTGTCATCCGACTTCTAATAATAATGCTTGTGGTCCTTGCGGCGCCGGCTGGCGCGCTGCACCACCACGCCGCGCACCGAGTAGTTCTCCACCATCTCGACGGCCGGATAGGCGTCGTTGAGCGCCTTGAGGAATTTTCTGCCTTCTTCCACGATAAACTGGCGGAACGTGGTCTCGCCCCGGTAATCGATCACGACGAAGGCGCCCGACTGCGGCGGCATCGCCGGGTCGACAATGATGATGTGACCGTCGAGGAACTCGGGCGCCATGCTGTCGCCGATCACGCGCAGCGCGAACGGCTCGGCTTCCGCGCAGCTCTTGATCTCCGCGTGTTCCTGGTTGGCCTGGGCGGGCCGGATGGGAATGTTCTTGAACGTCTCGGCCACGGGCCGAACCTCCGGAATTAATTCGTGGACCTGTTTCGCGGTCAGCACAGCTCCCGCCAACAGACGGCCTATTCTATTTCATTTACCGGCGCGCCGTTAAGCCCGGGAAACAATACACCCACACGTCTCATGGCTGAGCCGAACGACGGATCACGGCCTCGACAAAAGCGACGTTCAACAGGTCGGTATTGACGATTTCCGGCAGAAAGTGGCGGACCTTGTACAGCTTTTCGGCCTGGCGGCAGGCGGCGCGTTCGAGACGGTCGCGCGTGGCGCGCGCGAGATCGCGATGCGTCAGCAGGTTCGGCGCCTGCCAGTCGTGATAATCGCGCACCAGATTTTTTTCACGCTCATCTTCCCAATTCTCGCGCAACAGTAATTCGGGAAAAGCATGGTGCTCCAGCCTGCGGCCGATCTGCGCCGGATCGAGGCGGTTGCCGTGCAGTCCGGTGCCGCTGCCGTCGGGCGCGCGCCGGAACCACTGCGCGCGCTCCAGCGGCCCCGCGGCTTTTTGCACGCAGCGGTTCAGCACCTCGCGATGCGGTATATGCGTCACGGTCTCCCCGGCGCCGGCGGCTGACAGGCTCGGCGCCATGAAGCTGTCGTCGCCGGCGAGCGCCGCGCGCCAGACGGTGTCCATGGACCGCGGCGGCGTGATGCGTTCGAGGGTGCTGGCCAGGATCGCGAGCGGCCGGTGTTGCTTCGCGTCCAGCAGCCACAGTTCGACGTTGTCCGCCGGCGGAAACGGGAACGGCGGATGATTCTGCATCGCCGCGACGAATTCGCGGGTTTGTTCGGTCTCGGCCAGGTCGCCGCCGCCGTCGGCGCGCCAGACGGCGTGGCTCGCCAGGCGCGAGCGCCGGTTGAGGAACTGGACCCGCCATGTCAGGCCGTCGGAGGTGATCGCCCGGAAGCCCGGCGTCTCCGCGACCTGCACCGTCCCCTGGTAGGGCGAGAGACGGCGCATGCTGTAATAACGCGTTTCGCTCATGCCGGGGTTTTCCGGCGCGCGCGCGGATGCGCCTTGTCGTACACGCTCGCCAGATGCTGAAAATCGAGATGCGTGTAAATCTGCGTCGTCGAGATGTTGGCGTGCCCGAGCATTTCCTGCACCGCGCGCAGGTCGCCGCTCGATTCGAGCACGTGGCTGGCGAACGAATGACGCAGCATGTGCGGATGCACCGGCACTTCCATTCCCTGCTTCGCCGCCCGCAGTCGCAGCCGGTTCTGCACCGCGCGCGCGCCGAGACGTTTTCCGCGCCGGGTCACGAACACGGCTGTCTGCTCCAGCGCAGCGAACCGGCCGCGCACCGCGAGCCATTCGCTCAGCGCGTCGCGCGCCTTGGCGCCGACCGGCACGTCGCGCACTTTCCGGCCCTTGCCGGTTACGCGCACCAGGCCGCCGGACAGATCGAGCCCGGCGAGATCGAGCTGCACCAGTTCCGACAGGCGCAGGCCGGAGGAATACAGCAGCTCGAGCAGCGCCCGGTCGCGTTGCTCGATCGGATCGCCGGCGTCGAAATCCAGCAGCCGCGCGGCCTGATCGGTGGTGAGCGTTCTGGGAAGCCGGCGCGCGGATCTGGGCGCGGTCACGCCGCTCGCGGGATTGCGCACGACCGCCTGCTCGCGCAGCAGGTAACGATAGAAGCTGCGCAGCGCGGACAACGCGCGCTGGATGCTCTTGCCGGAGAGTCCCCGGCGATGCATCGCCGCCACCCAGCCGCGCACCTCGGCGGTGCTCAGACGTGCCCAGTCATCGATGCCGGCGCCGTCGCAATACGTCATGCACTGCGCGAGATCGCGCCGGTAATTGACTGCGGTGAGCGGGGAAAGACGGCGCTCGGCGCCGAGATGATGGAGAAACTTTTCCTGCAACAGGCGGGCGTGCTCGTGCATCGCGGCACGCGCCCCGGGCTAGCCGAAATGCCTGGCGAGGCTGTGCGTCAGCAGTTCGCCCAGCCGCGTGAGATAGACCGTGCCCATGCCCGGATGGAAGCGGTGCGGGTCCTGCGTGCCCAGCCCGAGGACGCCGCGCGGATTTTTTTCGCCGAGCGGGATCAGCGCGCTCGACTTGATCTCGGAAGCGCGTCCGCTGAAAAGATAAGTCATCAGGCTTTCCTCGAACTTGCCGCCGCAGATCGGCTTGTCGGAACCGAATTGCTGAAGCAGCGCGCCCAGGCGCCTGTCGTCCTCCGGCACCAGCTCGGGACGGCCGCCGGCGACGGGACGGCCCTGCACCAGGATCACCACGGCGTCGAGCTTGAATTCCTGGCGCAGCAGATCGTAAGTCGTGTCGAATACCTCGTCGAGCGAGGCGCAGCCGATCATGGCGGTCGCGTAACGATGCACGCGGCTGCTGAGCACGTCGTTCTCGCGCGCGTTGTTCACCAGCTCGCGCAACTGGCGCTGCAACGCCAGGTTCTGTTCGCGCAACACCTGCACCTGACGCTCGATGAGCGACACCGCCTTGCCGCCGGTCTCGTGCGAGAGCAGCAGCCGCGCGACGGCGTCGGGGTGGTGCTGGAAATAGTCGGGGTGATCCTCGAGGTAGCGCGACACCGCCTCCTCCCAGGAAAGCTCGGTCTGCAATTCACCGCTGGGCAATTTTTGCGTCATAGCCGATCCAGGTCGATAGTTCCTTCGAAAACCGTCACCGCCGGGCCGGTCATCCACACCGGCTGCCCTTCGCCGGACCAGGACACGCGCAACGTCCCGCCGAGCAATTTCACGTCCACCTTATCATCGAGCAGGCCCCGCTGGCGACCGGCCACGACCGCCGCGCAGGCTCCGGTCCCGCAGGCCAGCGTCTCGCCGGCGCCGCGCTCGTACACCCGCAACCGCACGTGCCGCCGGTCCACGATCTGCAGGTAACCGGCGTTCACGCGCTGCGGGAAGCGCGGATGCCGCTCGATCAGCGGTCCTTGCGTGTTCACCGGCGCGCTGTCCGCTTCCGGCACCAGCTGCACCGCGTGCGGGTTGCCCATGGACAGGACGCTCACCTGCACGTGGCGACCGTCCACCTCCAAATCATAGACGTTTTCGCGCGCGCTTGCCTCGAACGGCACCGCGGCGGGCTCGAACCGCGGCACGCCCATGTTGACGGTGACGCCGCCGTCCGGCTCGAGACGCGGGTAAATCATGCCGGCCAGGGTCTCGACCGCAATCTCGTCCTTGGTCGTGAGCCGCCGGTCGCGGACAAAGCGCACGAAACAGCGCGCGCCGTTGCCGCATTGCTCGACCTCACCGCCGTCGGCGTTGAAAATCCGGTAGCGGAAATCCGCGCCGGCCGCGGTGGCGCGCTCCACGACCAGCACCTGGTCGCAGCCGATGCCGAAGTGGCGGTCGGCAAGGCGGCGGATTTTTTCCGGCGTCAGCGCGACCGGTCGGCTGACGGCGTCGAACACCACGAAGTCGTTTCCGGCGCCGTGCATCTTGGTGAAGGGAACGGGCATGGCGCAAGCTTACCGTTAGCGGCACGGCAAATAAACAGGCGCGGCCGCCGGGCGCGCGCCTCAGAGACGGCCGTATGCCGCTACATGACGGTCGCCCACGGGCTCCACCTGCAAGCCGGAGAGACCGGCGGACGCCAGCTGCGCGGCGATTTCTTCCGGACGATAGGCCGCGAGCAGCGAGTTGAAAAAATCCCGTTGCAGGATTTCCGGCTCGGTAGCGGAATATTTCTGCATCAATCGAGCGGCCTGTTCGCGTGTGTCGGGACGGCGCAAATCCATCACGAACAGCGCCGCCGCCGGCGCGCCACAGTCCCGCAGCGCGCGCCACAGCACCTGCGGATCGGCAAGGTGATGCAGCAGGCTGTTGCTGATGAGCGTGTCAAAACGATGCGGCGGCAGGTCGCCGGCGGGCAGGCGCGCTTCGCGCAGCCGAATCCGGCCGGCCAGTCCGGCGCGCGTGACGGCATCCCGTGCCAGCGCCAGCATCGCCGGCGCGCCGTCCACGCCGGTCAGCTCGCAGCCGGGACAGGCGCGCGCGAAACGGATCGTGATATCGGCCGCGCCGCAGCCGAGATCGAGCACGCGCCGCGGGCGATGCTGCGGGAAGCATTGCGCGAAGCGCTCGACGAACGCCTGGTGCGGTTCGGAGAAATCGGCGCCGGCATAAGCGCGCGCCTGCTCCGCATCGTCCATCAACTCGGGCTCGGGAATCCTTTGCATGAATCAATTAACAGGATTCACAGGATCAAATCAGGATTAAAACAAAACATTTTCCAATAAATCCTGGAAATCCTGCGAAATCCTGTTAATCCTGTCTATTCCATTATTTGGGCAGAGTCGTCTCCAACGCCATCAATTCAGCGACGGTCTCGCGCCGGCGCACGACCTGGAACCGGTCGCCGTCCACCATCACTTCGGCGACGCGCGGACGGGTGTTGTAGTTCGAACTCATCACGAAACCGTAAGCGCCGGCGGAAACCACGGCCAGCAGATCGCCGGGCTCGATGCCGAGCGCGCGATCCCGACCGAGGAAGTCGCCGCTTTCGCACACCGGTCCGACGACGTCATAAGTGCGCTGAGCACGCGGCCGGTCCACGGCCACCGGCGTGATGTCGTGCCAGGCGTCGTAGAGCGCCGGCCGCAGCAGGTCGTTCATCGCCGCATCGACCACGGCGAAGTTGCGTTCGTCGCCGAGCTTGAGCAGCAGCACGCGCGTGAGCAGCAGTCCGGCGTTGCCGACAATGGCGCGTCCGGGCTCGAAAACGAGGCGCATGTTCTGATAACGCGCGTCCCTGCTTTGCAGGCGCCCGAGGATCGCACGAACGTAATCGCCCGGTTCCGGCGGCTGTTCCTCGTTGTAGCGGATGCCGAGCCCGCCGCCGAGATCGAGATGTCGCAGGGCGATGCCGCTGTCGAGCAACGCGCCGGCCAGGGCGAGCACGCGGTCCAGCGCTTCGAGCAGCGGCGCCATGTCGGTGAGCTGCGAGCCGATGTGACAGGCAACGCCGGTAACGCGCAGGTTCGGCAGCGACCGCGCGCGCCGGTACGCGGCCTCGGCGCGCCCGATGTCGATCCCGAACTTGCTCTGCTTCAGGCCGGTGGCGATGTATGGATGCGTGGCCGGGTCCACGTCCGGATTGACGCGCAGCGCCACCGGCGCCGGCTTGCCGAGCTGTCCCGCCACGGCGTCGAGGATTTCCAGCTCGGCCTCGGACTCGACGTTGAAACTGTGAATCCCCGCCGCCAGCGCGCGCCGCATTTCCTCGGGCGTCTTGCCGACGCCGGAGAACACGACCCGGGCCGGATCGCCGCCGGCCGCGAGCACGCGCTCCAGTTCGCCGCCCGAGACGATGTCGAAACCTGAACCGAGACGCGCGAGCAGGTTCAGCAGCGCGAGATTCGAGTTGGCCTTGACCGCGTAGCACACCAGATGGTCGCGTCCGGCGAGCGCGGCGTCGAAAGCGCGGAAGCGTTCCTCGATGGCGGCGCGCGAATAAACGTAACAGGGCGTGCCGACCCGTTCCGCGACGTCGGCGAGACGCACGTTTTCGGCATGCAGCTGCCGGTCCCGATAGGCGAAGGGATTCATGATGGCGCTGAAATTATTTCGACGCCGGCAAGGACGCCGGCGCCGGTGCGTCGGTCTTCTTCGCTGCGCCGGCGTCGTCCGGCAGATACAGAGGCCCCTTCTTGCCGCAGCCGCCGGCCGCCGCGATACCCAGCAGAATACACAACAGGACGAGGTACCGCGAACCGGGATACGACATCGGGCTGTTTCTCCGTGACAGACACCGCTAGCTTACCCTGCCTGCTCCTTCTCCATCCAGCCTTGATCAGGTCCGGACCAGAACGATGTCCTGCTCCAGGAGTTCGTCGCGCACGTCCGACCACTCGAGCAGACCGACGCAGGGCGTGACGCCGGCCGCGGACACGCCCTCGCGAACCCATTTCTTGACAAGCGCCACGGAAGGCGCGGCGGCGATGGCCGATGCATTGCCCGCGCTCGCCACCAGGAAAATCGAACGGGTGACGCGGTCTCCGCCCTTGTCCCCGTGCACCTCCACACCCAGACCCCCGTTGGGATCGCCGAAACCGGGCAAGGCGCTGAAAGCGTAGAGCAGGCTCAGCATGGACGACGGCAGGTTGCGTATCATGCCGCGTTTTCTGAGCCAACGGCAGAAAGACAAGACGGAGTTACTGGCGCGGGAGGAAAGCGCCGTGCGGAAGGTCACGGTCTGCGCTCCATAACGCTTCGGAAAAATGTCGAGATCGAGCATGTCGCACACATAACTGCGGCGGCGACCCACCGGAGCCGGGAAATACACCGTGCGCGGCCGGGTCCAGTTTTTGAACTCGTGCCATCGCCCCTTCTCCTTCATGCGCAAGACATGATCGGAATATCTCAGAATCGCATGCGCGGTGGCGCGGTCGCGATAATCGTTTTTCCCCGGCGCAAGACAGGCGTGAATTTCACGAATGCGGTCGAACTCCGGCGCCAGCATGTCCACCAGCAACGCGGAGACCGTCGGCGCCGCGGCCGCGCCGGTCACGATCAGGCTGCCGGACTTTTCCGCCTTTCGCGTCAGACGGGCGAGACCGCTGACATATTCGTTCGAGTCCGCCGGATCCACGTAGTGAACGCCGCGCTCGACGCACTGCTCGGCCACGGTGTAATTCCGGTCGAGAAACGGCCCGCGCGTATTGACCACGGCGAAGGCGTCCTTGACGGCGCCCTGGATGGAATGCGCATCACCGAGAACGGCCGTCAGTGCGCCGTCGGGGCCCCATTGAGACCGCGCCCGGCGGACGTCGGCAACGCCGATGATGCACTCGATGTCGGGGGATCGGGAAAGGGCGCGATGGATACGCCGGGTGAAGGCTCCATATTCGCCCAGAAGCAGGATTCTCTTTTTTTGCATCATGCCTGAATGAGCTTACCGCCTCTGTGATGACGCCGAGCTTCCTTGTAACATGGGCCGTCATTATAAACTCTGGTTACTGTCACGACCATGAACGAATCCGAATTCGACAAGAAAGCCACCGACATGCTGCTGACCATCGAGCAGGCCATCGAGGAAAGCGGCGCCGACATCGATTTCGAGGCGGCCGGCGGCGTCCTGACGCTCGAATTCGCCAACGGCACGAAGATCGTCATCAACAAGCAGGGCGCGGCGAAGCAGATCTGGGTCGCGGCCAAATCCGGCGGCTATCACTACGGCTTCGTCGACGGCCGCTGGATCAACGATCAGGGCGGCGGGGAACTGATGCACGAACTGTCACGGTTCATTCGCGGGCAGTCGGGCGAAGAAGTCGATCTCGGCGGCTGATTACTCCCAGCTTCCTTTCGCTTCGCTCAAATTCGGAATGCGGAATACCCTGGTTTTTTTCACTCCGCATTCCGCACTCCGAACTCCGCATTTTATCGTTTGGTAAAAACGACTTTTGCCATATCGCGGTAGTGGTCAGCAAAATTTACTTTGAGTCCCTTGCGGATGTGCGCCGGCAGTTCCTCGAAATCGCCGCGGTTTGCCTCGGGCAGGATCAGCTCGGAAATCTTCGCGCGGCGCGCGGCGATCACCTTCTCACGGATGCCGCCCACCGGCAACACCTGGCCGGTGAGCGTGATCTCGCCGGTCATGGCCAGCGGCCGCGCGATCTTCTTCCCGCGCGCGAGCGACAGCAGCGCCGTCGCCATCGTGACGCCGGCGCTCGGGCCGTCCTTCGGCGTCGCGCCCGCCGGCACGTGCAGGTGCACGAACGCCTTCTCGAAATAATCCGCGCTTGCGCCGTAATCCTTGCAGTGCGAGGAAATGTAGCTGTAGGCGATCTCGGCCGATTCCTTCATCACGTCGCCGAGCTGGCCGGTGAGCTTGAAGCCGCGCCCGGCCTGGTGCACGCGCGTGGCCTCGACGTCGAGCGTCGCGCCGCCCAGCGGCGTCCACGCCAGGCCGGTGACCACGCCCACGCCCTGCTGGGGTTTCTCGGGACGGAACAGCGGCTTGCCCAGATATTCCTCGAGATTTTTAACGCTCACGCGGACCGGCGGCCTGGCGCCGTTCAGGATTTTCACCACGCTCTTGCGTGCGATCTGGCCGAGGCGTTTTTCCAGGTTGCGCACGCCGGCCTCGCGCGCGTAACGCTCGATGACTTCGCGCACCGCTTCGGCCTCGATCTGCAGCTGTCCCTTTTTCAGACCTGCCTTTTCGAACTGGCGCGGGATCAGGTGATGTTGCGCGATCGCCATTTTCTCGCTCGTGATGTAGCCGGATAGCCGGATGATCTCCATGCGATCCAGCAGCGGCGCGGGAATCGTGTCGAGCTGGTTGGCGGTGGACACGAACAGCACCTTGGACAAGTCGAAGCGCACGTCCAGGTAATGATCGAGAAAGTCCCGGTTCTGTTCCGGGTCCAGCACCTCGAGCAGCGCCGAGGCCGGATCGCCCTGATACGAGGCGCCGATCTTGTCGATCTCGTCCAGCATGATCACCGGATTGGCCACGCCCACGTCCTTGATCGCCTGCACGAACTTGCCCGGCATGGCGCCGATGTAGGTGCGGCGGTGGCCCTTGATCTCGGCCTCGTCGCGCATGCCGCCGAGCGAGAAGCGGTAGAACTTGCGACCCAGCGCCTCGGCAATCGAGCGCCCGATCGAGGTCTTGCCCACGCCGGGCGGGCCGACCAGCAGCAGGATCGAGCCCGCGATTTCGCCCTTCATCGTGCCCACGGCGAGGAACTCGATGATGCGGTCCTTCACGTCCGCGAGCCCGTCATGATCGCGGTCGAGGATTTTGCGCGCGTGCTTGAGATCGAGCTTGTCTTTCGAATATTTCCCCCACGGCAGTTGCGTCAGCCAGTCGAGGTAATTGCGCGTCACGCCGTATTCCGGCGAGCCGACCTCGAGCACCGACAGCTTCTCGATTTCCTCGTCGATGCGCTTCCGCGCTTCCTCCGGCAACATCAGGTCCTTCAGGCGCGTCCGGAATTTTTCGAGTTCGGCGGTGCGGTCGTCCTTGGCGATGCCGAGCTCCTTCTGGATCGCCTTCATCTGCTCGCGCAGCAGGAATTCGCGCTGGCGCTTCTCCATGCTCTCTTCCACGTTCTTGTGGATCTGCATTTGCGCCTTCGCGACCTCGACTTCCTTCTTGAGCAGCACCAGCACCTTTTCCATGCGCTCGCGGA
This sequence comes from Candidatus Muproteobacteria bacterium, assembly GCA_027449605.1. Taxonomy (GTDB): domain Bacteria; phylum Pseudomonadota; class Gammaproteobacteria; order Acidiferrobacterales; family Sulfurifustaceae; genus Sulfuricaulis. The sequence continues at coordinate 927 of DAIDLH010000116.1, read as the reverse complement.
TGTGGGTCTTCTCCAACACCTCCTGCAGTTCGTGCTTGTCGGAAGTCGTGAGGCTGGCGGCGAAATCCGCCAGTCGCGCCGGATCGTCCGGCCCGAAGCGGTTCAAAAAATATTTCAGTTCCTCGCCGTACAGCGGATTGAGCGGCAGCAGTTCCTTGATGGTGTTGATCACCGCGACCGTGTACGCCTTGATCTCGGGCATGTCCTTGTAGCTGGTCTCGGGAAAATACTGCGCGCGCACCGCGAACGGACGCTCGCGCGTCACCCACGAGTCGATGTGGAATCGCTGGATGCCCTCGACGAACAGTTGCAGCTTGTCTTCCAGCTGCACCACTTTATGAATGCGGCTCGCCGTGCCCATGGCGTAGAAATCGTCGGGCCCGGCGGTTTGCGGATCGTCGCCGCGGATCAGCACCAGGCCGACGTACTGGCCGGCCTCGACCGCCGCCTCCACCGTGCGCTGCCACGGCTCGCGATCCACCACGAGCGGCACCATTTGCGCGGGAAAGAACGGTCGGTTGGCGACCGGCAGGATGTGCAGCAAACCCGGCAGCACGTCGGCGGGACGCGCCAGCTTGCCGCTCTCGTTCTCGACGGCGACGGGAGTTTCGCTGATGCCTTCGGCTTCCATTTTTTGCGGTTCTTCTCGATGGGGCATGAATGCTTCATTGGGGCCGGGCGCGGGCGATTCAAGTAGGCCGGGCCGGACCTGGATGTGGCGGATCGACCGTCGGGTCGCTGGAACGACAGCGGGTGCGGCTGAATAACCGACGCGCGGCGGAGTGGTAAACGGAATTTTTCCGGCTCACGAACGTGGCGCGGGATGGCAATGCCGCCGGCGAACGGAGTCCGCCCTCTCATCTCCGGCGTCCGGCACACCGGCAACCCGGCTCGAACTCGCCAACGTCACCGGACGCGACGGGCTGG
>DAIDLH010000115.1 GCA_027449605.1 Candidatus Muproteobacteria bacterium | reverse complement strand
TAAAGCTTGGGAAGCTCTCGTTCTACCATTGAACCACACCCGCGCATGGCCCAGCTTATGCATAGGTTTACAGAAACCCGGCCCGCCGAAACGGCCGGCCGGAGAGAGATTCTACCTTGACAGACCAGGACATCAAGCCGCGTCCGGACAAACAGGCCGATCCGTTGCTGATCGGCTATCTCGACGCGATCGTGGCGCTGACCTGCCAGCGCGAGGCGCTGGGATTGACCACGTCCCTGATCGATTCCCTGTGTCAGCACGTGCGCGCGGCGCGGTTCCGGCTGCTGACGATTTCGAATTTCAACAAAATCGACGATGACGACGAAAGCGGTTTGCCGAGCGTCATGGTGCGCGACTGGCTCGATCCGCTGACCGATCCGGTTCCCATTCAGTCCGACCCGGACCTGCTGGCCTGCGCGCGCACGCGCGAGCGCATCAGCCGCAGGATGTCCGGCTCCGGCGGACGCCGGCTGATCCTGCCCATCTTCGGGGTCAACCATGTCACCGCGATGCTGATGATCGAAGACATGCGCGAAGTCGGCGGCGAGGACGAGGTGCTGGCGCGCCTGCTCCAGATCTTCAGCAACCAGCTGTACCTGCTCTCGCGCAACGAACTCGACGGACTGACCGGCCTGCACAATCGTCAGTCGTTCGACGAACGCATCCGGCATCTGGTGATCAATGCCGGCCATCACGACCGGCGTGCGCAGCCGTACGTAGCCGCGCAGGATAACTGCCTGGCGTTGTTCGACATCGACCACTTCAAGCAGGTGAACGACAAGTACGGGCACCTGTACGGCGACGAGGTGTTGGTGCAGTTCGCGCGCCTCATGAGCAGCGTGTTCCGTCATCAGGACATGATGTTCCGTTACGGCGGCGAGGAGTTTGCCGTGGTGCTGGTCGGCATGCGTCCGGAGACCTGCGTCCCGGTGCTGGAATCCTTCCGGCACCGGCTCGAGGTGTACGAGTTTCCGCAGATCGGCAGCAAGACCGTGAGCATCGGCGTCGCCGCTATCGCGCCCGGCGAGATCGTGGACACGATCATCAACCGGGCCGACAAGGCGCTGTACTACGCCAAGCAGAACGGCCGCAACCAGGTCTGCTGCTACGAGTCCCTGGTGGCGGAAGGGAAACTCGCCCCGGTGACGGTGGCCACGGGCGACATCGAGCTTTTTTGAGCGCGCGCCGCCCGGCGTGCGTTATTCCACAGGCGGGATTACAATGACCGTGCCGATGGCGCGGAAATACCTGTTTTTTGAACGTTTATCCCCGGTCATGAAGATCCAGCTCAACGGTCAGGAAAAAAGTCTCCCCGCGCCGGTGACAATTTCGGCGTTGTTGCAGGACATGGGACTGGGCGAGCGGCGGGTCGCGGTCGAGGTCAACCGGGAGATCGTGCCGCGCAGCCGGCACGGAGAATTTCAGTTGAAGGACAATGACCGGGTCGAAGTCGTGTTTGCTATTGGAGGTGGCGGCATGAGCAGGGAGCAGGACGCCCGCCGAGCGCGGAGCAGGGGCCCCACGAAGTGGGGATGCGACCGTGAGGCGGGATGTGGCGAGCCGCGTTCATGGCGGTCGTCATTGTCGCCTGCGCTGCCCGATCCCGCTGGCGCGGGTCCCTCGGGCAACGCTCCGGCGAGCACCCACGAAGTGGGGATGCGACCGGCCGCGAATGCCGCCGGACACCGACAGCATGGCTTGTCGGTCTTCCAAGAGTTTTCGGAGGTGTCGTGGATATGGCGGTAACCGCTGAAACAATCCGTAAGACCACGAACGATCCGCTGGTAATCGCGGGCCGGTCCTACACGTCGCGGCTGCTGGTCGGTACCGGCAAGTACAAGGACCTCGATCAGACCCGGCGCGCCGTGGAGGCGAGCGGGGCGCAGATCATCACCATCGCGGTGCGGCGCACCAACATCGGCCAGAATCCGGATGAACCGAACCTGACCGAGATATTGCCGCCGTCAAAATACACCTACCTGCCGAATACCGCGGGCTGCTACAGCGCCGAAGACGCGATCCGCACCTGCCGGCTCGCGCGCGAGCTGCTCGACGGTCACGATCTCGTGAAGCTGGAAGTCCTGGGCAGCGAAAAAACGCTGTATCCGGATATTCCCCAGACCCTGAGCGCGGCCGAAACGCTGATCGCCGACGGGTTCAAGGTCATGGTGTACACCAACGACGATCCGATCGTGGCCAGGCGCTTCGCCGAAATGGGCTGCGTCGCGGTGATGCCGCTCGCGGCGCCGATCGGCTCGGGGCTGGGCATCCGCAATCCGTACAACATCCGCTTCATCGTCGAGGAAGCCACGGTGCCGGTGCTGGTGGACGCGGGCGTGGGCACGGCCAGCGACGCCGCGATCGCCATGGAGCTCGGTTGCGACGGCGTGCTCATGAACACCGCCATCGCCGCGGCGCAGAACCCGGTGCTCATGGCGCAGGCGATGAAAAAAGCGGTCGAGGCCGGACGCGAGGCCTATCGCGCCGGGCGCATGCCGCGCAAGCAATACGGTTCGCCGTCCTCGCCCCTCGGCGGGACGTTTTTCTAGATGATTCTTCACCGCAAAGAACGCAAAGAAAACGAAAACGAAAACGATGTTGTGTGCCAAAGAACCAAGGATTTGAATTTTCTGACTTCTTAATCTTTGCGCCCTTTGCGTCTTTGCGGCGAACAGTCTTATGACCGAAGTTGTTAAACCGCTCCGTTCCATCCGCAGTTTCGTGCGTCGCCAGGGACGCATCACGCCGGCGCAACAGCGTGCATTGAGTGAATTGTGGCCGCGCTACGGCCTCGAAACCGGCGCGCCGCTCGACTTCACCGCCGTTTTCGGGCGGCGCGCGCCGGTGATACTCGAGATCGGCTTCGGCAACGGCGACGCGCTGATGGCCGAGGCGATCGCGCATCCGGAAAACGACTATCTGGGCGTCGAAGTGCACCGGCCCGGCGTCGGCGGTCTGCTGCGCAGGCTCGCGTCATCGGAAATATCCAATGTGCGGGTGATGCTCGCCGACGCCAAGGACGTGCTGGCGATGCAGGTTCCGGACGCGTCGCTTTCCGGCGCGCATGTTTTTTTCCCCGACCCGTGGCCGAAGAAGCGACATCACAAACGCCGGCTGGTGCAGTCCGATTTTGCCGCGCTGGCGGCACGCAAGCTCAAGCCCGGCGGGTATTTGCATCTGGCGACCGACTGGCCGGATTATGCGGAACAAATGGTTTCGATCTTGTCCGCCACCCCGGGACTGATCGCCGTCAGCGGACGCGATCCATTCGCGGCCGGGGTGACGTCGCGGATACAAACCCGCTTCGAGCGACGCGGGCGCAAACTGGGCAACCCGATAGGGGATTTGGTGTATCGGCGCGTGACCTGACGAAGCCGTGCGACGCGGAGTCAGCCGCCGCGGCCGATGAGCGCTTCCTTTTCCTTGCGCGAGAGCAGGCGCAGCGAGCATTCGCGGATCAGCGCCTGGGAACGGCTGCCGCAGAGTTCCCGGTAACGGAGCACGACTGGCCGGCGGCTGCGGGTATAGCGCGACGCGGTGCCGTCGTTATGTTGCTGCTGACGGCGTTCGAGGTCGTTGGTGACCCCGGTGTAAAACGAACCGTCGCGGCATTCCATGATGTAGACAAACCAGGGTTGTTCCGCGGCGCTGGCGCCATCCCGGGCCGGGTTGGGTCGTTCATCCATGCGATGGGCAATCAGTTGAGGTTGGCGACGATCAGCTTCAGTTCGGCGACGCGGCGGTGCGCGTCGGGGGCGTCGCCGCCAGCGGGCCGCATCCGGAGGTAGGACTGGTAGTCCTCCAGCGCCGCGCGGAAGCACTCCAGGTGTTCGTAGATGCGGCCCCGGTCGCGTATCTCGTCCGGCTGGTCGGGCTGAATCAGCAGAATCCGGTCGATGACCGTCAGCGCCTTTTCGTACCGTTCGCGCCGCAGATAGGCGCCCTTGAGATTGCGCAGCATGCGCACCAGGATTTCCTTCTTGCCGGCGGCGATGAGCAGGCGTTCAAGCGGCGCGCTCGTGCTGTCGGACGCGCCGTAGGTTTCCTCGAGCATCTGTTCCAGGTCTTCCTTGCTCATCAGGCTGCCGCCGGAGAACGGGTCGAGCACCACCTCGCCTTCGCGAGTGGAGAATTTGACCAGGAAATGTCCGGGGAAGGACACGCCCTTGAGCGGCAAGCCGAGGCGCCGGCCGACTTCCATGTAGATGATCGAGAGCGTGATGGGAATGCCGCGCTTGCGGTCCAGCACTTCGTTCAGAAAGCTGTTGCGCGGGTCGTCGTAATTCTCGGTGTCCCCGGAGAAGCCCTGATCCACGAACAGGAACTGGTTGAGCGCCACCAGCGTGTCCTCGAGACCGGCCTGCGCCGGCAGCCGCTGCTGCACGCCGGTGGCCAGTTCGTCCAGTTGCCGCAGGTAGGCGTCCACGTCCAGCCCGGGGTATTCGTCCATGGCGATGAGCAGCGCCGCTTCCGCCAGATTCAGTTCCTGCTCGGAGATTTTGGCGAGTTTGGCCAGACGTTCGTGCATGCGTGATTCCATGATTGGCCGTTCCATGACGGCGGGCTTGCGCTGATACGTAAGGCTAAGAGTAGCAGACGGATAATGCTGTAAACGCGGAAATGGCCGACGGTGAAACGTCCGGTCATTCATGGAGTTGAACGATTTTCCGGCGTGAAACCGAAAATAAGCACGCCGCATCAGCGCCTAGCCGGCGCCGGTGGGAACGACGGCGATTTCCACGCTGTCGTCGATCCGCGTTTCCGGCGCGGCGAACTGGCGATTGACCGTTACCCGTACCTTGTCGTCCGTCAGCGCGATTTCCCGGTTTCCCTTGCGCGTTCGCAGCCAGGCGAGCAACGTGCGTACGTCAACGACGTCCGCGGACAGGGCTGCTTCTTCCGAGGATGTTCCTAATTTGTCCACCAGACTTGCGAAATAGAGAATCTTTGCCATGGTGATGCCCGATCTTCTTCTGTGCGGCCGTCGTGCCGTGATTTTGTCGGACGGCCGGTAGGATTGTGTCGAGATACGGCAGCTTATGTCGGCGTGGCACGGGATTTTTCCGCTCGAAACAATGACCTGCGGATTGGCACATAAGCTGCACGTTTATCGATTTAATTATAACAAGAAAGCATCGAGATAAGCGTGACATGCATAATAGGCCGTCGAATCCGACGGCAGGTGGTGGGATGCCTGGCGGCGTTCGAGCGGCCGGGCGTTTCGTCTTTCAATCAGCACAGGGATGTTCCGAGGCAAGAATGAAGTGCACCCTGTTCTGATCATCGAGAAGTCCGCAACCTTGCAGCTTGCCGTGCGCCGATTGCTGAGGGCGCGCGGCCATGCCGTGGCCACGGCGCGAACCTACGAAGAAGGTCTGCTGCGCCTCAAGGACCGGAGCGCCGTGAGCCATTACGCCGCGGTGATCTTCGGTCATCCCGTCGATTCCAACCGCCAGGCGAACGAACTGCTGACCCGCCTGCGCCTGCCGGATTGCAAGGATCTTCCCGTGCTCGTGCTCGCGCACGTCACCGATCAGGCCATGATCGAGTGGACCGCGCGGCGCCCGCGTACCGCGCTGCTGTTATGGGACGATTACGCCGATTGCGCCGACTGCCTGTCGAGGCTCGTGAACGCTTCCTTGAAACGGGAGTCGCCGGATGCCGAGACGCCGCCTATTCGCGTGCTGTTCGTCGATGACGCACGCACGGTGCGGGCCTCCTACAAGCGATTGATGACGCGGCACGGTTACGAGGTCGAAACGGCTTCTTCGGCCGGGAAGGCGATGATCAGGGCCAAGCAGCGGCCGTTCGACATCGCGATCGTCGATTATTTCATGCCCGGCGGAAACGGCGACATCCTGTGCCGGCAACTGCGCGAGCATCCGCTGACGGCGGACGTCGCCGTCGCCGTCATCACCGGCAGTTATCTCGAGGAAGTGATCCGGGATTCGCTCGAGGCCGGGGCCGTGGAGTGCATGTTCAAGAGCGAGGCGAACGCGCTGTTCCTGGCGCGCCTGGCCGCGATGAGCCGCGCGGTGCGCGTGCGCAAGCGCATGGCTTCGGAGCATCAGCGGCTGGCGGGCATCCTGAGCTCCGTGGGCGACGGCGTGTACGGCGTGAACCGCGGCGGACAGATTACCTTCATCAATCCGGCGGCGCGCAACATACTCGGTTACGGCGACCGGGATCATCTCATCGGTCGCTCGGCGCACGAGCTGTTTCATCACACGCACGAGGACAGGACCGCGAATCCGCCGGAGGATTGCCTGTTGCAGCAGGCCTACGGCGACGGCAACGAGCTGCGCGCCTGGTCCACGGTGTTCTGGCACAAATCCGGCATGCCGATCCCGGTGGAATGCACGGTTTATCCGCTGCAGATCGAGGGGCGTCTCGAGGGTTCGGTGGCGGCGTTCCGCGACGTCACCGAGCGTCGCATCCTCGAACGCGAGTTGCTGTGGCAGGCCAACCACGATCCGCTCACCAAGCTGTACAACCGCAGTTGTTTCGAGAAGCAGCTGGAGAGCGAGGTCGGCCGTCTGAAGCGCAGCGAGGAAGTCAGCGCGCTGATCTATCTCGACCTCGACCGCTTCAAGTACATCAACGACACCGCCGGACACACGGCCGGCGACCGGCTGCTCATGGAGATCAGCCAGCAGTTGCAGTCGCGCCTGCGCGATTCCGACATGCTCGCGCGTCTGGGCGGCGACGAGTTCGCCATCCTGATGCATAACGTGGACCGGGAACGGGTCTTCGTCACCGCGGAAAGCTTCCGCGAGATTCTCGATCAGTACACGTTCATGTACGGCGGGCGCAACTACAAGATCAATGGCAGTGTCGGCGCGGCGCTGCTCGACCGGAGCACGCCCTCGCCCGGCGACGCGCTCGCCAACGCCGACATCGCCTGCCACATCGCCAAGGGCAAGGGCCGCAACCAGACGCACCTCTACTGCGCCGAAAACGACCAGAAGGTCGCCATGAACCTCGAGCTCGGCTGGTCGGCGCGCCTGCAAGACGCGCTGCGCGACGACAATTTCGTGCTGCATTACCAGCCGATCCTGGCGCTCGCCGGCCTCAACAGCGTCGAAGTCGCGGACAAGACCGGCAACCTGTGGCGGCAGATGTCGCGGGCGTCCCCGCACGTCTCGCCGCATTATGAAGTGCTGATACGACTGGTTAATTCGCGCGGCGAGATCGTCTATCCGGGCGCGTTTCTGCCGACCGCGGAACGCTTCGGGCTCATGCACCAGATCGACGCCTGGGTGCTGACGCATGCCGTGAAAAAGCTCTCGGAACTGAACCGGCTCGGCGGCGGCGCGACCTTCACCATCAACATCTCCGGCCATTCGCTCGACGCCGACAGCCTGGCGCCGGTATTGCGCGCCTTGCTCGATAAGCACCAGCTCGCGGCCGGTTCGCTGGTGTTCGAGATCACCGAAGCCAGCGCCATCGCCAACATCGACGCGGCCAGGAAACTGATCAATGAATTGCGCGGTTTCGGCTGCCGTTTCGCGCTCGACGATTTCGGCAGCGGCTTCAGTTCGTTCTTCCACCTCAAGCACCTGCCGGTGGATTTCGTGAAGATCGACGGCCAGTTCGTCCAGGGCATGATCGCCAATCCCGCCGACCGCGCGATCGTCGCCTCGATCAACGACATCGCGCATTCCTTCGGCAAGCGCACCGTCGCCGAGTTCGTCGAGAGCGCCGAGGTGCTGAGGATGCTGCAGGAATCCGGCGTCGATTACGTGCAGGGCTACTACATCTCGCCGCCGTCGAGCGATCTGCCGACCGCCGATTTGCAGCGGCCGGACGCCGTCGGCCGCGCCTGAGGAGAGATTCTGAAGTCAGGGCGTGAAGCAATCCAGATCGTTGGCGAAAGCGACCGGCCCGGTGTAGTTCTTTTTGATCGAATCCAGCGTTTCGGTTTCATGTCCCAGCGTGCGCCGCATGCGGTGCGAGAGGACCAGTTGCTTCACGCCGGCGTCACGGGCGATGCGGCCGATCGCCGACGGCGGCATGTGCAGGAAACGCTCGACGCCGCCGGCGCCCTCGGCCACGGCGTTGTGGGCCACCAGGATATCCGCCTGCCGGGCGAGTCGCGGCAGATAATCGCCCTCGCCGTTCGTGTCGCCGGTGAAGACCATGCTTTTGCCGCCCGCCTCGATGCGCCAGGCCAGCGCCGGTATCGACCCATGCGTCACCGCGGCGGCCGAGATGCGCGCACGGTCATTGGCGAATACAGCCCAGATTTTGTCGCCTGCCTTGCGCGGCACGCGGATCTTGTCGCGTATTTCGCCGACATCCTGAGGCTGCAGCTTGTAGGTGTCGCGGCTCATCGGGCTCAGGAAGTCGCCCAGGTAGCGGTAGGCGCCGCGGGTGCTGTCGAACAGGCTGCGCACGAACGTCACGGTCGAGGGCATGAACTTGTTGCCGGTCGGTCCGTAGACCGGCAACGGTCGGACGCGGTCCTCGAAGAAAGACGCCTTGATCAGCGCCGGCAGGTCGGCGGTATGGTCGGCGTGCAGATGTGTGAGCAGGATCGCGTCGAGATCGGAGACGGCGGCTCCGGATTCGCCGAAGCGCAGCGCCGCGCCGCCGCCGATGTCGACCAGCACGCGCGGCTTGCCGCCGATCCAGACGAGATAGCCGCTCGAGGCGCGTTTGTCCGCCAGTTCCGGACCGCCCGAGCCCAGCACCTGGACCGCGACCTCGGCCGTGCCGCAGGCGGCGACGGCGATGGCGGGTATCCACGCGCAGCCCAGCAGCGCGATCACGATGCGCGCGATCAAGCCGGCTCCATGCGCTGGATATGATCGAGGCGGATGGTCAGGGTTTCACCCGACGCCGCGCGGCACACGAGAAACTCCTCGTGCCGGACGGTTTTGAGGTCGAGCGGCAACACCACCTGGTCGTAGTGCACGTTGGCATCGTGCCAGCGCAGATGCAGCTTCTGTCGGTGCAGGATGGCGACTTCGTATTCCGAGTAGCGCGCGCAGGCGATCGGCGCGTACGGGTCCTGGTTGCCGGGCTCAGCCATTGTCGCGTTGCGTCTCCAGTCCCGTCAGTTCGCCGTCCACGCCGACCTCGATGCGGAACACGATCGGCCGGCAGCAGACCTGGCAGTCCTCGATGTATTCCTGGCTCCCGCCCGACGTGTCGATCTCGGTCTCGAACATTTCACCGCAGTACGGGCACTGGATGCTTTGCAGGTTGTTCACGGGTTCCAGTCTAACAGGGTTTTCATCGCCCTTGAGGCCGCAGGGTTGGCGCCCCGGTTGCATCGGGCCTGAAAAAGGCTTAGGCTGGATGAGAACAAAAGGATAACATTTTTATGACAAAACGAATGAACGAGCGGAACGAGTAGGGCGCTATCTTAAATATGCCCACTGATCGTTCCCGCCAGGTATACGATTTCGTCCGCGCCTACACTGCGCGCCATGGCTATGCGCCCAAGCTGCGCGAAATCGCCGGCCATCTCGGCATCGTCTCGCGCGGCGTGGTGCATCGCCACCTGCGCGCGCTGGAGGCGGAAGGGCTGCTGCGCATCGAGCCGGACCGCGCGCGCGGCATTCGTCTGCGCGGACGGGCCGCCGCGGGGCCACGCCCGCTGACGCTGCCGCTGCTCGGACGCATCGCCGCGGGCCGGCCGATCGAAGCCATTCCCGGCGAGGACGAAATCGACCTCGCCGAATTCTTCGTCAACCACAACCGCTTCGTGCTGCGCGTGGCGGGCGATTCCATGATCGAGGACGGCATCCTCGACGGCGACATGGTGGTGGTGGAAAAGCGCGACACGGCCGAAAACGGCGAGATCGTGGTGGCGCTCATCGACGGCAACGAGGCCACGCTCAAGCGCCTGCAGAAAAACCGCGACGGCAGCGTGACCCTGCGGCCGGCCAATGCCGCCTTGTCGCCCCTGCGTTACAGCGCCGCGCGCGTGCGCATACAAGGCGTAGTAGTTGGCCAATTTCGTTCGTATAGGTGAGTCATGACGGCGCCAGCACGTCTCTGGCCGCGGGCCATTCTGCACGTCGACATGAACGCCTTTTTCGCGTCGGTCGAGCAGCGCGATTTCCCCGAACTGCGCGGCAAGCCGGTCGGCGTCACCAACGGCGAACTCGGCGTCACGCTCATCACCCGCTCGTACGAGGCGCGCGTCTTCGGCGTGAAGACCGGCATGCGCGTGTACGAGGCGCGCCGGCTCTGTCCCGGCCTCATCCAGCGCCCGGCGCGGCCCAAGGTCTATGCCGCCGTGTCCACGCGCATCATGCGCGCGCTGCGCGACATCAGCCCGGACGTGGAGGTGTTCAGCGTGGACGAGGCCTTCCTCGACGTGACCCATTGCCAGCGCCTGCATGGACCGCCCGAACGTATCGCGCAGCTCACGCGACAACGCATCCTCGAAGCCAGCGACGGACTGCCCTGTTCCATCGGCGTGGCCGGCAACAAGTCCATCGCCAAGATCGCCTCGGAGCTGGAGCGGCCCAACGGCCTGACCGTGATTCCGCCGTGGGAGGCGCGCCGCCGACTGGATGAAATCCCGATGGAAAAGCTGTGCGGCCTCGGTCCGAACATCGCTGAATTTCTGTCCCGGTACGGCGCGCGCACCTGCGGTGACGTGGCGCGCCTGCCCCTGACGGTGCTCGCGCGGCGCTACGGCGTGACCGGGAAATACCTGTGGTTGGCGTGCCAGGGCCGGGACACGGATCCCGTGGCGTCTGATATTGCGCCGCCGCAATCCATCGGTCATGGCAAGGTGTTGCCGCCGCGCACGGCCGCGGCGCGCGTGGTCGAAATCTACCTGCGGCACATGTGCGAGAAGGTGGCGGCGCGCCTGCGCCGTTACGACATGCAGGCGGGCCGGTTGTACGTCGGTTTGCGGCTCAAAGCGCCGTGCGAGGATATCGGGCAGCAGTTCACCCTGCCGTACGCGCCGCCCGACGGCAAGCAACTGTTCGAGCTGGCGCGGGAATTTCTCCGGCGCCGCTGGCGCGGCGCGGCCGTGACCCACGTGCAGGTGACGGCATTGCAGCTGCGTTCGGCTTCCGACCAGATCGAACTTTTCTCCGTCGCCGACCCGCGCGCCTTCAGCCGCTTCGGCGCCATCGACCGCATCAACGCCCGTTACGGCGAATTCACCGTGGCGCCGGCGACGCTGCTCGAGCGCTCGACCATGCCCAATGTCATCGCGCCGGCGTGGCGTCCGGATGGGCACCGGCAGCACATTCCGGATTGAACGCGCGCGGAATCCGCTTGCGCTCCGGCTTTACCGATCGCCGGAATGACGCAAGTCCTTGATGGTCCAGTGCCAGTGATACTTGTTGAATAGTTCGATATATAGGCCGATTTTCAGGAACCGGGCGTTCAGTTTTTTCTTGAATTTTATCGAAGGCGAATTGAAAAGGTCGCTGTAACTGAACAGCCGTTCCACCCCCGCCGCTTTGAGGAATTGATAACTGCGGTACCGCAGGTAAGGAGCTATTCCCTTCCCGCGGAACGGCTTCATGGTGTACATGTCGAGCAGATAAGCCTCGTTCCTGTTCAATTTGACCCGGTGTTTTTTTATGAACCATTCGTCGAAATCCATCCACATGAACGCGACGATTTCGCCGCGGTATTTTGCGCCGAAGCATTTCTCCCCTTTCTTCAGCCTCGCGGACAATTTGTCTTCGGAATAATTCCAGGTTTTGCTCGCCAGGATTTGTCGGATTTCATCCGGTCCGAAAAAATCGAAGTTGTAATCCTCGAAGCCGTCCGGCAACTGCGACAAGTCAATATCTTCCGCTCCTTCCTGTACCCAATAGTAAGGAGCAATGACGATCCCTGCCGACTCCAGGCGGTACTGGATCGCTTCGAACAGGGTTCCGTACCGCCATCTGTCGACCAGGTTTCTCAGTTTGCGGATCATCGAAGTTGAGCAGAGATTGTCGCCGCCGGGAAATATCGACAGGTAAATGCCATTTCTAGCATAGCCGACTTCGCGAAGAAGACGGCTGACAGAAGTCAGGTGTATGGAAGGGGAAGATAGCCGGCCGGGGCCCCAGGTCGTCAGGCCGAAGACACCGTATCGATGTTCGACTCAGGGTTTTCGCAGGCCCGCATTGGAACCCGGGCGCAATGCCGACGGCGCGGTGCGCCGGGCGGAATCAAAAAGTCGCGGACGGCGTTACTTTTTGATGTAGAAACGATACACGCCGCGCGAATCCTCGGTCATGCCGAGCAGTTTGTGTCCCGTGGTCTTGATCCAGCTATTGACCTCGAGCGGCGAAGCCTGGCAGTCGCTGATGAGCTTGATGCTCTGGCCGGCGCGAACCTGGACCATGGTCTTGCTCGCTTCCAGCACCGGCGTCGGACAGTGGAAACCGGTGACGTCCACCGTTCTTTCCACCGGCCACGGATCGCCTTTCTGGATGTAGAAGCCGAAACCCTTGGGTCGTGTCCGGTCGACGAACAGCACCTGGTTATTCGTCTGCTTCGCCCAGACATGCAGATCGTTCTCCACGCCCGGATAGTCGCTGACGAGCAACAGAACCTGGCCATCCTCGATCGTGCGCATGGTGCGGCGCAGCGAGGGCAGGGGTCCGGGGGAAGCCAGCCCGTTCAGATCGAGCGTGATCTGCGGCTTCATGGCGGGCATGGCGTGATTTTTGGTCTTGGCGGTCATGGCATGTACCTCGGTAATGTCCTCGGGGGACTGTTCCCTTGTTTGTCCTTTTAATCTGCAAGGTACATGCCAGAGCCTTGGGGAGCCGGATTTGCAGACATTATCAGGGTTTTATCCGGAACCGGCGCGAAGGAGCACGGGCCATGCGACGCGGCAGGCAGGATGTGCGGACAAACTTTCGACGCGAAAACCGGGTCACGCACGATACTCAGTCGACACGGCTGGCATGGAACTTGAAGCATTTAACCCGTAAACAAGCCATTCGGGGTACACCCATGAGTCCGACCGTTCTCCTCCTGGACGACAGCAGGGAGAATCTCGTAGTACTGCAACGGATGCTCAAGGGATTGCCGGGCATGGATGCGATCGACACCGTGTGTTTCAGCGCCGGTCACGAGGCGCTGGCCTGGTGCCGCGTCAACGAGCCCGATATCTGTATCGTGGATTACCACATGCCAGGCATGGACGGGATCGAGTTTCTGGTCGAGATCCGGAAGCTGCCGCGCTTCCATGGCATTCCCGTGGTCATGGTGACGGGCTCCGCCGACGGCAAGGTGCGGCAAAACGCGCTGGCCAACGGGGTCAACGACTTTTTGACGCGACCTGTCGACCCGGACGAGTTCCGCGCGCGTCTCGGCAACCTGCTGATGCTGCGCATGAGCCTCGTCAACCCGCTCGGCCGCGTGGAGCGGCTGGCGCACGACGTGGAACGGCTGGCGCGCCAGGCGCTCGAACGCGAGCACGAACAGATCATCTTCAAGCTTTCCCAGATCAGCACCTCGCGCGACGAGGAAACCGGCAATCACATGCATCGCGTGGCGCACATCTCGCGCCTGATCGCGCAGGAACTCGGCCACGACGCCCCGTTCTGCGACATGATCTACCTGGCGGCGCCGATGCACGACATCGGCAAGGTCGGGATTCCGGACAAGATACTGCTCAAGCCCGGCAGGCTCACGCCCGAGGAATGGGAAGTGATGAAGACGCACACCACCATCGGTCACGACGTGCTCAAGGACTCGAGCTCATCGTTGCTGCGCATGGGCGCCGACATCGCCCACTCGCATCACGAAAAATACAACGGCCAGGGTTACCCGCGGGGGTTGGTGGGAGAGAAGATACCGGTGGTGGGGCGGATCGTGGCCGTGGCCGACGAGCTGGACGCGCTGCTGTCGGTGCGCCCGTACAAGCAGGCATGGAATCTCAAGGATGCCCTGGAGCACCTGCGCCGCGAACGCGGCCGGCATTTCGATCCCAGCTGCATCGACGTCATGCTGCGGCACATCGACACCGTTCTGGACATCCAGCGGCAGTTCGCCGACGAGCCTGTCCCCGCCGTCCACCCGCTGCGCCGTGGAGTTGCCTGAACCGACGTTGCCCTAACGCGCCGGCGCCGGCGTGACCGCCGGCGCCGGTTCGCCCTGGCCGTATTTGCGCTTGTACCACATCAGCCCGAGGCGCTCGCGCAGCGCGCCGCTGCTCAGATACAGGCCGTAGG
The DNA here is from genome assembly GCA_027449605.1 of Candidatus Muproteobacteria bacterium. Lineage (GTDB taxonomy): Bacteria > Pseudomonadota > Gammaproteobacteria > Acidiferrobacterales > Sulfurifustaceae > Sulfuricaulis. Next base: position 12,536 of record DAIDLH010000115.1, on the reverse strand, counting down.
CCGACGGGTAATACCCCAGCGATTCGCGTTCTCCCTTGTCGAGCGTGGTGAATCCCAGGGGCGCGGGAACGGTGTCGACGCCCTGGTTCTCGAACGCCCAGACCGCGCGCGGCATGTGCACCGCGTGGGTGACGAGATAGACGCGGCGTATGCCGGCCTCGGCAAGAATCGTTTTGGAATATCTGGCGTTTTCATGGGTATTGGCCGACTTGTCCTCGACCCAGCGGGTTTCGACCTGGAAATCGCGCTTTAACGACGCCTGCATCAGCGCCGCCTCCGGAACCTGCTCGCGAAACGGCGTGCCGCCGCTCACCAGAATCGGCAAGCCCGTGAGGCGGTGCAAGTAGGCGCCGTAACGCAGACGTTCGAGGGTCGATCGGTTCACGCTGTCGCCCTCGCCGTATTCCGCCGCGTCGGTGTAACGTCCGCCGCCGAGAATCACGATCGCGCCCGGCGCCGTCGCGCCGGCGTCGTGGGCGCCGGCGAGTCGCAACGGCGGGAACCGCGTCTCGACGCCTCGCATCAGCTCATAGCCCGTGAGCGGCAGGCTCAGGATCAATAACGAGGTCAGGCTCAGCGCGACGACGAGACTGCCGAGGAGCTGCCAGCGGATCTGGATCAGGAATCCAAGCAGCGCGACGACGAGGATGATGCCGGGAGGCAACAGCAGCAGCGACTGGATCTTGGGCGTGATGTCGACCACGGCATTCAGGGCGACAAGCCGGCGGCCTGTTGCTCGGCGTGGTACGAGGAGCGCACCATGGGACTGCTGGCGACATTGCGGAAGCCCATTTCCCGGGCGGCGCGCGCGAATTGTTCGAACTCGTCCGGCGTCACGAAGCGCGCCACCGGCAGGTGATGCCGGCTCGGCTGCAGATACTGGCCGACGGTGAGCAGTTCGCAGCCGTGCGCGCGCAGGTCGTGCATGACCTGGAGGATTTCGTCGTTCGTTTCCCCGAGCCCGAGCATCAGGCCCGACTTGGTCGGCACGCCGGGGTGGCGTTCGCCGAAGCGTTGGAGCAGTTCCAGCGAATGCCGGTAATCGGCGCCGGGGCGCGCGGCCTTGTACAGGCGCGGCACGGTTTCGAGGTTGTGATTGAATACGTCCGGCAGCGCCTGGCCGAGAACGTCGAGCGCCGCGTCCAGGCGACCGCGAAAATCCGGCGTCAGGATTTCAATCGAGGTGGAAGGCGTGTGCCGGCGCACCGCGCCGATGCAGGCGGCGAAATGCGAAGCCCCCCCGTCGCGCAAGTCGTCGCGGTCCACCGAGGTGATGACCACGAATTTCAGTTTCATCTCGGCGATGGCGCGCGCCAGGTTTTCCGGTTCGTCGGTGTCGAGCGGCAACGGCCGGCCGTGCGCCACGTCGCAGAACGGGCAGCGGCGCGTGCACAGCCGGCCCATGATCATGAACGTGGCGGTGCCGTGGCTGAAGCACTCGCCGAGGTTCGGGCACGAGGCTTCCTCGCACACGGTGTGCAGCGCGTGCGCGCGCAGCAGGTTCTTGAGCCGCCCGACCTCCGGGTGCGTCGGGCTCTTGGCGCGAATCCAGGCCGGCTTGCGCGTCGGCGCCTGTTCCACGACCTTGACGGGTATGCGCGCCACCTTGGCCGCGCCCTTTTGGTCGATGGCGGCGGTCGCGCGAAACTTGTCGTTGTCCACGTCGTTCACTCCGGGTCGAGCGGGAGGCTTTCCGATGAAGAGACGCAGCCAGTATAACCCAGCTGGCCGAGCAGTTGCTGGAGCCAGGCCCGGCCGACGTCGTCCTGGTCCCGACGGACGCCAAGCTCCGTCAGTTGCGTGACCGGCTGACCGGGATAACCGCAGGGATCGATGTAAGAGAAGGGCGTCAGATCCATGTCCAGGTTGAGCGCGATGCCGTGATAGCTCGCGCCGCGGCGCACGCGCAGCCCGAGCGAGGCGATCTTGGCGCCGTCCACGTACACGCCGGGCGCGCCGGCACGCCGCTCGGCCCGGATCCGCCAATCGGCCAGCAGATCGATCACGGATTGTTCCATGGCGCTGACCAGGCGCTTCGCGCCCCAGCCGTGGCGGCGCAGGTCCATGAGGATATAGGCGACCAGCTGGCCCGGCCCGTGATAAGTAATGTCGCCGCCGCGGTCGCTGTAGATCACGGGGATGCCGCGAATGTGAGTCAGCGCGCCGCCGCGTCCCTTGAGCCCCAGGGTGAACACCGGCGGATGTTCGAGCAGCCAGATTTCATCCGGCGTTTCAATCGTGCGCGCGTCGGTGAATCGCTGCATGGCGCCGAACGCCGCGGAATAGTCCACGCGTCCGGGCCGGCGCAGCACCGCCGGCTCGCCCGGTGGGCGATCGCGCGCCGGTTGCGTCATTCCACCTTGCCCTCGATGAAGGCGCGCTTGTACTCCTTGTACAGCGCGAACAGGCGCGCGTGCATCGGCCCCGGCTTGCCGTCGCCGACCGCGCGGCCGTCGACGCGCGTGATCGGCAGGATCTCCTTGGTCGAGCTCGTCAGCCACACTTCGTCCGCGGAAGACAGCGTTTCAGTTTTCACCGGCAACTCATCGCAGGGGATGCCCTTGGCGCGCGCGATCTCGACCACCAGATCGCGCGTAATGCCGGGCAGAATGAAGGGCCCTTTCGGCGGCGTGACGAGACGACCGTTTTTGACGATGAATATGTTGCTTGCCGCGCCCTCGGTGACGACGCCGTCGCGCACCAGGATCGCCTCGGCCGCGCCCTGCTCGATGGCCTGCTGGCGCAGCAGCGCGTTGGCCAGCAGCGCGATCGCCTTGATGTCGCAGCGCTGCCAGCGGATGTCCGCGGTCGTGATCGCGGCCACACCTTCGCTGAGTTGTTCCGGCGGCGGATACTTGAGCGGCTGGGCGTAGGCGAAAACCGTGGGCACGGCGTTCGACGGAAACGCGTGGTCGCGCGGCGCCACGCCGCGCGTGACTTGCAGGTAGATCGACTGATCCTGCTTTCCGTGTTCCGCCATCAGGCGCGTGAAAATATCGCTCCATTCCCCGGCCGTGCGCGGGTTGCGCACGCGGATCGCGGCGAGGCTGGCTTCGAGGCGCGCCAGATGATGCGGCAGGCGGAACAGGCGTCCGCCGAAAACCGGAATCACTTCATAAACGCCGTCGCCGAAAATGAAACCGCGATCGAAGACGGACACCTTGGCTTGGTCGGGCGGGAGGAATCTCCCGTCGAGATATACCTGTGAAAGGGGTGGCAGCATAAATGGGTGAGCCGGGACGGATGAAATCCCGCAGGTTTCCTCGTGCAGTGTTAAATCGTTACTGTAACCAGAGTTGCAGCCTGTCGATAGTGCGCCGGAAAAAACCGCCTTCGCCGACCGACCGGAGCGCCACCAGCGGATATTCCGCGAGCGGCTGGCGGTCGACGTCGAGCGCGATCGTGCCGACGGCCTGGCCCGACCGGATCGGCGCGTTCAGCGATTCCGCGACCGTGACCCGCGCGCGCAGTTTCTCGTGCCAGCCGCGGGGAAGGGTCAGGTACAGGTTCCGCCCCGGACCGAGCGGAACCGTGGCCTGGTCTCCCATCCACACCCGCGTGCGCACTGCGGGAATCTCCGCCGCGTACAACAGGCGCGTTTCGAAACGACGGAAGCCGTGGTCGAGCAGACGTTGCGCGGCATCGGCCCGCGCGTTTTCGTCCCGGGCGCCGAGCACCACGGCGATCAGGCGCATGCCCTCGCGGCGCGCCGACGCGACAAGGCAGAAGCCGGCGGAATGCGTTTGTCCGGTTTTCACGCCGTCCACGGTCGGGTCGCGCCACAGCAGGGAGTTGCGATTATACTGCGTAATCCCTGCGTCGCTGAATTCCTTGAGCGAGAACCAGCGGTAATATTCCGGGAAATCCCGGATCAGCGCCGCAGCCAGGCGCGCGAGATCGCGCGCCGTGCTGAGCTGACCCTTTTCGTCGTGGCCGGTCGCGTTCAGGAAAGTCGTGCGATCGAGCCCGAGCGCGCGCGCCGCGGCGTTCATCGCGACGACGAAATTTTTTTCGCTGCCCGCAACCCGTTCCGCCAGGGCGACGGCGGCGTCGTTGGCGGACAGCACGATGACTCCCTTGAGCAGGTCCTCGGCGCGGGCGCTCGATCCCGGACGCAGGAACAGCCGCGCCCCCTTGGCGCTCCGGGCCCGCCGGCTGATGTCGACCCGGTCGTCGGGTTTCAGTTTCCCGGATTTGAGATAGCCGAACAGCACGTACGCGGTCATGAGCTTGGCGAGGCTCGCCGGCAGGAGTGGTTTGTCGGCGTTACGTTCCGCCAGCACCTGGCCGCTGTCATGGTCCATGAGCACCCAGGCAGGCGCGGCCACGTCCGGCGCCGGTACTTCAGGCAGGGCCGCCGCCGCGCGATGGCAGAACAGAGCCGTGGACAGCAGTACGTAAAATATTCCGCGCCGGGACCGGCACCAGCCGTCGAACGCCATCACTCGACCACGATCAGCGCATCGGGGACGCCAAGCTGCGCGGCGCGTTGCGTCAGGCGGTCGCCTTCCTCCACGTTGGCCAGCGGTCCGACGCGCACGCGGTAGACGGGTGCGGGCTCGGCGCCGCTGCTTTGGGTGGCCTGCGGCGGCTGGATGGAAATCGGCCGCAGCGTCTCGTGTTCGAGCCGGTTGCGCAGCGTCACGGCGTTGTCCCACTGGGTGAAGGCGCCGACCTGGAGATACAGTTTCGGGTTCGCCGCCGCCGGAGCCGGCTGCGACGACGACAGTTCCTCCGCGGCCACGGCCGGCGCGATGACCTGGAGCGGATAGGTCTTGACCTGCGCCAGTTGCGTCGCCGGTTCGTCCGGGCTGACGGCCTCGACTTCGACCACGCCGGTGCCGGCGCCGAGAATGCCGAGCTTGGCGGCCGCGGCGTAGGACAGGTCGATCAGGCGGTTGTGCAGGAACGGCCCGCGGTCGTTGACGCGCACCACGACCGAGCGGCCGTTCCGCAGATTGCGCACCCGCGCGTACGACGGCAGCGGCAGGGTCTTGTGCGCCGCGGTCATGGCGTACATGTCGTACGGCTCGCCGCTCGAGGTGCGCTTGCTGTGGAATTTCTTGCCGTACCAGGAAGCGACGCCGCGCTCGCGGTAACCGCGCGCGTCCGCCAGCGGCGCGTAGGTCACGCCGTAGACCGCGTACGGATTGTTGCCGGTGGCGGAACGCGGTTCGGTTTTCGGCGCCGCGTCCGGAATATTGGCGACGTCGGCGGGCGGACTGGTCTCCGGGCCGTCGTCCTCGAAATAGCCGCCGCCGCGCGGCAGCGTGCCGCACGCGGACAGCAACGCGAGCAGCGGCACGAGCCAGATCCAGCGCGGCATCATGGCGAGGTTTTCGACTCCATGCGTTGACGTATCCTGTCTCCCAGTTCGTGCACGGCCATGGCGTAACGCCGGTTGTGATTATAGCGCGTGATGACGTAGAAGTTGTTGTAGCCGAGCCGGTAGAAGGGCCCCTGTTCGCCCTCGAACGCGATCAGCGCGGCGCGCCGTTCGGGGTTCTCGTTCCGGCGCGGGACCACGCCGTAGCCGGCGAGCTGGCGCAGCGACAGCATCGGCCTGAGCCCGAGTTTCTCGACCCAGAAATACAGCGTGCCTTTCAGGTTCACGTCGTCGGCCACGGGCGCGCCGGCCTCCCAGCCGTGGCGCTTGAGATAAAGCGCGACGCTGCCGATGGCGTCCTCGGGGTCGTCGAGGATGTCGCGCGCGCCGTCGCCGTCGAAGTCGACCGCGAACCGGCGGTAATTGCTGGGCATGAACTGCGGCAGTCCCATGGCGCCGGCGTACGAACCCTTGATGTCGCAGGCATTGACGTCAAGCTCGCGCGCGAGCAGCAGGAATTCGATCAGCTCGCGGCGGAAGAACGCGGCGCGCGCCGGGTAGTCGAGCGTCAGCGTGGTGAGCGCGTCGAGGACCGGGATGTTTCCCTTGTTGCGCCCGAACTGGGTTTCCACGCCGATGAGAGCCACGACGATTTCCGGCGCGACGCCGTAGCGTTCGCTCGCGCGCGCCAGCGCCGTCGCGTGTTTTTTCCAGAACCGGACGCCGCGCTGCACGTTTTCCTCGGTCAGGAAGATTTTGCTGTATTCGAACCACGGCAGCAGTTCCTTGGGCCGTTCCATCGCTTCGATGATCTCGGGGCGCCGCCGCGCGCAGCGGAATGTCTTGCGCAGTTGTCGCGGCGCGTAACCGTAGTCTTCGGCCATCTCGGAGATCAGGCTTTGCAGCGGCGGGTATTTGTCGACGTTGAGCGCTGAAGCGCGCGGGCTGGCGGCGAGGGCCAGGCAGGCGAGCGACAGCGCTCCCAGGATGGAAAAACGTGCCGGCATTATTCTGCGATCTTGCGGTGGGTCTGGATGCTCATGAGGATGCCGAACGCGGCCATGACCGTGACGATCGAGGTTCCGCCGTAACTCATCATCGGCAGCGGAATGCCCACGATCGGCAGGATGCCGGTGACCATGCCCATGTTCACGAAGAAATACAGGAAGAAGGTGAGGCTCAGGCTGCCGGCCAGCAGGCGCGTGTAGCTGTCCTTGGCGAGATAGGCGATCAGCATGCCGCGCGCGACGATCAGCACGTAGATCGCCACCAGCAGCAGGCTGCCGATGAGCCCGAACTCCTCCGCGAACACGGCGAAGATGAAGTCGGTCGAGGACTCCGGCAGGTAATCGAGGTGCGCCTGCGACGAGTTCAGCCAGCCCTTGCCGTAGAGGCCGCCCGAGCCCACCGCGATCATGGACTGGATGGTGTGATAACCGGTGCCGAGCGGGTCGGCCTCCGGATCGAACAGCGTGAAAATGCGCTGCCGCTGGTAGTCGTGCAGGTGACTCCACGCGAACGGCGCGGCCACGGCGACGATGGCGAGCAGCGTCAGGATCACGCGCCAGCGCATGCCGCCGAGGAACAGCACGAAGGTGCCGGCGCCGAACACCAGCAGCGCCGTGCCGAGGTCCGGTTGCTTGATGATCATGAGCGCCGGGACCGCCATCAGGATAAACGCGATCGCCAACCGCCCCAGGCTGGGCGGAAGATTTTTCCGCGCCAGGTACCAGGACAGCATCATCGGCACCGCGAGCTTCATGATCTCGGCCGGCTGGAACCGCAGGAATCCGAGATTCAGCCAGCGCTGCGCGCCCTTGCCGATCACGCCCAGGGCGAGCACGGCGACGAGCAGCAGCATGCCGGCGATGAAGAGGTACGGCGACCAGCGTTCGTAGAACTCCGGGCGTATCTGCGCCACCGCGAGCAGCACGCCGAAGCCGAGGAGCAGCCGCAACAGGTGCCCGAGCGTGGCGTCCAGGTCGCGGGCGCTGGCGCTGTACACCACGAACAGGCTGATCGCGGCCATGCCGAGCAGCGCAGCGAACAGTGTCTTGTCGAGATGCAGGCGTTCGAGGTTCATGTCAGTGACTATTTAACCGCAGATGACGGCGCGCGTCCCGGGTCATTCGTCGTTCTCCGTCGCCGGTTTCGCCTCGCCCGGCGGCGCGGCGGTTTTGCCGAGCAGCAGATAATCCATGACCTTGCGCGCGATCGGCGCGGCCGCGGAACTGCCGTGGCCGCCGTTTTCCACGATCACCGACACCGCCACTTTCGGATCGCCGACCGGGGCGAAGGAAACGAACAGGGCGTGGTCGCGGAAACGCTCGGGCGTGGCCTTTTCGCTGTACGACTGGCCCTGGGCGACGGTCTTCACCTGCGCGGTGCCGGTCTTGCCGGCGATCTTGTAGGGCGAGTTGTGGCCGATGCCGTAGGCGGTGCCGCGGTTGGTGTGCACCACGTCGGTCAGGTTCTGGATCTGGATCTCGAGGTTGCGCCGGTCCTTGAGCGGAATCTGCGTCGCGATCACGGGTTCGGTTTCGCGCCGCGCCTGGGTCTTGGCGTCGACGATCGCGCGCACCAGTTGCGGCTTCATGCGCACGCCCTGGTTCGCCAGCGCCGACATGGCGTCGGCGAGTTGCAGCGGCGTCACCAGGATCGAGCCCTGGCCGATGCCGGTGATCACGGTCTCGCCCGGGTACCATACCTGCTTGCGCGCCGCCTTCCATTCCGGCGACGGCAGGATGCCGTCGGACTCGTTGAACAGGTCGACGCCGGTTTTCTTGCCGAAGCCGAACGGCGCGAGGAATCTTTTCATGCCGTCGATGTTCATGGCCACCGCGAGCTTGTAGAAATACACGTCGCAGGACTGCACCACGGCGTCGTGCAGGTTCACCGCGCCGTGGCCGCCCTTTTTCCAGTCGCGGAACTGGTGCGCGCTGCCCGGCAGCGTGAACCAGCCGGGACAGGACACCGGCCGGTTGGGATCGAATCCGTCCTGCTCCAGCGCCGCCAGCCCGAGAAACGCCTTGATGGTCGAGCCCGGCGAATACTGGCCGTTGAGCGCGCGGTTGATCAGCGGCTTGTCCGGATCCTTGAGCAGCGCGTCGTAGGATTCCGGATCGATGCCCTGCACGAACGGATTGGGATCGTAGGTCGGCGTGCTCACGAACGCGAGGATCGCGCCGGTCGCGGGTTCCATGGCGATGACCGCGCCGCGACGCTTGCCGAGCGTCTGTTCGGCCAGCGCCTGGAGCCTGGCATCGATGCTGAGGTAGATGTTCTTGCCCGCCACCGGCGCGATGCGTTCGAGGATGCGCAGCGAGCGGCCGTGCGCGTTGGTTTCGACTTTCTCGAAGCCGACCTGGCCGAGCAGGGTTTTTTCGTAGCTCGCCTCGAGTCCCAGCTTGCCGATGTATTCGATGCCGCGGTACGCGGCCTTGTCGACCTGCTCCTGTTCCTGCTCGTTGATGCGCCCCACGTAGCCGAGGAAATGCACGCCGAGGCCGCCGAGCGGGTAATGCCGCCGCAGCCGCGCCTCGAGCTCGACGCCGCTGAAGTAGGTCCGTTTGACCGCGAGCCGCGCCGCTTCCTCCTCGGTGAGGTGCGAGCGCAGCACCAGGTTTTCGAATCGCGGCCGCTCGCGCAACTGTTTCTGGAAGTTCCTGAGGTCGGCCTCGTTCAGGTTCACGAGGCGGCCGAGCTCCTCGAGCAGCGAGTTCATGTCGTCGACCTGCTCGGGGATGATTTCGAGCGTGTACACCGGATAGTTCTGCGCCAGGAGCACGCCGTTGCGGTCCAGGATCAGACCGCGCGGCGGCTGGATCGGGATCGGCTTGACGCGGTTGGCCTGCGACAGCGTCTCGTAATGGCGGTGCGCGAACACCTGCAGGTAGGCGAGGCGCAGCACGAGCGCGAAGATCAGCGTGACCACGATGACGCCGATCACCGACAGCCGCGCGTTGAACAGCCGGGTTTCCCGGAAATGATCCTTGATCGGGATGTTGAGCATGAAGCCCTAAGAACCTCTAAGAGAATCGCTCACCGCAAAGGCGCAAAGGACGCAAAGAAAAACTCTGTAGCGCAGAAACATTTAAATCTTTTCCTCTGCGCTCTTTGCGTCTTTGCGGTGAAATCTCATTTTGCCGGAAATTTAAACTATGCCGCCGCGGCGCCGCAGGTCGCGCAGGATCACGAACAGCCACGGCCACAGCAGCGCGCCGACGACGCTCGGCGTCCAGTAACCGATCGTTTCCGGCGCCTGTCCGATCGCGCCGCGTATCCACAGCACCAGCAATTGGTTGGCGACCAGCAGACCGAGCACCGAGACCGCCTGCTGCCAGCGCGGGAACATGCGCAGCTGCAGATGCAGGCGCACGGTCAGGAACGCCACCAGCGTCTTGCCGAGCGCGTTGCTGCCGAGCAGCGAACCGTAGAGCACGTCCTGGAGAAAGCCGAGCAGCCAGCCGGTGCCGACGGAAACGCGCTCCGGCGCCGCGAGACACCAGTAGATCAGCACCAGCCCGACCCAGTCGGGGCGGAACGGCTCGGCCCAGGTTGGGAACGGCATGATCGCGAGGATCACGGCCGCGGCGAAGGTGCCGGTCAGCGTCAGGCGGCGGCGCGCGTCGGGGCCGAATCTCATCGGGCGCCGTCCGTGTTTTTGGGCGGCGTGCCGCGCCAGATCAGCATCACCTGTTTGCCGTGATTGAGTTGCGCCGCCGGCTTGGCGGCGATGGCGAGGAACGCCTCGTTCGGGTCGTTGACGATCTTGTCCACCTGCGCCACCGGATAGCCCGGCGGGAACGTGCCGCCCATGCCGGAGCTGACCAGCAGGTCGCCTTCCTTGATGTCGGACGCGGAGGTGAGATACGGAACCTTCAGGCTGTCCGGATCGCCGGTGCCGAACACCAGCATGCGCAGGCCGCTGCGGTTGTCGAGCACCGGGATCGCGTGGCCGGCGTCGGTGATGAGCGTCACGCGGCTGACGTTTGTGGCGACCTGCGTGACCTGACCCATGATGCCGTGCGCGTCGATGACCGACTGTCCGACGTAGACGCCGTCGCGGCTGCCCTTGGCGACCACGAGCTTGCGCGTGAACGGTTCGGTGCTGACCTCGACCAGTTCGGCGGCGATGGCCTTGTCGGCGACCAGGGCGGCGCTGCCGAGCATGCGCCGCAGGCGCGCGTTCTCCTCCTCCAGCGCCTCGAACTGCTGCAATCTGGCGTTCAGCGCCTGCCGTTCGGCGAGCAGTTTTTCATTGTCCTGGCGCAGGGCGTCGCGGGTGGTGAAGAAATCGGCGACGCCGCCGCCGACGTAGGCCGGCGCGGCGGCGATGAGCTGGATCGGGTAGGCCAGCACGTTGAGGGCGGCGCGGATTTTTTCCAGATGATGCCCGCGGTGGTCGAGGAACATCAGCGCCACCGACAGCGCCGACAGCAGGATCAGGCGGGTGAAATTCGAGGGCGCCCCGACGGCGCGGCCGAAGACGTTGATCATGCGGCGCCCGGCGAGGAGTGGCGCAGGGATGCGCCGTTGACGGACCGAAGGACGGAAACAGGCGCGCCGTCGGCGGCTTCGCCGCTCACCCCGGCGCCGCTACTCGTACACAAAAACATCGCCCAGCGTTTCGGCCTCCATGAGCGCCCGGCCGCAGCCGCGCACCACACAGGTGAGGGGATCTTCGGTGATGATGATCGGCAGTCCGGTCTGCTCCGCGAGCATGCGGTCGATGTCGCGCAGCAGCGCGCCGCCGCCCGAGACCACCAGGCCCTTTTCGGCGATGTCGGCGCCAAGCTCCGGCGGCGTCTGCTCGAGCGCGATCTTGATCGCGCCGATGATGCCGGCGAGGCACTCGGAAAGCGCCGCGTGGATTTCCTGGCTGTTGAGCACCTGCGCGCGCGGCACGCCGTCGGCGATGTGGCGGCCCTTGACATCGACCTGCTTGATCTCGCTGCCTTCCCAGGCGGTGCCGATGTCCTTCTTCACCTGCTCGGCGCTGGCTTCGCCGATGAGCAGGCCGTACTTGCGGCGCACGTAGTTCACGATCGCCTCGTCCATCTTGTCGCCGGCGATGCGCAGCGAATGCGAGTACACGATGCCGCCGAGCGAGATCACGCCGACCTCGCTGGTGCCGCCGCCGATGTCGAGCACCATCGAGCCGGTCGGCTCCATGATCGGCAGATCGGCGCCGATCGCCGCGGCCATCGGTTCCTCGATCAGAAACACTTCGCGCGCGCCGGTGCTCATCGCCGCCTCGCGGATCGCGCGCCGCTCGACCTGGGTCGAGCCGCACGGCACGCAGATCACGATGCGCGGGCTCGGCTGGAACAGCCGGTTCTCGTGCACCTTGCGGATGAAATATTTCAGCATCTCGCCGGTGACGGTGAAGTCGGCGATCACGCCTTCCTTCATCGGCCGGATCGCCTGGATCGAGCCCGGCGTGCGGCCGAGCATCTTCTTGGCGTCGGTGCCGACGGCGAGAATCGCGCGGTTGTTGCGGCTGGTGTAATCCTGGCGGATCGCGACGACCGAGGGTTCGTTCAGCACGATGCCCTTGTCGCGCACGAAGATCAGTGTGTTGGCGGTGCCCAGGTCGATGGCGATGTCGCTGGAGAAAAATCCACGGAAGCTTTTGAGAAACATGAGGAGAAATCTGTCCTTAGAAGACGTTAAACTATCAATAACCTGCGCTAACTGTATCAACCGCGACCGGGCGGTTCAACCGGCGGGACGAATGTGGTAACTTGCGCTCCCGTTCCCATCCCGTGAAGAAACCGCATGTCCCTGGACCGCGAGCAGGTACGCAAAATCGCGCATCTTGCGCGCCTGCACATTACCGAACCGGAGGCCGCGGCCTACGCCGAGTCCCTGTCCCGCATCCTCGGCCTGATCGAGCAGATGAACGCCGTGGATACCGCGGGCGTCGCCCCCATGGCCCATCCGAACGAGGCCGGATTGCGGCTGCGCGCGGACGCGGTCAGCGAAACCGACCAGCGCGAGAAATTCCAGAAAATCGCACCGGCGGTCGAGGCCGGGCTGTACCTGGTGCCCAAGGTCATAGAATAGCTCACACCGCAAAGACGCAAAGAGCGCAAAGATGAATAGAAGCAAAATGCCCTGTTTTTCGGCGCGGAGCGCCGTTCCCGCTTTTCTTTGCGTCCTTTGCGCCTTCGCGGTGAACAAGACTTATGTTTAATAAAACCGTCGC
>DAIDLH010000114.1 GCA_027449605.1 Candidatus Muproteobacteria bacterium | reverse complement strand
CAGCTGCCCGATGGCCGGCGGCTGCACGTCGGTTACGCCGACCAGAACGGCTATCCCTATGTCGCGATCGGGCGCAAGCTGGTTGAGTCCGGCGTCCTGAAGCTGGAAGAGGCGACGATGCCGGCGATCCGTGGCTGGCTCAACGCCAATCCGGACAAGGCGCAGGCGGTCCTGAACAGCAATCCCAGTTATGTTTTCTTCACCCTGCGCGAGCCGGACGCCACCGGCCCGGTGGGCGCGCTCAGCGTGCCGCTGGTGCCGCAGCGCTCGATCGCGGTGGACCCGAATTACATCCCGCTGGGCAGCCCCGTCTGGCTGGATACCACGCTCCCGGAAAGCGAGCCCCGGCCTTACCGGCGACTCGAGTTCGCGCAGGATACTGGCGGCGCGATCCGCGGCCCGGCGCGCGCCGATCTTTTCCTGGGTTTCGGCGAAACGGCCGAACGTCTGGCCGGCGCCCTGCGCAGCCGCGGCCGGCTGTACGTGCTGTTGCCCGTGCCGCGACACCAGATGAACTAGCTAGGGAGCGCGCGCCGTAGCTTCGCAGGCCGCGACGCGCGTGACCGGATAAAGCGTCAACTCGCCTTCGACCAGCATCGTCTCCGCCATCAGTTGCCCCACGGCAAGGACATTCTCCCGGCGCGGCGCTGCATGGAAATCCTCCGGCGCGGCGCGAAGCCGCAGGGCATGCACGAGAGTCGTGCCGCCATTGCGGCGAAACGGAAGCGCGCCCAGCAGGGATGACATCCATCCGTGGCCGGTTGGCGTCACGAAGTCATTCGCGGCGACCAGGCCGACGACATAGGCCCAGGCTTCCGGGGCCGATTGCATCGGGCGCGTGTAGTAATACGGCGCGTTCTTGGACACCGGACGGCCGTCGATCGCCGCGTGGGCGATGGCAATGAGCCGCAGCGGCGCCAGGCGCGCGTAACCGGCGAACATCACGCCGCGCGAATGCTGTTTCATGAGTTCTTCGCGGAGTTGCGTCAACGAGGTCGGCGACGCGACCCGCCAGCGTTGTTCATCCCCGATTCCGGGCGGAACGAACACGAAACCGTTCGACTGGAAATAACGGTTGCTGACGGTGGCGTAATAATTCGGCGAGCCGCCGTGGGTGTTGCGTATCCAGACGTTCCCGCCCGCCGCCAGCGCATCGCCCAGTCCATCCCAGCCGCCGACCGCGGCCGAGCCCAGGCCGAAACGCAGCTTCTGCGCGTCGAAATAGATTTCTTGCACCGCCGCCGGGACCTGCGCCCGCGCCCGTGCGGACAGGTCGCCGATCACGCAGGGATTGGCCGGGCGCCACCACGGCGGTCCGAAAACCACGGTCGCGAGCGCGACCAGGCCGAGCAGAATGCCGAATTTTTTCGCCGTCATCGACGCTCAGGAGACGGCGGCGGGATGGGAAGCGCCGCCGCACATTTGCAGGACTTCCTCGCCGATCAGCCGGCGCCGCCAGCCGCGCGAGAGCGATCCGGACGGGTCGCCGGCGATCAGCTTCAGCAATTCGCGACGCGGCGCCAGCAGCGTCGCGCTGAGCTTCATCTGTTCGGCGACCGCGCGCACGCGCGCCTGCAGCTGCTCGTACAGAGCCTGTTGCCGGCGATCGAGACGCTGCGGTTCCAGCCACAGGCGCTCGGGCGCGGCGGCCTGTCCGCGGCGCACCGCCTCGATGATGTCATCGCCCCATTTGCGCGACGGCGCCCCACCCATGCCGGCGATCGCGCCGAGCGCCTCCACGGTCTGCGGCGCGGCCAGGGCGGTTTCGACCAGCGCGGCGTCGGACGCCACCCAGCCGCGCGGCAGATTGTGCCGCTGCGCGGTGATTTCGCGCCACGCCGCGAGTTCGCGCAAAACCATTTGTCCCGCCGGCGGCAGGTGATGGCCCTGCTTCAGGCGGCGAAACGCCTCGCGCGGGTCGTTGCGGTACAGCGCGGGATCGGTGAGCGCGGCGCATTCCTCGGCGAGCCACTCCATGCGTCCGAGCGATTCGAGTTTCCGCGCCAGGAACGTGTACACGTCGCGCAGGTAGCGCACGTCGTCTTCGGCGTAGTGCAATTGCTCCGCGGGCAGCGGGCGCGTTTCCCAGTCGGCGCGGGTGTGCAGTTTGGGGAGCCTGTGCCCGGTGACGGATTCCACCAGCGCGCCGTAACCGATCTGATCGTCGTAACCGCACAGCGAGGCGGCGATCTGGGTGTCGAACACCGGCGTCGGCGGCGCGCCGCGAATGTCGGCGAGCACCTCCAGGTCCTGGCGCGCGGAGTGGATGACCTTGATCACGTCCGGCGAATAAATCACGTCGAGCAGCGGTTCGATCGTCGGCAGCGCCAGCGTGTCGACGCAGGCGATTGCATCCGGCGTGGCGACCTGCACCAGGCACAGGCGCGCGTAGTACGTGCGCGTGCGCATGAATTCCGTGTCCAGCGCCAGCCACGGCTGGCCGCGCAACGGTTGGCACAGTCGCGCGAGCGCGGTCGGGTCCTGAATCACCGGTTCGGTCATAAGCCCTGCTCTGTCGTCGGTCTTGTTATTATCATAAATGCAGTGTAGGCATTTCCCGTGCGATCCCCAACTGCGGGCAAGCCATGATTTTGGTTTATGATTAGCTCCATGGATCAGCGCGGATACCGGGCGTACGGCAGGAAGGCAGCGAGGTACGCCGGCGTGCTCTTGCTGTTAGGGCTGGCCGGCTGCGAATCGTTCTGGAATGCTCCCGAACGCCGTGCGCTGGACTTCGTCGAAACGCTGGTGACGGCGCCGGCCGATACGCAACAGCTGCGCGACATCGCCCGGCTGGCGCCCGACCGGAATCCCGAGGAGCTGCTTGACGGATTGTCCATCCGCGTGACGCTGGATTTTCTGCGCGCCAGGCAGGCTCAGGGAGTGACGCTGAAATTCGCTCAAACCGGGGCAAGGCGCGTCACCGACACGCGACGCGTCATCACGGTCCAGGCCAGCTATCTGCAGCCAGACACGCCCCTCAACAATGACGTGCGCGTCCAGGTTCAGCTCGATAAAGACGACCAGGGCCGCTGGTGCATCACCCGCGTGACGGGCGACAACTGACGGTCGATTTTTCAAAACCATGCCGTTGAAAACTTTTTTGGGTATTTGTCTGCTGCGCGCCGATCCGCAGGACCTGCCGACCTCCCGCGTCATGATGTTTTCCGCGCTCATCGCCTACGCGCTGGCGGACGTGGTCAGCGTGCTCGATATGCTGTCGGTCGACAGCGCCCTGCTGGCGGCGGCCGTGGACACGCTGCTGCTCGTGGCGGCGGTGCATCTGGCGCTGCGGTGGCGCCAGGTGGAAAATCGTCTGCCGCAGACGCTCACGGCGCTGGCGGGCTGCGGCGCGCTGATTTCGCTGCTGGCCTGGGCGACCGCCGGTCTGGCCGGGGAGCGGTTCCCGGCGGAATGGGTCTCGGCGCCGTTTCTCGTGTGGTATATCTTGGTCTTCGGCCACGTGCTGCGGCACGCTCTCTCGATTGCCTTGCCGGCGGCCGTGGCGGCGAGTTTTTTGTACTTGATCCTGTCCCTGGGCGTGACCGGCTTGTTCGTGAGTCCCGCACCGGTGGCGAATTGATCATGGCAAGACGAACGTAGCGGAGCGAAGCAGGTTTCATTATTTATGCGCATTCATATTCTCGGTATCGGCGGAACCTTCATGGGCGGCGTGGCGCTGCTCGCACGCGACCAGGGCCACGAGGTGTCCGGTTCGGACGCCGGCGTTTATCCGCCCATGAGCACGCAGCTCGAGGCCCAGGGGATCCGGTTGCTGGAAGGCTACGACCCGGCGCATCTCGACGGCAGCAAACCCGACCTGGTGATCGTCGGCAACGCGTTGTCGCGCGGCAATGCCCTCGTGGAAGCGGTACTGGACCGCGGCTTGCGTTACACCTCCGGCGCGCAGTGGCTCGCCGAGAACGTGCTGCAGGGACGCTGGACGCTCGCCGTGGCCGGGCCGCACGGCAAAACCACGACCGCGGGCATGCTCGCCTGGATACTGGAGCACGCCGGGCTCAAGCCCGGTTTCCTGATCGGCGGCGTGCCGGAGAACTTCGGCGTGTCGGCGCGTCTCGGCAGCGACCCGTTTTTCGTCATCGAGGCGGATGAATACGACACGGCGTTTTTCGACAAGCGCTCGAAGTTCGTCCATTACCGTCCGCGCACCGCGATCCTGAACAATCTCGAATACGATCACGCCGACATCTTCCCCGACCTGGCCGCGATCGCGCGTCAGTTTCATCACTTCGTGCGCACCGTGCCGGCGTCGGGACTGCTGGTGGTGAACGGCCGGGACGAAAACCTGTCACAAGTACTGTCCATGGGCTGCTGGACCAAGGTGGAGCATTTCGATGCCGCGGAAGGCTGGCAAGCCGTGCCGCGCAACAACGAGGCGAGCCGTTTCCAGGTGCTGTTCAACGGACAGAATCAGGGCGACGTGACGTGGGAATTGCTCGGGCAGCACAACGTGAGCAATGCCCTGGCGGCCATCGCCGCGGCGCGCCACGCCGGGGTGCCGGTGAAAACGGCGCTGGCGGCGCTGGGCAAGTTCCGCAACGTCAAGCGCCGGCTGGAAACGCGCGGTGCGGTGCGCGACATCACCGTGTACGACGACTTCGCGCATCACCCGACGGCGATCGCCGCGACGCTGCAGGCGCTGCGCGCGCGGGTCGGCAACCAGCGGATTCTGGCGGTGCTGGAAATGCGCTCCAACACCATGCGCATGGGCGTGCACCGCGATACCCTGGCCGCCTCGCTCGTGCAGGCGGATCGGGTGCTGATGCTCAAGCCCGGCGACCTGAACTGGAACCTGGAACGGGTGACCGGCGCGCTCGGCGGCTGCGGACAGGCCTACGCGAGCGTGGACGAGATCATCGCGGCGCTGGCGCGGGAGGCGAAGCCGCAGGATCACGTGCTGATCATGAGCAACGGCGGCTTCGGCAATATCCATGCGCGCCTGCTCGAACGCCTGCGCGCCTGACCGGCGCGGATATTTTTACGCAACGCAGAAAACAGAACCTGACGGAGAAACGCAATGCAACGATTGATTGGCGGATGGTTGATGCTGTTGATGCTGTTTCCGGTCCTGGCCCGGGCCGAGTTCACCGAAGGCCGGCAGTACATGGAAGTGCCGTTTCCGACCGCGGTCGAAACCGGCGACAAGATCGAGGTGCGCGAGATTTTCTGGTACGGCTGTCCGCATTGCTACGTGCTGGAGCCGGGCCTGACGCAGTGGCTGAAGAAGCTTCCCAAAAATGCCCGGTTCGTGCGAACGCCCGCGACCGCGGCGCCGCACTGGCAGATTCATGCCCAGGCCTATTACACCTTCGAGGCGCTCGGCGCCCTGGAAAAGCTGCACGGGGCCTTCTTCAAGACGGTGCAGGATCATCAAGGCAAGCCCAATGACGAACCGGGCATCGCCGACTTCGCCGCCAGCCACGGCATCGACCGCAAGAAATTCACCGAGGCCTTCGATTCCTTCGGCGTGCGCCTGAAGCTCGAGAAGGCCAAGCAGATCAACCAGGACCTCAACATCAATTCCGTTCCCACCGTGGTGGTGGATGGAAGATATCTCACCACCGCCGCCATGGCCGGCGGTGAAGAAAAGATGTTCAAGCTGCTGGATCAGCTGATCGTCAAGGCCGCCCGGGAACGCAAAACCAGGGCCGCCAAGCACTGATATTCCGGGCCATGCCGAAGGTTAACCCCGAAGATTTCATCCCAGGTTCTCCGGGGCTATTGGCCGTTCGCGGCGCTCCCCGGCCACGGCGGGGTGGACAGACCTGCTAATATAGATTTGAGCAAGCGGCACATCCGGTTGCCCCGCCATTTCGCTCGGTCATGGACAGAAAGCGAACAAACCCGACCTCCGATGAAAGCAGCCTGAGCGCCCTGTGGCGTTCGTCGCCGCTCGCGGCCGGCAACGCCGCCTACCTCGAGGATCTCTACGAACAGTATCTGCGCGACCCCGGCTCCGTTTCCGCGGCGTGGCGGCAGTATTTCGAATCCCTGCCGCGCGTGAACGGCCAGGCCCGCGACATTCCGCACGCCGAGATCCGCGACGAGTTCCGGCGTCTCGCGCACCAGGCGCGGCCCGCGACGGTGACGACCCCGGACCGCGCCGCGCCGCCGGTCGAGTCGGCGCAGCAGCAGGTCAAGGTGCTCCAGCTCATCAATGCCTACCGTTTTCGCGCGCACCAGGTCGCCCGGCTCGATCCGCTCGGGCGGCGCGAAGCGCCGGAAATTCCCGAACTCGATTTGCACCATTACGGCCTGAGCGAGTCCGATCTCGACTCGGTGTTCGAAACCGGCTCGCTGGTGGGGCCGCGTCAGGCGAGCTTGCGCGAAATCCTCGCCCAGTTGCGCGCCACCTATGCCGGCAGCATCGGCGCCGAATACATGCACATCACCGATACCGCCGAGAAGCGCTGGCTGCAAAGCAGCTTCGAGAGCGTGCACGGCGTGCCCGACTATCCGCCCGAAGTGCGGCGCAACCTGCTCGGACGGCTGACCGCGGCCGAGGGGCTGGAGCATTTTCTGCATACCAAGTACGTGGGGCAGAAACGTTTTTCGCTCGAAGGCGCCGAGAGCCTGATCCCGATGCTGGACGAATTGATCCAGCGCGCCGGCAGTATGGGCACGAAGGAAATCGTTATCGGCATGGCGCATCGCGGGCGCCTGAACGTGCTCGTCAATATTCTGGGCAAGAGTCCGGCGGACATGTTCCGCGAGTTCGAGGGCAAGGCCCAGTACAGCGGCACCGGCGACGTGAAATATCATCAGGGTTTTTCCTCGGACGTGGGCACCGCCGGCGGCCCGGTGCACGTGGCGCTCGCGTTCAATCCGTCGCATCTCGAAATCGTCGGGCCGGTGGTGCAGGGATCGGTGCGCGCGCGCCAGGAACGGCGTCACGACCGGCTCGGCAACCGCGTGCTGCCGGTGGTGATCCACGGCGACGCCGCGTTCGCCGGCCAGGGCGTGGTGATGGAAACCTTCAACATGTCGCAATCGCGCGGCTACTCGACCAAGGGCACGGTGCACATCGTGCTCAACAACCAGATCGGTTTCACCACCAGCCACCAGCAGGACGCGCGTTCCACGCTCTACTGCAGCGACATCGCCAAGGTCGTCGGCGCGCCGATCTTCCACGTCAACGGCGACGATCCCGAGGCGGTGCTGTTCGTCACCCAGATCGCGTTCGACTATCGCATGACGTTCCACAAGGACGTGGTGATCGATCTGTACTGCTACCGCCGCCACGGCCACTCCGAAGCCGACGAGCCGACGGTGACGCAGCCGCTCATGTACCGGCGCATCCGCGAACTGCCGACCACGCGCGCGCTTTACGCGCAGCGGCTTTCGCAGGCGCGGGTGACCGGCGCCGACGAGGCCGCGGTCGTGGGACAGGAATATCAGCAGCAACTGGAGTCCGGCGTCTGTGTCGCGCCACGGATACTGCCAAAGGAAAAGGCCGGATACGCCTACGGCACCGACTGGAGCCCCTACGTCGAGGGGCGTTGCGAGCCCGGTACCGACACGCGCGTGACCCTCGATACGATCCGGGGTCTTACCGAGCGGATGCTGCACGTGCCGGACGGACTCGAACTGCACCCGCAGGTGGTCAAGATTTACGAGGCGCGGCGCAAGATGGCGGCCGGCGCCATGCCGCTCGACTGGGGCTTCGCCGAGAACATTGCCTACGCCACGCTGCTCAAGGACGGCTACGGCGTGCGCGTTTCGGGACAGGATTCGGGCCGCGGCACGTTCTTTCACCGCCATGCGGTGCTGGTCAACCAGAAGGACGGCACGGGCTATCTGCCGCTGCGCAACCTTTACGAAAACCAGCCGAACTTCATCGTCATCAACTCGCCGCTGTCGGAGGAAGCCGTGCTCGCTTTCGAGTACGGTTACGCCACGGCCGATCCCAAAACGCTCGTCATCTGGGAGGCGCAGTTCGGCGATTTCGCCAACAACGCGCAGGTGGTGATCGACCAGTTCATCTCCTCGGGCGAGCAGAAATGGAACCGGTTGTGCGGGCTCACGCTGTTCCTGCCGCACGGCTACGAAGGCCAGGGTCCGGAACATTCCTCGGCGCGGCTCGAACGCTATCTCCAGCTGTGCGCGCAGCAGAACATGTTCGTGTGCGTGCCGACGACGCCGGCGCAGCTGTTTCATCTGTTGCGCCGCCAGATGCTGTGGCCGTGCCGCAAGCCGCTGGTGGTCATGACGCCGAAGAGCCTGCTGCGCCACCGGTTGTCGGTGAGCAGCCTCGAGGACCTGACGCTCGGCCGCTTCCGGCCGTTGTTGTTCGAGACCGAGAAGCTCGACGATGCCGTGGTGAAGGATGTCGTGCTGTGCAGCGGCAAGGTCTATTATGATCTCATCGAGCGGCGCCAGAAGCTCGGTCGGCGCGACGTCGCGATCCTGCGCCTGGAGCAGCTGTATCCGTTCCCGGAAGAGGAATTGCGGCAGGAGCTGAAACGTTATCCCGCGGCGCGCCGTTTCATCTGGTGCCAGGAAGAGACGCGCAACAAGGGCGCCTGGTACCAGACGCAGCATCGCCTGCGGCGCACGATCCCGGAAGGCGCCACGCTCGAATATACCGGCCGCCCGACCTCGGCCGCGCCGGCGGTGGGCAGCTATCCGCTGCACATCAGCCAGTTGCACGGTCTGCTCGACCAGGCATTGGGAGCGGTGCCGGGCGATTCAAGCAAGGAGAGTCATGAGCACTGACATCACGGTTCCGGTTTTTCCGGAATCGGTCACGGAAGGAACCCTGCTCACCTGGCACAAGCGGCCCGGCGAAGCGGTCAGGCGCGGCGAACTGCTGGCCGAGATCGAAACCGACAAGGTGGTTTTCGAGGTTCCGGCCCCGGTGGACGGGACGCTCACGGAAATCACCATGCCGGTCGGGGCCGTGGTGAAATCCGGCCAAGTCGTCGGACATCTGGATCAATCCGCCAAGGCGGCGCCGAAGCCGGCTCCGGCGGTTTCTGAAACCGCGCCCCAGGCCGCGACCGCCATGCCGGCGGCGAAACGCATGATGGAACAGCACGGACTCGACGCGCGCCAGATCGCGGGCAGCGGTCGCGGCGGGCGCGTGCTCAAGGAAGACGTGCAGCGGCAGCTCGATATCAACGAAACCGTCCCGGCAGCGGCCGCGGCACAGCCGAAACCGGTTTCCATTCCTGCCGCGAAACCGGCGCCGGCCCCGATCACGGCTTCCGGCGAGCGCCCCGAGAAGCGCGTGCCGATGACGCGGCTGCGCGCGCGCGTCGCCGAACGCCTGGTCGAGGCGCAGCATACCGCGGCGATCCTGACCACGTTCAACGAGGTGAACATGCAGCCGGTGATGGAGCTGCGCGCGCGCCACCGCGAGCGCTTCGAAAAAGAGCACGGCGTGCGTCTCGGTTTCATGTCGTTTTTCGTCAAGGCCGCGGTCGAGGCGCTGCGACATTTCCCCGAGGTGAATGCATCGATCGACGGCGGCGACATCGTGTATCACGGTTTCTACGACATCGGCATCGCGGTCGGCACGCCGCGCGGGCTGGTGGTGCCGGTGCTGCGCGACGCCGACCGGCTGTCCATGGCCGAGATCGAATCCGGCATCAAGGATTTCGGCGAGCGCGCCCAGAACGGGCGGCTCACGCTCGAGGAGATCACCGGCGGCACGTTCACCATCACCAACGGCGGCGTGTTCGGTTCGCTGCTGTCGACGCCGATCCTGAACCCGCCGCAGGCGGCGATCCTCGGCATGCACAAGATCCAGGAACGGCCGGTGGCGGAAAAGGGCCAAGTCGTGATCCGGCCGGTCATGTACCTGGCGCTGTCCTACGATCATCGCCTGATCGACGGACGCGAGGCGGTGCAGTTCCTGGTGATGATCAAGGAACTGCTCGAAGACCCGGCGCGACTGCTGCTGGAAGTGTGACCATGAGCGAACGTTTCGACGTGGTGGTGATCGGCGCCGGACCGGCGGGTTACACCGCGGCGATCCGCGCGGCGCAGCTCGGTCTGAAGGTCGCCTGCGTCGACGACTGGCGCGACGCCCAGGGCGGTCCCGCGCTCGGCGGCACCTGTCTCAACGCCGGCTGCATTCCCTCCAAGGCGCTGCTCGAGACCTCCGAACTTTATGCGCAGGTGCGCGACCACGGTCCTGTGCACGGCCTCCAGTTCAAGGGGCTCAGCCTCGACCTGGCGGCCATGATGGCGCACAAGGACAAGGTCGTGTCCGAGCTCACGCGCGGCATCGCCACGCTGTTCAAGGCCAACGGCGTGACCTGGATTCCCGGACGCGGGAAGCTGCAGCCGAAGAACGTCGTGGAGATTTCGGGAAAGTCCGCGCAAAAACTCGAAGCCGAACACGTGATCCTGGCGAGCGGCTCGACGCCGGTGAATCTCAAGAATGCCCCGTTCGACGGGCAGCGGATCGTGGATTCGCTGGACGCGCTGGCGTTCGCGGAAGTGCCGCGGCGGATCGGCATCATCGGCGCCGGCGTCGTCGGCCTCGAGCTCGGCAGCGTGTGGCGGCGGCTCGGCAGCGAGGTGGTGCTGCTCGAGGCGCAGGAGAATTTCCTGGCCATGGCCGACGAACAGGTGGCGCGCGAGGCGTTCAAGCAGTTCACCGCCCAGGGGCTCGACATTCGGCTCGGCGCGCGCGTGCTCGACACCCGCCAGGAAAAGAACGCGGTCACGGTTCGCTATCAGAAGGAAAATGCCGGGCACGAGGAAAGCGTGGAGCGCCTGATCGTGGCGGTCGGCCGCCGGCCCAACACCGACGGCCTGTATGCCAACGAAACCGGACTGCTGCTCGACGAGTGGGGTTTCGTGCACGTGGACGAACACTGCCGCACGAATCTGCCCAACGTACATGCCGTGGGCGACGTGGTGCGCGGGCCGATGCTGGCGCACAAGGGCATGGAGGAAGGGGTCATGGTGGCCGAGCGCATCGCCGGCCACGCCAGCGCGGTGGATTACGACCTGGTGCCGTCGGTCATCTACACCCAGCCCGAGATCGCCTGGATCGGCAAGACCGAACAGGCGCTGAAAAGCGCGGGCGAACCGTATCGCGCCGGGGTTTTTCCGTTCGCCGCCAACGGCCGCGCCAAGGCCATGGGCGCGGCGTCCGGTTTCGTCAAGATGCTCGCCGACGCGCGCACCGACCGCGTGCGCGGCGTGCACATGGTCGGCCCGGTGTGTTCCGAGCTGATCGCCGCCGCCGGGCTCGCCATGTCGTTCGGCGCCTCGAGCGAGGACATCATGCTCACCATGTTCGCCCACCCGACGCTGTCCGAGGCGCTGCACGAATCGGCGCTGGCCGTGGCCGGGCGCGCGATCCATCTGGCGCAACCGCGGCACACTAAGACGTGAATGTGGCGCCCTATTCGGATTGCTCGCCCCCGCTGTCGCTCGGGCCGGCCTTCGGCCGTCAAAATTCGTTCCTGACGAATTTTTCGAACCTCTGGATTTTATGATTCGGTCAGAGGTTCGAAACCCATCTAAATGACCGCAACCCAACGCAAAAAAGCCCCCATGTGGGGGCTTTTTTTGCTTTGATGGCGCGCCCTAGAGGATTCGAACCTCTGACCTTCAGCGTCGGAGGCTGACGCTCTATCCAGCTGAGCTAAGGGCGCATAATCGGCAATGGTAACACATGGAATCTCGGCCTCTGAAGTACTTC
>DAIDLH010000113.1 GCA_027449605.1 Candidatus Muproteobacteria bacterium | reverse complement strand
GACCGGCCGCTGGGCGCACGGTTTCCGCCAGCGCGACGGCTTCACTGGCGCCTACGGCGTCGCACGCGAACGGTCGACCGGCAAGGACACGCAGTCCGGCCACTGGGAGATCGCCGGCGTCCCGGTGACCTTCGACTGGGGTTACTTCCCGAAGACCGTGCCGTCCTTCCCGCAGGAGCTGACCGATGCGCTGCAGGCGCGCTTCGACGTGCCCGGCTTCCTCGGCAACTGCCACGCGTCCGGCACCGAGATCATCAATCGTCTTGGCGACGAGCATGTGAGCTCCGGCAAGCCGATCCTGTACACCTCAGCCGACTCCGTGCTGCAAATCGCCGCGCACGAAGAACACTTCGGCCTGGAGCGCCTGTACGAACTGTGCGAACTGGCCTTCGAACGGGTCAAGCCGTACAACATCGGTCGCGTGATTGCGCGTCCGTTTGTCGGTGCGGACGGCAACTACAAGCGCACCACCAACCGCCACGACTACGCCGTCGCTCCGCCGAGCCCCACGCTGCTCGACCACGTGAAGGAAGCAGGCGGCGAGGTAGTCGCACTTGGCAAGGTCAGCGACATCTTTGCAGGCCAGGGTGTCACGCGCAGGCTCATGGGCCCGGACAACATGGCCTTGTTCGCGCGCCTGCTGGAAGCGGCCAACGCCGCCGGCGACCATTCGCTGACCTTCGTGAACTTCGTCGATTTCGACCAGGCATTCGGCCACCGCCGCGACATCCCCGGCTACTACAACGCGCTACAGGAGATGGACGCACGCCTTCCGGAGTTCTTCGCCCGCATGAAGGAGGGCGACCTGGCCGTGATCACTGCCGACCATGGTTGCGACCCGAGCTGGGGCGGCTCTGACCACACGCGCGAACACATTCCAATGCTGTTTTTCGGCTCGGGCGTGAAACCGGGCGCGCTGGCGGTGGCTGATACCTTCTCCGACATCGGCGCCACGCTGGCCAAGCACCTCGGCGTCAAACCCCTCTGCAACGGAACCAGTCTGTTATGACCCGTCCAGTCGATTTCAAACGCAACGCGGCGGTTGGCCTCGACCTGGGCTGGGTCAACCAGATCAAGGTGAACCGCAATGCCGCCGATCGCCGCACGGCGTCGCTCACGGCGCGCCGTAAACCGAAGAAGGAATACCAGGCCGCATGGCTGGTGAAGGCGATCCGCTGCATCGACCTGACCACGCTGGCCGGCGACGACACGCCGGGCCGCGTCGAGCGTCTGTGCATGAAGGCGTTGCGCCCGCTGCGTACAGACCTCGTGCTGTCGCTGGGCGTGGAAGGCCTGACCACTGGCGCGATCTGCGTGTATCACGAGATGATCGCCCCGGCCGCGAAGATCATCAACGGCCGCATTCCCATCGCGGCCGTATCCACCGCGTTCCCGGCGGGTCTGTCCAGCATGGAAACCAAGGTGCGCGAGATCGAGCTATCCGTGGCCGCCGGTGCGACGGAAATCGACATCGTCATCACCCGTCAGCACGTCTTGACCGGCAACTGGCAGGCGCTGTACGACGAAATGCTCGCCTACCGCAAAGCGTGCGGCGATGTGCGCGTGAAGGCGATCCTCGCCACCGGCGATCTGTTCACGCTCGAAAACGTAGCCAAGGCCTCGTGGGTATGCATGATGGCCGGCGCTGATTTCATCAAGACCTCGACCGGCAAGGAAGGCGTGAACGCGACGATTCCCGTGGCGCTGACCATGGTGCGCGCGATCCGCGAATACCACGAGAAAACCGGCTTCAAGGTCGGCTTCAAGCCGGCCGGTGGCATCTCGAGCGCGAAAAGCGCGATTCAATACCTGACCGTGATGAAGGAAGAACTGGGCAACGAGTGGCTGGAACCGCATCTGTTCCGCATCGGCGCATCGAGCCTGCTGACCGACATCGAACGCCAGATCGAACACTACGTCACCGGTGGCTACTCGGCGGCTTATCGCCACGCACAACCCTAACCGCCTGGAATCGTCATGCCTACTATTCAAGAGATCCTCAAGACCATGGACTACGGCCCCTCTCCGGAGAGCAGCAAAGAAGCCAACGCATGGCTGGACGGGCATCAGCGCCGCTTCGGTCTGTTCATCGACAACGCATGGAGCACGCCGGGCGAGACCTTCGCCACCAACAATCCCGCGACCGGCAAAGAGCTGGCCCAGATCACCCAAGGTACGGGCGACGATGTGAACCGCGCCGTGGAAGCCGCCCGCCGCGCGCAGCCGGGCTGGGCAGCCCGCGGCGGCCATGGCCGCGCCAAAATCCTGTATGCGCTGGCGCGCCTGCTGCAAAAGTACTCGCGCCTGTTCGCCGTGCTCGAAACCCTGGACAACGGCAAAACCATCCGCGAGACGCGCGATGCCGATCTGCCGCTGGCCGCGCGCCACTTCTACCACCACGCCGGCTGGGCCGAACTGCAAAGCGAAGAATTCGCGGACTACCGCGCTGTCGGCGTGGTCGGCCAGATCGTGCCGTGGAACTTCCCGCTGCTGATGCTGGCCTGGAAAATCGCGCCGGCCATGGCGGCCGGTAACGCCATCGTCTTCAAACCAGCCGAATTCACTCCGCTGACCGCGCTGTTGTTCGCCGAAATGTGCCAGCGCGCCGGCGTACCGCCTGGCGTGGTCAACATCGTCACCGGCGACGGCCGCGTTGGCGAAGCCATCGTCAACCATCCGGGCATCGACAAGCTGGCTTTCACCGGTTCGACCGAAGTCGGCCGCATCATCCGCAAGGCCACCGCGGGCAGCGGCAAGAAGCTGTCGCTGGAACTGGGCGGCAAATCGCCGTACATCGTGTTCGAAGACGCCGACTTGGATGCAGCGGTCGAAGGTCTCGTCGATTCGATCTGGCTCAACCAGGGCGAGGTCTGCTGCGCGGGTTCGCGCCTACTGGTGCAAGAGTCCGTGGAACGGCGCTTCCTTGCCAAATTGAAGGCGCGCATGGACAACCTGCGGCTCGGTTCCCCGCTCGACAAGTCGATGGACATCGGCGCGCTGGTCGACCCCGTGCAATTCCGGCGCATCCGCAGCCTGGTCGATGGGGCGCGTGACGAAGGCTGCACTGTGTACCAGCCGGCTTGCGAGAGCCCGGCTGATGGCTCTTGGTGCCCACCGACTTTGATCACCGGCGCGTCGACTTCCGCGACCGTGGCGCAGATCGAAATCTTCGGTCCGGTGCTGGTGGCGATGAGCTTCCGCACGCCGGTGGAGGCCGTGCAGCTCGCAAACAACACGGTCTACGGCTTAGCCGCTTGCGTGTGGAGCGAGTCGATCAGCCTCGCGCTGGACGTGGCCCCGCAACTCAAGGCCGGTGTCGTGTGGATCAACACCGCCAACCAGTTCGATGCCGCATGCGGCTTCGGCGGCTACAAGGAGTCGGGTTTCGGCCGCGAGGGCGGCCGCGAAGGCATGCTCGAATATTTGACCCCACTGGCCGAGGACGCGCGTCCCGCCGCTCCTGTGATCGAAGTGAAGGGCAAGGTCAGGCCGGTCGAGGACAATCCGTTCGCAATCGACCGCACGGCCAAACTGTACATCGGCGGCAAGCAGGTGCGCCCGGACGGCGGCTACAGCCGCATGATCGTCGGCGCCTCCGGCCAGTTCATCGCCGACGTGGGCGAGGGCAACCGCAAGGACATCCGCAACGCCGTGGAAGCCGCGCACAAGGCCGCCGGCTGGGGCCGCGCCACCGCGCACAATCGCGCGCAGGTGCTGTACTACATCGCCGAGAACCTGGCCGCACGTGCCGGGGAATTCGTTGCCCGCATTGGCGCAATGACCAATGCGAAGAATCCGGAGCGCGAAGTACAGGCTTCGATCGAGCGCCTGTTCTACTGGGCCGCCTGGGCCGACAAGTACGACGGCCTGGCGCACCAGCCGCCGATGCACGGCATCACGGTGGCGTTGAACGAACCCATCGGCGTGATCGGCATTGTGTGCCCGAATGAGGCGCCGCTGCTCGGCTTCATTTCGCTAGTGGCGCCGGCACTGGCCATGGGCAACCGGGTGATCGCCATGCCGTCCGAAGCGCATCCGCTGGCGGCAACCGACTTGTATCAAGTGCTCGACACATCCGACCTGCCGGATGGCGCGCTGAACATCGTGACCGGTTCGACCCACGAACTGGCCAAGGTGATGGCGCAGCACTTCGATATCGATGCCCTGTGGCGCCACGATGGCAACGCCGAGGGCTGCGCGGAAGTGGAGCGCCTGTCGGCCG
>DAIDLH010000112.1 GCA_027449605.1 Candidatus Muproteobacteria bacterium | reverse complement strand
ACATCGACGGGCGCGATACCTTCTTTCAGCAGCGCGATGGCGCGTTCGCGCCGTCGTTGCAACTCCTCTGGGCTTCCGGCAGGTCTCATGGGGCACCTCCTGTCCAGAGGATAGGACATTATTTATGCAGAAATCAATAATCAGGGCAAACATGGCGTCTCCTTTGACGAAGCCAAGACTGCGTTTCTCGATGAAGGGGCCCGGGTCATTGCCGATCCGGAACACTCGAAAGATGAAGACCGATTTATCCTGCTTGGACTCAGCATTCATCTCAGGGTGTTGGTAGTCTGTCACTGTTACCGTGAATCTGAAAACACAGTGCGCATTATTTCCGCAAGGCGCGCGAATCGATCCGAACAGCGTGAATACGCAAGGTGGTTAACATGAAAAAGCAATATGATTTCTCCAAATCCATCCGAAACCCGTATATCCGCAAGGCGAAACAACAAGTCACGATTCGGCTAGACAAGGAGACGGTCGATTATTTTAAGACGCTGGCTGCCGGAAGTGGAATCCCATATCAGAATCTCATCAATCTCTACCTGAGAGAGTGCGCGAGCGGGAAGAAGAGGCTGAAATTGGATTGGGCAGCGTGACGTCTAACTGCGCGCTCGAGATCGACGCGACCAGTGGCCGCGCGACTGAGCGCGAACGTTGGGCCTCACGGGCGGCAGCCTGGCGGGTAACTCACCACTAGGAACCGTATCTTATTGTATGTACAATACGCTGTGCGCATCACTTACGATCCAGCGAAGAACGAACAGAACATCCGGAATCGCGGTCTCACTTTTGATGCTGTCGCTGAGTTCGATTTTGAGGGCGCTTTTTATGCCGTCGACGAACGGCGTGACTACGGTGAAACACGTTACGTTGCCATAGGCATGCTGGGGGTTCGGCTTCATGTGCTTTGCTTTACTGAGATACCGGATGGCATCCGCGTAATCAGCTTCCGCAAAGCCAACGCGCGTGAGGTGAAACGATATGCCAAAGCAAAAACCACTGACTAACGCCAAAGGCGAGGTGAGGGAGCTTACCGCGAAGGACTTAAAGACGTTTCGTCCCGCACGAACGGCGTTGCCCGAATCTCTTCGACGCAAGGTTGGAGTCCGGGGGCCACAAAGATCGCCGACCAAAGAGCGCATCACGATTCGGCTCTCGCGTGAAGTTCTTCAACGCTTCCGCGCTACCGGCGAGGGGTGGCAAACACGCGTGGATGCGGCGCTAAAGGAGTGGCTAAAGAGGCATAAGCGGGCGGCTTGAGCCCACGGGCTGAAACGGTGAAGCCGAACCACGCATTCAACACGGACCTTCGGGTCGCTGCGCGACCCTCGGCCGGTTAACGCGAGCGTCGGGCGGCTTACATCGTCCCCTATTCAGTCGTGTCGCAACCAATCCCGGGAGGTTGATATGACGTACATCCAAGGCAACCCAAACGAGATACACGAGCTTGCCCGCTACGAGGTTCGACCGGAAGCACTCGATCAGTGCCTCGCTGCGATACATGAGTTTGTGGCGTATATCCGCGAGAATGAGCCGGGCTCTCTTCGCTACGAGGTATGGCAGGACGCCGAACGTCCTACTCGCTTCGTGCACATCTTCGTCTGGCGGGATGCAGAGGCAAACCGTATCCACGGAGAATCTGCCGCTGTAAAAAAGTTCGCCGGCATTCTCTATCCCAATTGTCTGGCTCCGGTCGAATTCATCGAATACAAACAGGTCGACGCGAATGCAGCATTCAAGCGCATCTGATCTTCGGCCTTGAACGCCGCCCAACCCATCATTCCACCGGACCTGCGCGAAAAGCTGCACAGGCCGGTGATTTTGAACGTCGGGCCGCCCTAGTGTGATGTCCCGAAAATAACCTTGCAAATTCTTATGCAGCCCGGATGAAGGCGCGCAGCGCCGTAATCCGGGAAGTTCGTCGATAACCTGGATTCCGCTGCGCTCCATCCAGGCTACACAAGTAAGGTTACTTCTGGGACGGCACGCTGGAACCTGTCTCAAATTGGAGAATAAAACCCACGCAGCTTGGGGTGAGCGCAGCCAACACGCAAGTGGATGATGTTGGGGTTCGGCGTTACACGCCTTGCCCCAACTGCATGGAGCCAGTCATCGGCGCTTCGCGACGACTTCGCTCGCGGCTTAGCTCTGCCAGCCTTCGCCGCCTCCCAGGCGGGCCGGGGCTTGTTCCGGGTTTCTCCCCGCCGGCATCTTTTCTTTACGGGCGGCGCGCCAGCGCTTTGCGCATTTCTTCGAGTAACAGCATGGCGAGCGCGAACGGCAAGACAAGGAGCCAGACATCCAATAGGATCGGTGCGGTACCGAACAGCCGGTTTCCCCAAGGGGTGTAGTCGATGAGCAGAATCAGCGCGATTTCGACCGCGATACCCGGCAGGATGAGGCGATTAAGAAAAGGTCCTCGGGTAAATGCCGAACTGCGCTCGCTGCGACAAAGAAATATATTTACGACCTGCATCACGATGATGGCGGAAAGGCAGGCAGTGGTGGCTTGAAGATACAGGGAGCTGTCGGAGGCGGGCATCTCGCCGTAACTCCAGCCCGCCGCGCGCAGCACGAAGAAAAACGCCGCCATCGCGGCGATGGCCTCCATGATCCCGAGCCAGCCGTAGGCGCGCAGCAGCAGCGACCGCGAAAGCAGGCGTTCATCGCGTGTGCGCGGCGGCCGCAGCATGACTTCCGGCTCCGGCGGCTCCGCGCCGAGCGCGAGCGCCGGCAGCATGTCGGTGCCGAGATCCACCGCCAGGATCTGGATGATGGTGAGCGGCAGCGGAATCCGGAACAGCACGAACGCGAGATACGGGACGATCTCGGGGACGTTGGACGTGAGAATATAGGTCAGGAACTTGCGGATGTTGTCGTACACCGCGCGGCCTTCCTCGACCGCGGCCACGATGCTCGCGAAGTTGTCGTCGAGCAGTACCATGTGCGCCGCTTCGCGCGCCACGTCCGTGCCGGTCACGCCCATGGCGATGCAGATGTCGGCCTGTTTCAGCGCCGGCGCGTCGTTCACGCCGTCGCCAGTGGCGGCCACGGTCTCGCCCTTGCGCTTGAGGGCCTGCACGATACGGAGCTTCTGGTCGGCGCTGACGCGCGCGAACACCACTTCCGGAGCATCCAGCGCCAGTTGCAGTTCGGCGTCGGTAATCCGCCGCAGCCGTTCGCCGTTGATGACCACGGCCTCGGGTGCGTGCACCAGCCCGATTTCACGCGCGATCGAAAGCGCCGTGTGCGGATGATCGCCCGTGACCATGATCACGCGGATGCCGGCCTCGCGGCAGACGCGCACCGCCCGCGGCACTTCCGGGCGTGGCGGGTCGCGGAAGCCCACGAGCCCGACCAGGATCAGCTCGCGTTCGAGATCCTCCGGCGATCCCGCGGTCGCGCCCGGCCGGTACGCGAGCGCCAGCACGCGCAAGCCTTGTCCGGCCATGGTCTCTTCGGCCTCGAGAAACGTTTGCGCGAGTTCGGGCGTAAGCGGCTCAGGTTTTGCGCCGCGCTGTATCTGCCGGCACAAAGGCAGCACCGATTCGAGCGCGCCCTTGGTGTAGAGCACCAGGCCTTCGCGGGTTTCATACAGGGTGGATAGGCGGCGGCGTTCGGAATCGAACGGAATTTCATCGCGTTTGGGAAAGTTCGTCGCTTGCGGTTGTGCGCGTTGCGCCAGCCGCACGAGCGCCACTTCCATCGGATCGCCCAGAAGTTTTGTTTCGTTCGCCCCGACCGTTTTGAGGCTATGGCAATGAAGCGCGACCTCGAAGAATGGCTTTGGAATTTCCGCCAGTTCCTTCGTATCGCCTTCCCAGTAACGCCCGGCCGCGTACAACTGCTTCACTTCCATGCGGTTCATGGTCAGCGTGCCGGTCTTGTCGGTGCAGATGACCGTGGCGCAACCGAGCGTTTCGACCGAGGGCAGGTGGCGGATGAGCACGTTGCGCCGCGCCATGCGCTGGCTGGCCATGGCGAGCGCCAGGGTCACCGTCGGCAGCAGGCCTTCGGGAACGTTGGCGACGATGATGCCGATGGCGAACAGCAGGCTGGCCCAGAAAGAAAGCCCGAGGCCATGGCCGATGAAAAAGAACAACGCGCCGAGCACCGCGGCGATGAGCGCGATGACGCGCGACAGGCGCGCAATCTCTCGCTGCAGCGGCGACAGCACCGCGCCGGTGGTCTGGGTGAGGCGCGCGATCCTGCCGAATTCGGTGTGCATGCCGGTGGCGAACACCACGGCGCGCGCTTCGCCGGCGACGAGCGACGTGCCGGCGAGCAGAATGTTGCGCGCGTTCAGCAGTTCCTCGGCGGTGGAAGCCCGCGCCTCGCGCGGCAGCGGCACGGATTCGCCGGTGATGGTGGCGTTGTCCACGCGTGCGCCGAAGGCTTCGAGCACGCGGCAGTCGGCGGGGACGTCATCGCCGGCTTCGAGCCAGAGCACGTCGCCGGGCACGAGCCCGGCCGCCGGCAGCGTGTGCAGCGTGTTTTCGCGCGTGACTTTCACCTGATGCGGCAACAGCCGTTGCAGCGCGGCGAGCGCCTGTTCGGCGCGATGTTCCTGCCAGAAGGAAAAAATCCCGTTGATCAGGATCACGCCGAGGATCGCCACGCCGAGCAGGCCCATGCCCTGACCGGGTTCCCGGTATTCGGCGAAGAAGGCGAGCGCCGCCGCCAGCCAGAGGATGAGCGCGAGGAAATGGGTGAAGCCGTGCAACAGGCGCCGCCAGCCGTGCTCCGGGCGCACGCGTTCGATGCGGTTCGGTCCGAACTCCAGAAGCCTCCGTTCGGCTTCCGCCGCGGACAATCCTTCGCGACGGGTGCGGAGACTCGCGAGCGCTTCGTCCGGGGTCAGGAGGTGAATTTTCATGGCGCGATTCTATGCCGCCACTTCACGGGGCGATTTGATGCACGACAAACCGCGGCACAGGAGAAGCAGCGCGGGGATGCGCCGGTTGCGGCGCCGAGGGATACAAACCGGCGATGGCGGTCAGTTCGGCCGTTGGTGCGGAATGCCTTTCAGCCGCGGATCAACAGCACCGGTTTGGAGGCGATGCGCGCCACGCCTTCCGCGACGCTCCCGAGCAGCATCCGGCTCACGCCGCGTCGCCCGTGGCTGCCGATCACGATCAGGTCGGCGGGCCAGGCGTCGGCTTCGGCGACGACGGCATCGGCGACATGGAGAGCGAGTTTATCGAGCTCCAGCAGTTTCGTTTCCGCCGTGACGTGCGCGGCGCGGCACGACTCTTCCGCTTTCTCGATGACTTTGCGACCAGCCTTGCGGAAACTCTCGTATACCTCCGCGGCGTCGTATCCGACTTCAGGCCAACTGAGCGAAACCATATCCACGGCGTGCACGATGCGCAGTTGCGCCTGCCATTGCTTTGCGAGCATGACGGCCTCGTCCAGGGCCAGTTGGGCCGTCTTGCTGCCGTCCACCGCGACAAGGATGCGTTTGTACATGGTATTTCGCTCCGGTATGAAACAGATTTCGACCGGCGATCATGGTCAAGCAATTCGCGGTTCCTCACTTTGACGCATGTCAAACCACGGCAAAGGGATGTGCTGTCCGTGGCGCCGAGGAACGAAAACCGCGCGGTGCGGACGATTGGCGGCGGTCAGCTCGGCAGCAGGCGCGCGAAGAAGGTCTTGAGGTAGCCGGTTTCCGGAATCGCCGGGTGCATGGGGTGATCCGGCCCCTGATGGCCTTCCTCGACGATTTCGAGGAACCGGTCGATGTGGCGGCTGCTCTTGAGCAGGATGTCGCGCAAATCGTCGCGGTGCAGGTGATACGAACAGGAGCTGGAAACCAGGATGCCGTCTTTCGACAACACCTGCATCGCCATCTGATTCAATCGTTGGTAGGCCTGGGTTCCTTCCTTGATGTCCTTCTTGCGCTTGATGAACGCAGGCGGGTCGATCACCACCACGTCGAAGCGCTCGCGCGCCGCGCGCAAGCGCCGCAGCAGGTCGAAGGCGTCCTCGCGTTCGGCCGTGACCTTGGCGGCCACGCCGTTCAGTTCGGCATTGACGCGTATGGCTTCGACCGCCTTGGGTGAACTGTCGACGCAGGTCACCGATTCGGCGCCGGCCGCCGCGGCCTGCACGCCCCAGGCGCCGAGGTAGCTGAACACGTCCAGCACGCGCTGTCCCTTTATATAGTGCCGGAAGCGCGCACGGTTCGACCGCTGGTCGTAGAACCAGCCGGTTTTCTGGCCGGTGAGCAGCGGCACGGCGAACTTCACGCCGTTTTCCTCGAGCGTGACGGATTCCGGTATTTCACCGAGCGCGGTTTCGACGTAGCTCGTCAGGCCTTCCAGCTCGCGCGTGGACGTATCGTTGCGAAACAGGATCGCGGCGGGGCGGATGACTTTTTGCAGCGCGGCGACGATTTCGCTTTTCAGCCGTTCCATCCCGGCGGTGGTGATCTGGACCACGGCGACGTCGCCGTAGCGGTCCACCACCAGTCCCGGCAGACCGTCGCTGTCGCCGAAGGCGAGACGGTAATAAGGAGTGTCGAACAAACGTTCGCGCAGCGACAGCGCGATGTTCAGCCGGTGCGTGAGCAGCGACTGGTCGAGCGTGTATTTCGGATCGCGCGACACCAGCCGCGCGCAGATGAGCGCGTGCGGGTTGACGTAACCGGCGCCGATCACCTGCCCACCGGCCGCCTCGATCAGCACCGGCTGGCCGGGCTCGAATTGCGTGAGCGGCGTCAGCTTCGTGTCCACCTCGTTGCTGAACACCCAGACATGGCCGGCGCGCAGGCGGCGTTCTTCGTTTTTGTTAAGGCGCAGAGAAGCGAGGGTCATGGCGGCGTTCCTTGTGGGGCGGCAAGCATAGGGGAATTTCCGGCAAATGAAAACCGCGGATTGTTTTCGCGCAGTCACCGGGAATGGCTGCGCAACAGCGGCGATTTTGCTAAAATGCCGCTCGCTTCAACTCCAAAAACAAATCCGATCCCGATGACCTCGCTGATTTCTTATTACTGGAATTACATCATCGACGGCGCGATCTTCCTGTTTTGCGCCGCCGTTCTTGGCGGTTATCAATGGCGTCTGGTGCGGAGCAGCCGCCGCAGCCCCACGCGCACGGTCCAGGGCATGAACGCGCTGGCGCGCACCGTCTGGGTCGAACAGGCCATGAACAGGGGCTGGGACGTGGTGTCGGTGCAGACGCTCCGCAACTCCACCATGGCCGCCACGCTCATGGCCTCGACCGCGATCATCCTGATCCTCGGCATCCTGAACATGCTCGCGAACGCCGACAAGATCGGCCCGACGCTGCACATCCTGAACCTGACCGGCACGCACGAGTCGAGCATCTGGATCTTCAAGCTGATGCTGATCCTGGTGGATTTCTTCATCGCCTTTTTCGCGTTCTCGCTCGCGGTGCGCGGTTACAATCACGCCGGCTTTCTGATCAACGTCCCGCCCGACAACGGCGGCAAGAGCCACGGCGTCACGCCGGCCACGGTGGCGGTACACCTGAACCGCGCGGCGTCCTACTACACCATCGGCATGCGCACCTATTATTTTTCGGTGCCGCTGCTGCTGTGGGTGTTCGGTTCGATCTGGATGGTGATCTCGACTTTCGGCGTGTTGCTGGTGCTCAAGCACCTCGATCACCTGCCGCAGCAGGACTAGAGTCCACTCTCGCGTAGGGCGCAATAGGCGAAGCCGTATTGCGCCGAATGGGTTTCCGCATGCGGCGGAATACGCCATCGCTATTCCGCCCTACGGGCTGACTGTCTGACGGTGGGCGGTGCCCACCCTACATTTTTTATTTCGCGCGCTCGCGCCACCTGGCGGCGAGCTTCGGGTCCGGCTTCACGCCGAGCAGTCCTTTCTCGTAGATGTCCGCGAGGCTCCGCATCGCCGGCTTGTAACCTTTTTCCGCCGCCTGGTTGAACCAGTACAGCGCCTGCTCGGGATGCCGGCGCACGCCCCAGGCGCCGGTTTCGTAGCGGATCGCGAGCTGGTACTGCGCCTCCACGTCGCCCGCTTCGGCGCGTTTTTTCAGTTGTTCGCGCGATGCCTCGTAGACCTCCATGGTGTCTCCGCCGACGTCGGCGAAGAAGTGCAGCAGCTTGATCGCGTCGGAGTGGCCCTGCGCGGCGGCGCGCGACAGCCAGTCGCGGCCGCGCTCGAGGTCCTGCGGCACGCCGTGACCCTGCTGGTACATCTTGCCGAGCAGATACTGCGCCTGCGCCACGCCCTGGTCGGCGGCTTGGGCCAGCCAGCGCTCGGCCTCGCGGTAATCCTGTTTGACGTCTTTTCCGTAATAGTACGCTTCGCCCAGCGCCAGCTGCGCCTGCGCCTGATTCTGCTCCGCCGACTTCCGCCACCATTCGAGCGCCTGTTTCATGTCGCGCGTCGTGCCTTCGCCCGCGGCGTACATTTGTCCGAGCACGAACTGGGCATAGGGCTGATGCTCGCGCGCCGACCGATCGATCCAGGTGAACGCCATGCGCGTGTCGCGCGGCACGCCGCGACCTTCGCGGTAAATCAGTCCGAGCAGCAGTTGCGCGCCCTGGTTGCCGCGCTCCGCGGCGTTGGTGATCGCGGCGATTTCCGCGGGCGTCTCGGCGCGCGCGACGGGCGCGCCGGCGAGCAGGGTGAGAAAAAGCACGGCGATCGTGATGCGGCAGCGTGGTGACATGGGTTCCTTGGGTACC
The DNA here is from genome assembly GCA_027449605.1 of Candidatus Muproteobacteria bacterium. Classification (GTDB taxonomy): domain Bacteria; phylum Pseudomonadota; class Gammaproteobacteria; order Acidiferrobacterales; family Sulfurifustaceae; genus Sulfuricaulis. The sequence goes on along the minus strand of DAIDLH010000112.1, from coordinate 271 downwards.
GCAAAAGGTCTTAAGTTTCTTACCGTCCTGGAGAGACACACTGAATCCAAAGTCAATGATCTTGATCTTGTATCCTTTGTTACATGTACCAGGTACTCCTGGCCTTTATTCAATGAGGATGTTATCAGGCTTAAGATCCCTATGCGCAACGTTCATTGAATGAATGTAGTCAACCCCCTGCACGATCTGCTTGAAGACTTCTCTGGCTTCATCCTCAAGCATCCTCCTTCCTTTTCTTTGTTTGAGGAAGGAGTAAAGACTCTGCCCTTTT
>DAIDLH010000111.1 GCA_027449605.1 Candidatus Muproteobacteria bacterium | reverse complement strand
GGCGCGGCTGCGCGCCTGTTTGCCGGCGCGCCCTTGACTCGCCCCGAGCTAGAAGCGCTCCAACAGTCCCTTGTGCAGGGTCAATGGCGATTGCAGCAGTTTCTGAAACCTCCCGGAGCGGCCGATGCTGGTGAGCTGCAGGAACAGCTTGTGCACGTCGTCGCCGATCGCATCGTCGCAGGTGAGCAGGCCGAAATCCGTGTACAGGCGCGCGGTACGGTCATGATAATTGCCGGTGCCGAGGTGCACGTAATGCCGCAGTCGCGTGCGCTCGCGCCGCACCACCAGGATCATCTTGGCGTGCGTTTTGTAGCCGACGACGCCGTAGACCACGTGCGCGCCGGCCTCCTGCAGCACGGTGGCGAGGTTGATGTTCGCCTCTTCGTCAAAGCGCGCCCGCAGTTCGATCACCACCGTGACTTCCTTGCCGGCGCGCGCGGCGTCGACCAGCGCCGCCACCAGCGCTGAATTGGTGCCGGTCCGGTAGAGCGTCTGTTTGATCGCGAGCACCTGCGGGTCGGCGGCCGCCTGGCGCACGAAATCGACGACCGGGGCGAACGATTCGAAGGGATGATGCAACAGGATGTCGCCCTGGCGTATCACCTCGAACAGGTTCTTGTTGCGCGTCAGCCGGCGCGGCAGGCTGGGCGTAAACGCCGGGAACTTCAGATCCGGCCGGTCGATCCTGTCGTAGATCTCGAGCAAGCGGTTCAGGTTGACCGGCCCGTTTACCTGGAACAGAAAATCGGGCGTCAGGTCGAACTTGTTTATCAAGTAGCCCGCCATGTCCTCCGGGCAGTTGTCGGCGACCTCGAGCCGGACCGTGTCGCCGTAGCGGCGCGAGTGCAACTCGCCCTCGACCGCGAGCAGCAGGTCGTCGATTTCTTCCTCGTCGACGAACAACTCGGAATTGCGCGTGACGCGGAACTGGTAACAGCCGCTGACCTCCATGCCCGGAAACAGATCGTTGACGTGGGTATGGATGATCGAGGACAGGAACACGAAATCGTGCGGGCCGGTCGCGCATTCCTTCGGCATCTGGATGAGGCGCGGCAGCGCGCGCGGCGCCTGCACCACGGCCACGCCGCCGCGACGGCCGAAGGCGTCCACGCCCTTGAGCGCGACGATGAAGTTGAGGCTCTTGTTGAGGATGCGCGGGAACGGATGCGACGGGTCGAGTCCCAGCGGACTCAGCACCGGCAGCAGTTCATGTTCGAAGTAATGCCGCACCCAGGCTTCCTGCTCCGCGTTCCATTCGGTACGCCGTACGAACCGGATTTTCTCGCGTTCCAGCAGCGGGATCAGGGTCTCGTTCAGGATGCGGTATTGTTCCCCGACCTGCTGATGGGCGACCGAGCTGATCTGTTTCAGGACGTCCTGCGGCAACAGGTTGTCGGGACCGGCCTGGACCGAGCCGGAGACCACCTGTTCCTGCAGGCGCGCGACGCGGATTTCGAAAAACTCGTCCAGGTTGGTGCTGGAGATGCACAGAAAGCGCAACCGTTCGAGCAGCGGTACCGTCGGGTCCATCGACTGTTCGAGGACGCGCCGGTTGAACTCGAGCAGGCTCAGTTCCCGGTTGAGGAACAATTCAGGCTGCTTCAGGGGCTCCAGCGGTATTATCAGTTCGGCAGTGCTCATGGCAAACGCCGCACAGGGACGGGATGGATTATTGGTTACATGCTAACGTCAAATTATGACAGAAATATGACATCTCCTGTCGCGGCGATTTTCCGGGCAGAAAGGCGCCGGATTTTACCGGGTCAGGCGGGTTTCTGCGCCTGCGCCGCCTGCTGGGATTCGATCTCGCGCCGGACCTCGTCCATGTCGAGCGCCTTGGCTTTCTCGATCACCTGTTCCAGGGCGGAAGCGGGTAATGCGCCGGGCTGGGCGAAAATGATGATCTTCTCGCGGAAGATCATCAGGGTGGGAATCGAACGGATCTGGAAGTAGCCGGCCAGGGCCTGCTGCTCTTCGGTGTTGACCTTGGCGAACACGACATCCGGATGTTTTTCCGACGCGGCTTCATAGGCCGGCGCGAACGAACGGCACGGTCCGCACCACGGCGCCCAGAAATCCACGATCACCATGCTGTTTCCGCTTACGACTTGGTGGAAATTTTCCTGTGTTACTTCAACGGTGGCCACATTGTCTCCCGCGGGCATCGAAAGGACGCCCATAGTGTTTAAGATTGGATGAGGATTGTATCGACATCAAACGGCGCTGTCCGGGGCAAACATGGGGACGGCGCGGGCGAAATCAAGCCGGCGGTTATTCTTGCGGTAAATCAACGCCGCTTCCGGTCGCGCCGACCCGGCGCTGTTGACCGGAGCGCGCCGATAACGTCAGCGATTCGCCCTTCCCAGAATTTCCTTTTCCACCTGGTCCAGGCTGGTATGGCGCACGTCCTTGCCCTTGACCAGGTAAATAATGTATTCGCAGATGTTGCGCGAATGGTCGCCGATGCGTTCGAGCGCCCGCGCCGCCCAGATGACGTTGAGCATGCGCGAGATCGTGCGCGGGTCTTCCATCATGTAGGTGATGAGCTGGCGCATGGTGCCTTCGTATTTCTGGTCCACCTTCTGGTCCTCGCGCGCCACGCGCAACGCCGCCTCGATATCGAGACGGGCGAAGGCGTCGAGCGCGTCGTGCAGCATGTGACGCACGTAACCGCCCAGCGCCTGGATCTCGGCGTAATTATTCTTGGGACGTTCCTCGCCCGCCAGCCGCACCGCCATGCGCGCGATTTTCTCGGCTTCGTCGCCGATGCGCTCGAGATCGGTGATGGTTTTGATGACGGCCACCACCAGCCGCAGGTCGCTCGCCGCCGGCTGGCGCCGCGCGATGATCTGGCTGCATTCCTCGTCGATGGCGACCTCCATTTTGTTGACCTGGGTGTCGTTCATGATGACCGCCTCACCCTCCGCCGTGTTGCCCTTGATGAGCGCGTCCATGGCGTGCTCGATCTGCTGCTCGACGAGCCCGCCCATCTGTAACACGCGTGAACGGATGTCCTCGAGTTCAGTGTTGAATTGGCGGGAGATGTGCGTGTGAATCTGTTCCATCGGTGCGGTTCCTCGCGGAGTTGGCACGCTAGCCGTAGCGTCCTGTGATGTAGTCTTCCGTCTGTTTCTTGGACGGGTTGGTGAAGATGGTGTTGGTGTCGCCGAACTCCACCAATTCACCCATATACATGAAGGCCGTGAGATCGGAAACGCGCGCGGCTTGTTGCATGTTGTGGGTAACGATGACGATAGTATAGTTCTTTTTGAGTTCGTAGATCAGTTCCTCGATCTTCAGGGTCGAGATCGGGTCGAGCGCCGAGGCCGGTTCATCGAGCAGCATTACCTCCGGTTTCACGGCGACGGCGCGGGCGATGCACAAGCGCTGCTGCTGGCCGCCGGACAGGCTCATGCCGCTTTGGCGCAGCTTGTCCTTGACCTCGTCCCACAGGGCCGCCTGTTGCAATGCCCACTCGACGCGATCGTCCATCTCGGCGCGATTGAGAGTCTCGTGGTGACGAACGCCGTAAGCGATGTTGTCATGGATCGACATCGGGAACGGTACCGGCTTCTGGAACACCATCCCGACTTTGCTGCGCAGGCGATTCAGCGGATAACGGGGATCGAGGATGTTTTCGCCGTCGAGGATGACCTCACCCTGCGCTTTCAAACCGGGGTACACAGCGTAGATGCGGTTGAATACGCGCAGCAACGTGGATTTTCCGCAGCCCGACGGGCCGATAATGGCCGTGACGCGTTTTTCCGGAACCTCCAGATTAATATCCTTGAGCGCGTGAAAGCTCTTGTAGAAAAAGTCGAGATGGCGTACCCCGATCTTGATTGGCGCCGGGACGGTGCCGGAGAGAACAGCGTCGGCGACTGGGGGCATTACATCATTCATAAGCTGTTCTGTTTCCGCGACCGGGGGAATTGTGTCATTAATCATGAGATATCCTGTTCCGCAGAAGAATGGCGCGTGATACCAGGCTCAGTACCAGCACCAGCATCGTCACCACGAAGGCGCCCGCCCATGCCAGCGAGTGCCAGGCCTCGTAGGGGCTCATCGCGTATTGAAAGATCACGACCGGTATGCTGGCCGTGGGGGCGTTGAGGTTGTTCGTCCAGTACTGATTGTTGAGGGCGGTGAACAACAGCGGCGCGGTTTCGCCGCTGATGCGCGCCAGCGCCAGCAGCACGCCCGTGACGATGCCGGGCAGGGCGGCGCGATACAGCACCTGGACCGTGACCTTCCACTGGGGAATGCCGAGCGACAGGGCCGCTTCGCGCATGGCATTGGGCACCAGACGCAGCATTTCATCGGTAGTGCGCACCACCACCGGCAGTACGATCAGGGCGAGCGCCACCGCGCCGGCCCAGCCGGAGAAGTGTCCCGCCGGGCGCACGAGCAACTCGTATACGAACAACCCGAGAATGATGGATGGGGACGAGAGCAGAATATCGTTGAGAAAGCGAATCGTTTCACGCCAGGCCGGCCGCCGCGCGAATTCGGCGAGATAGGTGCCGGCGGCGATGCCGATGGGGGCGCCGATCAGAATGGCCAACAGGCTCATGATGACGCTGCCGAACAAGGCGTTGGCCAGACCGCCGTCCTCGCCGGGCGGCGGTGTCATCTGCGTGAACAGGCCTGGTTTGAGCGCCGCCGCACCGTGCTCCAGCGTCACCCACAGGATCCAGATCAGCCAGAAAAGGCCGAACAGCGTCGCCACGGTGCCCAGCGATTTGGCGATCGCGTTGGCGGCGACACGCCGAGCGTAGAGCCAGCGGGAGTGGTGTGGCGAGTTCATGTGTTGCCTTCCTTGCCTGCCAGTTTATGCAGCATGATGCGCGCGATCGCCAGCACCACGAACGTGACGATGAACAACAGGAATCCCAGGGCGATCAGCGAGGAAAGGTAGATATCCGAATCGGCCTCGGTGAATTCATTGGCGATGGTCGCGGCGATCGAGTTGCCGGGCATCAGCAACGAGGCGGTCAGCTGATGGGAGTTACCGAGCACGAAGGTGACCGCCATCGTTTCTCCCAGCGCCCGGCCGAGTCCGAGGAAGATGCCGCCAACCACGGCGGAGCGGGTATAAGGAAGCACCACGTTCCAGACGACCTCCCAACTGGTGGAGCCGAGGGCGTAGGCCGATTCCTTGAGGCTCGCCGGAACAGCGCGAAAAACATCGCGCATCACCGATGAGATGAACGGGATCACCATGATGCCGAGCACGATGCCGGCGGTCAGCATGCCGATGCCGAGCGGCGGTCCCTGAAACAGGGGGCCAACGCCTGGCACGCCGCCGAGATTCTGGTTGACCCACGGCAGCACGCGCGCGGCCATGAACGGCACGAACATGAACAGGCCCCACATGCCGTAGATGATCGAAGGGATGCCCGCCAGCAACTCAACCGCCGCCGCGATCGGTGTGCGCAGCCAGTAGGGGGCCACCTCGGTGAGAAACAAGGCGATGCCGAAACTGACCGGCACCGCGATGAGCATGGCGATGAGCGAACTGACGAGGGTCCCGTAGATCGGCACCACGGCGCCGAACTGTTTGTTGACGGCGTCCCACTCGCTGCTGAAGAGGAAATGCCAGCCGAAGGTTTCAAACGTAAGCCGCCCGCCCCAGAGCATGGCCGCCGCGGCCGCCCCGAGCACGACCAGCACCAGGGTCGCGGCGCCGGCTACGAGCCAGCGGAAGATGCCGTCGGCGCGCCCGTCCGAGCGCCAGCGCGATGGCGCCGTCGTGCCATGGCTGACGGCGAGAGGATCAGATGAGCTCATATGGGTGAGCATTCTCGCAAAGGAACGGGGGGCACTAAAGCCCCCCGTCAATACATACTGAAATAAACGTGTATATCTTACTTGATCTCGGCCTTCCAGTGCGCCTCGATCTGCTTCACGAGCGCGTCCGGCAGCGGCACGTAGTCCAGGGCCTTGGCCTGCGCTTGGCCGTGTTCGAGGGACCACTTGAAGAAGTCGAGCGCTGCTTTGGTGCCGGCCGCGTCTTTCGGTTCCTTGTACATTAGTACGAAGACCGAAGCGGCGATCGGCCAGGACTTGGCGCCTGGCGCGTCGGTGATGACCAGGTAGAAGTCTTTGGCATTGCTCCAATCGGCGCTGGCCGCGGCTGCCTGGAAGCTCGCGAGGCTGGGCTCGATGAACTTGCCGTCGCGATTCTTGACCTGGGTGTAGGCCATCTTGTTCTGCAGCGCGTAGGCCAGTTCCACGTAACCGATCGAATGCTTGATCTGCTTCACGTAAGCCGCCACGCCCTCGTTACCCTTGCCGCCCACACCGGCCGGCCACTGTACCGAGGTGCCTTCGCCGACCTTGGTCTTCCATTCGTCACTGACCTTGGACAGATAATTCACCCAGTTGAACGTCGTACCGGAGCCATCGGAACGGTGCACGACCGTGATCAGGCTGTCGTCGAGCTTGATGTCGGGGTTGAGCGCGGTGATCGCCGGATCGTTCCACTTGGTGATTTTTCCAAGAAAGATATCGGCCAGCACCGGACCCGTCAGCTTCAGCTTGCCGGCCTCCACGCCGGGGATATTGACCACCGGCACGACGCCGCCGATCACCACCGGGAACTGGGTCAGGCCGGCCTGGCTCAATTCTTCCGGGGTCATCGGTTTGTCGGACGCGCCGAAGTGTACGGTCGCGGCCTTGATCTGCGCGATACCGCCGCCGGAGCCGATGGACTGATAGTTGACCTTGCTGCCGGTTTTTTTATCGTAGTCAGCCGACCACTTGGAAAGGATAGGATACACAAATGTTGATCCGGCTCCGGTGATGGTCGTGGCCGCCTGGGCAAGACCGGCAATCATGCCGAGCGCCACCGCGCCGGCTACCGCCGTGTTTTTCAGATGTCTGGATAAGCTGTGCATGATGTTAAGTCTCCGAATATTGAAAAATCGTGAAGTGTTGAATGCGGAGCGCATCATGACAAGGCCATGTGACAGTTGTATGACAGCATCGCCTGTCGCAAACCAGCCGAAATCCAGGGGTTCGCGCGTATTGCGGGCCGGCGTCGCCCTGAATATGTCAGCCGCCGGATGACGCCGCCGGAACCGGGCAGCACTCGGCGTAGGTCGGTATCCCCGATTTGCGCTCGTACCAGACGCGGCTGCGGTTGACGATGTTCACCACCGAAAGCATGACCGGCACCTCGATGAGCACCCCGACCACGGTGGCCAGCGCCGCGCCCGATTCGAAGCCGAACAGGCTGATGGCGGCGGCGACGGCGAGTTCGAAGAAATTGCTGGCCCCGATCAGGGCCGAGGGCCCGGCGACGCAATGGGCGACTTTGAAACGGCGGTTGAGCAGGTAGGCGAAACCGGAATTGAAGTACACCTGGATAAGGATCGGCACCGCGAGCATTCCGATGATCAACGGCGCGCGCAGAATCTGTTCGCCCTGAAAACCGAAGAGCAGGACCAGCGTCGTCAGCAGCGCCACGAGCGAAACCGGATGCAGCCGGCGCAGCGCATGTTGCAGCGCGGCGTCGCCGCCGCGGCGCAGCAACCAGCCGCGCCACAGCTGGCTGAACACCACCGGAATGACAATATACAGCGCCACTGACAGCAGCAGCGTGTTCCAGGGCACGCTGATCGCGGACAACCCGAGTAGCAGGCCCACGATCGGCGCGAACGCGAAGACCATGATCGTATCGTTGAGCGCGACCTGCGTGAGCGTGAAGTTGGCGTGCCCGCGGCTCAGGTTGCTCCACACGAACACCATCGCCGTGCACGGCGCCGCGGCCAGCAGGATCAGTCCCGCGAGGTAGGCGTCGATCTGACCGGCCGGCAGCCAGGGCGCGAATACATGACGGATGAAAATCCATCCGAGCAGGGCCATGAAAAACGGTTTGATCAGCCAGTTAATGAACAGCGTCACGCCGATGCCGCGCCAGTGCTCGCGCAGATGGTGCAGCGCGCCGAAGTCCACCTTGAGCAGCATGGGCACGATCATGAGCCAGATCAGCAATGCGACCGGCAGGTTGACACGCGCGAGTTCGAGCCGCCCGACCGCGTGAAACAGTTCCGGGAACAGGTGACCCAGCAGTATTCCGGCGCCGATGCACAGGAACACCCACACCGTGAGATAGCGCTCGAACAGCCCCATCGGATTTCCCGCAGCGCGCTTGCCGGTGACTTCGCATTGCGCGCTCATGCAGGCTCCTTGCTGTCGCTGCGCGCCAGCATTTTTAATCCGCCGATCAAACCCTCGACACGGCTTTTGACCTCATCGCGCGTGGCGCGGAACTTGGCCATGATTTCCTCTTCCGTCCCGGTGGCCTTGGCGGGGTCTTCCAGCGGCCAGTGCTTTTTCTGCACGCCGGGCGGCAGCACCGGACAGTGCTCATCGGCATGACCGCACACGGTGACGACGAGATCGGCCTGCGCCAGCATCTCCGGCGTCACGCGCGTGGACTCCTGGCGTGAGATGTCCACGCCGGACTCGCGCATGACCGCGATCGCGCGCGGGTTCTTGCCGTGCGCCTCGATGCCGGCCGAGGTCGCCTCCAGCCATTCGCCGCCCAGATGATTGGCCCAGCCTTCGGCCATTTGCGAGCGGCAGGAGTTGCCGGTGCACAGAAACAGAATTCTTGCTTTGCGTTTGTACATTCGATTTCCTGTATGAATGATCAAGATTTATTTGCAGACATTGCCCGCGCCGCACGCGACTGGGTTTCCCGGCGGATTGCTTTCCGACGACGGGCAGAACACCGGCGCGAAACCGCCGCCCGGGGTGCGGAAGTTGGTCGTCTGCCCCTGATACAGCCGCGCGGCAAGGAGCTGTACTTCGCCGTCGTAGACGTAATTGCGGATGTCGAGCTTGAGCGCGGTTTCGGCTCCGTTCCGGCGCAGCCGACGCTGGTCACGCAGAGACAATCGCGATTGAGCGCCGTCGCCAGGTTTTCGGTCCCGGAACGGATCGCTGACGGCTGAGTCATGGATCTGTTCATGCGTTTGCTTCAACCAGCGAACCTGCCATCGACTTCACGTCGGCTGGCGCCGGTCGTCAGGCGCAACAGCGCACCGGCGGCCGGGTCGGCGCGCCGCGCAGACGCCTGCGGTCCTGCGCGAACGGTTTGGCCGCGGCGTTGGCCCGGCTCGCGGTGCTCAGAATTTCACGCGCCCAGCCTGGCAGATCCGGATTGATGCGATAGTGGATCCACAGTCCCTCGCGCCGGTCGCTGACGATCCCGGCCTCGCGCAACGTCGCCAGATGGCGCGAGATCTTGGGTTGCGACTCATCCAGCGCGTGAGTGAGCTCGCAGACGCACAATTCACCTTCGCCGGCGAGCAACAAGAGACAACGCAGCCGCGTCGGATCGGCCAGGGCGGGGAAGAATTCATCGGCGGTAATCATAATTTTAAATATACGTATGGACATATATATCGTCAAGAGAATATATTGATGCCCCCGGTTTTACCCTGACCGGCAAGGAGTTGATATGCGTTACCCGATCCGCGTCCTGTTCCTCTGCACCGGCAATTCCGCCCGTTCGCAGATGGCCGAAGGACTCTTGCGCGCCTTCGGCGGCGGAGATTTCGAGATATACAGCGCCGGCACCGACCCGAAGGGACTCCACCCGCTGGCCATCGAGGCGATGCGGGAGATCGACATCGACATCTCCGGTCATGAGAGCAAGTCGCTCGAACGCTTCCTCGGTCAGCACTTCGATTACATCATCACGGTTTGCGATCGTGCGCGCGACCGTTGCCCGACCTTCCCGGGAGACAACCGGCGCATCCATTGGGGGTTCGAGGATCCGGCGGCCGTGACCGGAACCCGGTCCGAGCAGCTCACGGTGTTCCGGCGCGTGCGCAACGAGATTTCGGAGCGCCTGCGCGTGTGGGTGACGGTGCAGCGCAAACAGCTGAAAGAGACCGGCTACCCGGCCTGAGGCGGCGTGACCGTCGTCAGGCAGGTTCGCCGCCGCGCTTCGGCGAAAAGCCCGCCGTCGCGATAGCTGCTTTGTCCGTGATGGAGATATTTTCCGTCGCCGCGCCGGCCTCGCGATTGGAGCAAGACATTTTTTCCGCGGATATGGTTATGCGTCGCATGTCGGAAGGCGCGATTTTGTCATTGGCCGCCGCACATTGCCTGACATCCTCGACGGGTTCGGTGCTGAAAAGATTGACGAGTTGGGCGGACAGCGACATGGGGGTGTCTTCCTAATATATCGGCAGGGAGAATCTATCGTGCGCGCGTTAAGCGCGAATGGCGGCGGAATGAAGTTTTGTTGACGGCCGGCCGGAAAGCAAAGCCGCGTGAGCGGCCTTTCCGTGCGCGGGCCTCTGAACACGTACGTTGTTTGCGGTGAGCGAGTTATTGTCCCGCTATATCAGTGGGGTGGTGGATATGGGCGCCATGCCCGCTCTCCGCATCCAGCACACGCTGGACGAACGGGTCGTACTCCATGTCACCCAGATCTGCCCCGTCCAGAAATGTGTACTGGTCGGTATCGGCCAGATCGGCGCGCGGCCAGCGAGAATCCGGCGAGGAGCGCAGCTCCTTGAGTTCCAGGGAAACACGCCCGTCCCGCCCCGCGCGAACGACCTTGGCGGCGAGTGCTTCCTGGGTCAGCCAGATCACCTCAATCCGCTCTCCATCGATTTTGCCTGTATAGCGCGATGCCGGCCGGCCGAGGACGGATACGGCGCCGACCCGCCTCAGGGCGGCATGTTGCCGCGGATCGACGATGCTGTTCAGGGCCGACCAGTTCTTCCGCCGCCCCTGGGTGCGCAGTTCTCCCGGGGTGTACTGGATTAGTTTGCGATCCTGGTGGAACACCCGGGTCAAGGCGATCTCGCCGCGCTCGTCGCGCTGCCACGCCTCGGCGTAGCCCGCCTGCGCGGTCTCGACCTGGTTGTCGTGACGCGTGAAATACCAGTCGGCCGACTTCTGTTTTTTGCCCACCACGATCTCCTCGCGATAGTGGGCCGCCAGCGGTTCGTACGTCGTCATCTCGCGAGCGGAGTCCCCACCCGCCCAACTCGGGGCGATATGGAGCAAGAATGAAAGAAACAGGATGGTTTGTCGCATCGGCACATGCCTCGTATTCAGGTTGGTAAAAAAGAAAAAACCGGCACGCCCCGTATGAGACGTGCCGGTCCGCGCGCCGCGAACAGCCGGCGCGCGGCATGCTTACCTCAGAAGCGGAACGCTTCTTTCATGACGTGATAGATCCAGTTCTGTTCCATCGAGCCATGGAACAGATAGGACATCGGGCCGCTGGCATAGATGGCCACGTCCTCGCCCGCGTGGGTTTCGGAGCCGAGCGGGATGGCCGCTTCCTGAAGGAAGCCGAGCGCCGTGGTGTCCACGCCGTTCAGGTCGGGCCGCTTCTGACCGGAGGCGATGGCGTCGCGCCAGCCGGGGCCGTTGGCATAGCCCAGGGTGGTGTAAGGCAGACCCAGGTTGTCCTTGTCCAGAGTGGCGGGATTGCCATCGACCTCGGGCACGGAGGAGACCAGGCCCAGAATGTTGTTGCCGCGGTGTGGGTAACCGGCGATGGTGAACACGTGGCTGTGGTCGGCCGTGACGACGATCAGCGTGTCGCGCGGGTCGGTCATCTCGTAGGCTTTCTTCACGGCCTTGGCGAACTCGATGGTGTCGAGCAGCGCGCGCCTGGCGTTGCCGGCGTGATGGGCATGGTCGATGCGGCCGCCCTCGACGTGCAGGAAGAAGCCGTCGTCGTCCTTGCGCAGCATCTTGATGGCCTTCTCGGTCATCTCGGTCAATGACGGCTCGCCCCCCTTGTCGTTGGCGCGATCCGCCTCGTACTGCATGTGGCTGTTCTCGAACAGGCCAAGCAGGTACTTGGTGGTGTGGGGATTCACGGCATCGAAGCCCGCCCTGTCCCAGACGTAGGCGGCGTTCGCGCCGCGGCTGCTCACCCACTCGGCGGTCAGGTCGCGGCCGTCATTGCGCCGCCCTTTGGCGCCGTACTCAGGATCGAGCTGGGTCTTGGGCATGAAATAGGTGCGGCCGCCGCCCATGGCCACCTTCAGGCTCTTTCGCACCGCGGGCGAGACCTCGATCAGTTGGCGCGCGATGTCCTTCACGCCGCAGCCGGCCGGCAGGTTGGAGTCGGCCTCCCAGTCGCGCACGGCGGTGTGCGCGTAGGTCGCGGCCGGCGTGGCGTGCGTCAGGCGCGCGGTGGACACGACGCCCGTGGACTTACCGGCGGCCGCCGCCTGTTCGAGGATCGTGGGCAGGGCATTGGCGGTGATCACGGCCGGGTCGCACTCGCCGCGCGGCGTCAGATGGTTGACCGACAGCATGCCCTCGCGCGCTTTGTAACCGGTCACCATGGCGGTCATGGTCGGGGCGGAATCGGAAGTCTGCTGGTCCCAGGAATAGGTCTTGGAGAGGGCGAGATACGGCAGCGTTTCGAAGAACAGACGGTTTTCCTCGCCCGGCTTGCTGTTCATCTGGCCTTCCAGGATGCGCGCGGCGGTGACCGTGGAAACGCCCATACCGTCGCCCACGAACAGGATGACGTTCTTGGCCTTGAACATGTTGGGGTAGAGGCGCTTGGCGTCGTGAACGAACTGCTGGCCGGCGTCGTACCAGTCCTGAACCGACTCGGGACCCTGCACGACCGGCTCGGCGGCCATGGCAGGCGCAATCGATGCGGCGATCATGGCCGCCGCTACCGTTGTGGAAATGGTTTTCTTCATCAAACGTAACATTGTTTCCTCCATTTAAGAATTGCGTGACTGGCTGATCTGTTGCAACGCACGCGAGCCTAACAGCGGAAGATGACGGCGGAGTGAAGTCTTCGTTACATTGTGTTGACCTGAGCGGCGGCGCGCTTTCCGGAACCCGGTTCGCGCATCGGAGCATGCCGTGTCTGTGCCGGCGACGGCCGGATAGCCCGTCGCGGACCGTGACGAGGAATTCCGGCCATTCATGGAGTTTTTCGAGGTAATCAATCTGTCATGTTGCTGGTATGAAATGCCGCACTTTGAACAACCACGGCATGTGTATCCGGTCATGCGAACCAAGATCCTGATTGTCGAAGACGAAGCCGCCATCCGTCAGATGGTGTGCATGGCGCTGTCCCAGGAAAATTACGAGTGTCTGGAAGCCGCCGACACCGCCCAGGCGCAGGCGAAAATACTGGAGAACGTCCCGGATCTGCTCCTGCTCGACTGGATGCTGCCCGGCCTCAGCGGCGTCGAGTATGCGCGCCGTCTGCGCGCCGAGAAACTCACGCAGGATATCCCGATCATCATGCTCACCGCCCGCACCGAGGAGGAGGACAAGGTCCGGGGACTGCAAAGCGGCGTGGACGATTACATCACCAAGCCGTTTTCCATGCGCGAGCTGATGGCCCGGATCAAGGCGCTGTTGCGACGCGCGGCGCCGCACAGCGACGACAAGACGATCGAAATCGCCGGTTTGCAGCTCGACCCCGTCACCCATCGGGTACTGGTGCACGGGAAAAGCGTCAGGCTCGGCCCGACGGAATTTCGCCTGCTGCATTTTTTCATGTCACATCCCGAGAACGTGCACAGCCGCGAGCGGCTGCTGAACAGCGTCTGGGGAGGAGGCATTTACGTCGAGGAGCGCACCGTCGACGTGCACATTCGCCGTTTGCGCAAGGCGCTGGAGGTCAGCGGGCATGACGACCTGATCCAGACCGTCCGGACGGCCGGTTACCGGTTTTCCAGCCGGATATAAATCGCGGCCGCGCGTTCGGCCTCACGGCCATCGGCGCGGCGGCATTGCATTTCCCGGCAGCTGGCGTCGATTACAGAGGAACCTGCAGGGAATTGTTCGTCATGACGGGCGTCTGCCGGTTGTTACGCGACCCGATATATTTGTCACGCAGGTATTGTTGCAGCGGTCTCGAGAGATCAAGTCGACCGGTCTCTCCCGGAGACAGGTCCGCGGGCTTGGGCTCGATGCAGTAACTGGGCATCATGTGCAGGACAGCCAGCATCTCGATGTCATGCGCGTCGACTTTCTTCCGCGGATCGTCAAGATCGTCGTTGATGATGGACTCGAGAATCCGGGGATCCAGCTCGAAGTGATAGGCGAGTTCCGGGCCGCATTCGAGAAAGGCGGGCATGAGATCGCGTCCACGCGCGTTTTGATCGTGCAACGGCGCAAGCTTGGCGAACGCCAGTCGCAGGGCAAATCGGATGATATCCGATTCCCTGACGCGCAATCGCCGCGCGATCGTCCTGACCCGTTCGACGTCCGGTTGACAAAGCTTCACGGAAACATTTTGTATCTTGCCGTCGGTCATGAATGCAGCCTCGCTGGTGAATTTTTTAAGGTATCGTTCGCATCAGTCTGTCATCCCAGGATGACAGGGCGATGACATCGGGATAATGATCTTTATATCTTCCCGGATCGACGAGCTTGTATGACCGATGCGGACGCAAGCAAAGAGTTCCTGATCCTTTCCGTTTCGGGCAAAGTCCGACGGCCTGGATGGCGATCATGAATGAAAAATCGGGCGCCGCACCGTCAAGAAAGATTCTTGGATTCTTCATCCGCGTGACACGAAAGAACCTCATACTGCGGTTCCTGGAAGTTGCGGTAAATGCAGTCAATGCCATGTCGTGCCATGTAGTCGAGTCGTGCTGTGTGGAAGTTGTCGTGGAAGTCGCCGGGGCAGCGTGGCTCCGCTGCCCCGGTCAGCGCACCGGAACCGAAGAAAAATTTTCTCTCCCGCTTCCCCCTGAAGCTTGACGTCCCCGCCTCCCGCGGGGGCTCTTTTTTTCGAGCCGGACCGACGCATCCGCGGTGACGCGCTGTGATGGAACGGCATCGCCTGGATCATTGACGATCACATTCATCCACCCGGGATTTGAGCGCGGCCATTTTGTCATCGGTTCGTAACAGTGCCTGACTATCATGCCCGGCGCATTGGGTTACCGCCGATAAAGCACGAATCCGGAGAATCGAATGAGCCAGGGACTTGAGGTTTCCGATGAGTTCATCAACGCCTTCATCGACAACCAGGTGACGCCGGAAGACAAGGCATGGGCCTACGCGCACCTGGCCTCCGACGAGGCTTTCAACCGGCGGGTTTGCGAACTGCGCAAGATCCGCGATCTGATCGGACTCGCCTATCGGGATTTGTCGATGCCTGGACAGCGTCGGGCGGCTGCTTTCGCCAAAGCCGCGGGTTATCGGGGTCGTCATAAATAAATAGAGCAGCTGGCAGATCGCCGCCTGCGTCGTCGCGGGGTAACCGGGGCATATTCTGCGCGCCAGCCGAAGCGAGTATCGTGAATATCATAATAATAAGGCTTAGAAAGAGAGCGGCGGTGTTGGCGCTGGGGTGCGGATTCGTCTGTCTGGTGACGGCAATGAATCTGCGCGCCGAGACGGAACCCGCCGCCACTCCCGCGGCCGGCGAGGAAAAAACCGCCGAGGCGAAACAGCCGACGTTCTCGATCATGGAGTACCAGGTCGAGGGCAACACGGTATTGCCGGTGATCGTCGTCGAGAAGGCGGTCTATCCGCATCTCGGCGAGGGCAAGACCATCGCCGAAGTGGAACAGGCGCGCAAAGCCCTGGAGCAGGCCTATCAGAAGGCCGGTTATTCCACCGTCTTCGTCGACATTCCCGAACAGGACGTGGTCGGCGGCGTGGTGCGGTTGCGCGTCACCGAAGGCCGTGTCGGCAGCTTGCGCGTGACCGGCTCGCGCTATTATTCCCTGGGGCGCATTCGTTCCCAGGTTCCGGCGCTCGCGCCCGGCGCCGTGCCCTATCTTCCCGACGTGCAGCAACAGATGGGCGCCGTGAATCGCGCCTCGGCCGACCGGCAGGTGACGCCGGTATTCCGCGCCGGGCGCACGCCGGGCACGGTCGACGTCGAACTCAAGGTCAAGGACGAGCCGCCGCTGCACGCGAGCCTGGAGGTCAACAACCGCTACAGCGCGAACACGACGCATACGCGCGCCAGCGGCCAGTTGCGCTACGACAATCTGTGGCAGCGCGAACACAGCCTGTCGTTGCAATACCAGACCGCCCCGGAAAAAACCGGGGAAGTGCGAGTCGCCTCG
Source organism: Candidatus Muproteobacteria bacterium (assembly GCA_027449605.1). GTDB lineage: Bacteria > Pseudomonadota > Gammaproteobacteria > Acidiferrobacterales > Sulfurifustaceae > Sulfuricaulis. The sequence goes on along the minus strand of DAIDLH010000111.1, from coordinate 13,033 downwards.
GCGACGTATTTATTCCGCTCGGAAGATTCGGATAACCTCACGGCGCTCTATGCCGTCCGGTCGCGCAGCGACGTCGCCGCGATCGGGGACATTTCCGTGATCGGTTCGGGCGACATCGTCGGCGTGCGCCGCATCGTTCCGTTGCCGCCGCCGGGCAAGCAATATTTTCATTCGCTTTCGCTGGGCGTGGATTACAAGAATTTCCACGAAAGCATCCTGCAGGGCGCGGACAGCGTGAAAACACCGATCCGCTATCTGCCGTTTTCCATCGGCTACAACGCCAGTCTTCCCGACGAATCGGTCACAAGCCGGTTCAGCACCTCGCTCAATTTCTCGCTGCGCAACCTGGCGGACAAGAAGGTGGATTGTTTCGGTCAGGAAGTCGATCAGTTCGAGTGCAAGCGTTTCAACGCGCGTTCGAATTTTCTTTACCTGAAAGCGGACTACCAGCGGACGCAGAAACTTCCGCACGACATGAGCTGGTCCGCCAGGATCGGCGGCCAGCTCGCGGGCCAGCCGCTGATCAGCAACGAACAGTTCAGCGCCGGCGGCGCCGACAGCGTGCGCGGTTATCTCGAATCCGAACGTCTCGGCGACGACGGATTGCAGGCGGGCCTCGAATGGCGCAGTCCTTCGTTCGCCGGGGAGAGGACGCCGGGCTTGCAGGAGTTGCTGTTCCTGGTGTTCGCCGAGGCGGCCTATTTGCGCATCAACGATCCGTTGCCGGAACAGCCGTCGCGTTTCAACCTGGCGAGCGGCGGCTCGGGCCTGCGGTTCACCGCGTTGAAAAATCTCAAGGGCGAACTGGACTGGGCGCGGGCGCGCAAGGACGGCGCGGTCACCCGCTCCGGCGACGATCGCCTGCACTTCCGGTTGGAGTATGGATTCTGAGACGCGCCTGTCGCAAGCTGGTCTAACAGGCTGCTGAAAAACTCCCTCTCCCCACGGGAGAGGGATGGGGTGAGGGCGATCTTACTTTCGCAAGCATTTGTTTCTAATATCCTCTCATCCTGTTTCCTGCCGGGGCGCGCGACAATCACGCGCGCCCGTTCGACGGCGCGGAGGCACGTTAAGTGCCTCCGCGACGACCCCGTCTCACCTCCCGGAGGGAGAAGGAAAAGACTTTTTCAGCAGCCTGTTAAGGAGATTGCCGGAATATCGCCGAGTCTGTTCCGTAACAAAAAATTCATTCTTGCTTAAAAAAATCTACATGACGCCGTGCCAGTATGTCTCGCGCAGCTGGTGAAAAGCCATTCCGTCGGGCAATCGCCGACAGGCCGGTTGCGTCGCGTGCGACGACGCAAGCAGCGACTCCGTAAAAAACAAGTTCCCACCGCCAGTCGCCATTCACAAAAAATTCATTATTCCTTCAAGTTGACGACACGCTTGTCGTGCAAGATGCGCCGCGACGTTTGGAGAACCGGCCGCGCCGCGTTGCAAGCCGATTCGGATGCAGCAGTTTGCTGTCAGGAAACGCGGCGCGATCGGATCAATAACGTCACACTGGGAAGGCCACACCCGTCGCGAGGCGGGGCCGGAAAACCGCGGATCTTGGATCGTTCAAGAAAGCCGGGTCGCTACCGAATCATCGGTTGGTGACTTGGCTTTTTTTTGTCTGCGCTGAATCTCATGCCGGAAACAGGCGGCAGGAGATAAAGACGGCCCGGGAACCGCACCTTAAAAACTTTGACGGAGGAAACGATTAATGAACATGAAACTGAAAACCCTGGTGGTAGCCGTAGCGATGGCTGCCGCGGGCACGGCCCAGGCGGCGTTGATATCGACAGGTGGTTATAACCCGAACAACGGTCCTGATGGCACTGGAGCCGCGGCTGGCGGCAACGTGATTTTCGTTCTTTACGATCCGACGGCCGGACAGTCGCTGGCGCTGAACACGCAAAAGACGGTTCAGGACATGTTCACCGCCACCAGTTTCAGCATCTCGGATGCAGGCTTGGCAAGCTTTCTCTCTACCTATTCTGCGGACCTGTCAGTCATGCAATGGAACATGGGTGGGCTTGCTAACGGTCCTGGGCTTACGGGCGTGGCGACATCCAACGGCAATGCCGGCGATGTCTGGAATCCTGCGATGACTCCGGGTGCTGGCGGGCTCTTAGCGGGTTCCATGGACGGCATCTACAACTTCGCGACCAATAACAACGCCTTTCTCGGCTCGAGCAATTCCTATGCAGCTCCCTCAGGCAGCATAACGGGTTTCATAGGTGGTGGCTGGGGATACACACTCGGCAGCGGAGCGGCTTGGGGCGCTGGCTTCAACAACTCCCTGACTGGCTTGAGCGGCGGGATGAAGATGTCCTTTGCGGCCATCGATCTGGGCACCGATGCCGTGTCGATGAACACGTTTGCCGGTACCTGGTCGGTCAATGCCGCCAACGGCACCTTGAACTACACCACAGTGTCGGCGGTTCCGGTTCCGGCCGCGGTGTGGCTGTTCGGCTCCGGTCTGCTCGGCCTCGTTGGCATCAGCCGTCGCAAGAAAGCCTGAAGCCAAACGCAGGGTGCGCCGTTGCATCCTGCATCTAAAAAATAGCCGTTATCTTTATTTTAAGGAGTCATAGAAATGAATTTCGGTAAACTTTCATTACTTTCCCTGGCCACGGCAGGCGCCCTGGCGGCGGCCGGTCAGGCCTCTGCTTTCGCGCCCATCTGGCCCACCGACGGCGACGCCGCGGATGGCACCGATCCCGCCGGCAGCGTTGTGGTTTGGCACGGCGGCGCCAGCGCTTCAACCGCCAGCATGGAAAACGCGGTCGTTTCGACCTTCTGCGACCCCGCACAGCCGGTCGATGTTCTGGAAGACGCACGCGCGCTGGGCAAGCCGGCGTTCTGGTCAGTCGCCTGCATCGTCAAGCCGGGCGTGACCGGCATGACGGCCGGCAATAAACTCCTGTGGAGCAAGCGTGACGAAGGCGGCTCGGGCGTGGGCGTCGGTCCCGTCAAGCTGCAAAACGCCATCGGCTACATGAAGCCCTCCACCGGTGCCGGCACCAACTGCCCGTCGGTCAGCGGCACCCGTACGGTCGGCGGTATCGTTTCCAACATCTGGAATTGCACCGGCTTTACCTATACTTGGACTGCTTCGGGTGTGGGCAGCGTTCCCGCTTCGATCAACGAAGCGGATCCGACCAGCGACGCCGTATTGCGTGCGACGGATATCGGCACCTCGGATATCGAGCCCGATAAGTTTGCTTCCACCTTTCCGCTCAATGTACCGTCCGCCGACATGAACCTGGATGGCGTGACCAATGCCTCTGATACATTGGCCGCGTACGATGCCAGCGGCCTGACCGCGGCGCCCGCCGCCCTGCTGACCTTCGGTGTTCCGGTGAACGTCCGCATGTATCAGGACTTGCAGCGCGCTCAGTTTCCGGTGGGGCATACGGATTACAACAATTGTAATCCCGACCAGCCGGGCTACGGCAACATTACGGCTGCCGTATACGATGGTTCCGGCAATGCCACCAGCGGCGGTATTCTCGATGCGCGTAACAACGCCAACCTGGAGAAGTGCATGCCGAGTCTGACGGGCAACGAGATTCGCTCCATCGCCGCCCGCGGCGGCGCCATCCGCAGCTCGACCGACATGCAGTATGAAACGACGTTCGGGGGCGCCACCTTCGCCACGCTGGATGCCACGGTACATGGCGCCACCAGCAACGCGATCGCGTTCTGCCGCCGCGTGAACGGCTCGGGCACCCAGGCCCAGTTCAACGCCATCATGCTCGGCTACCCTTGCGATGCGACGTATGAAGGCACCATCGATACGCTGGTGCCGGAAGTCGCGGCGTCGGTGGTGATGCTGAACGAGGGTTCGGGTGACGTGGAGAAGTGCCTGAATGACTTCAACGACGGCACCAACACCACGTCGCAGAACGCCGCCCTTGCCAAGCGTTGGGCCATCGGTGTGCAGAGTCTGGAGAAGAATAATCCGAACCTGACGACCGGCGTGTTCAGCAACAAGTACCGCTTCATCAAGGTCGACGGCTTTGCGCCGACCATGGCGAACGTGCATGCGGGCGATTACTACGATGTCGCGTCACAATCGGTGCAGTATAATTCTGCTCTCCCGGCAGCCCGGCTCGCCGTAGCGAGTTCCGCCTTCAGCGCGCTGTCGACAGGGTTGCAGAACGCCAACAATCTGCCTGCCTTGAACAAGCAGCACGCCTTCGGTTGGGCCAGCTGGTTGGGCATCCCCTCCAATACCTTGGCGAGCAACATTCCCACCGCCGCGCTGGACCTTACCCGTCCGGTGTCCTGGTACCGCCGCGTGTCCGGAACTAGCAGTGGTGTCAGCACTTTCGTCAACACCTGTGCGCTTCCTTCGATGTTCAAGAAGACCGGCGGCTCCTCCGCCACCGTGGGCCCGCAGAATTGCACCAGCAATGGCGGTGCGGACGGCAACTGCTACACGCCGTAATCATCCATCAAGCATGCAACCTGCAATGGGTTGAAGAAGCAGAACTAGTTGATGTGTAGAGGCAGTAATCTGGAAAAGTAGTGGTCCGCGGCTCCCCAGAAATGGGGAGCCGTTTTCTTTTGTGTGCCCGAGAGGTGGAACATTTCACGCGAGGATAACTATGCGAATTAATAGTGTTGGTGTCGTGGTTGTCGCCGTTGTGATTCTGCTCCTGAATCCAATGGCTGCCGATGCGGCGGACGCGCCGAGAGGTTTTCGCGACCTGGCCTGGGGCGCGGCGCCGGTTAAAAAGCTGAAAAAGAACCCGGTCCCGGCAACCGGCGACGTGGCGGTTTATCGGCCGCGCTCGGGTAAACCCCTGCCGCTGTTCAAAGTTCCCGTCGCCGAGGAAGCCTACTCCTTTTCGAAAGGAAAATTTTTCAGCGCCAGTGCGTGGCTGGATGGCAGGAAAAACTTCGAGAAAGTCAGGGCCGCCCTGATAGAAAAATACGGCCAGCCTTCGGAAACGATCAACAACTACGACCGGTTCTCCGTCGCCAGCGAACGCCGGAATCTCTGGTTGTGGAAGTGGCCCGAGAGTCCGGTGGAGGTCCGGCTTACCTATAGCGAAAAGTATTCCCGCGCCACCGTTACCTACGTCAATCCCGGCCTCACCGCGCCAAAGTAATCTCAATCCGGTGCCCGAGGGACGTATCCGCATCGTGTCGGCGCGGTTTTCACGATTTCGTCACAATCCACGATTACAATCCCGTCCCTGCTGACAAGCCGCTCGGCTGAGCGAGTGACAGGAAAACAAAAAAGGCGATCCGATGAGTTTTCCATGGGCCGTCAAGGCAAACACCCGAACCTACCGCAAGCGTGACCGGCTGAAGCCGGCAACGTGGCGTGCGCGCCGCAATCCGCTGCGGCTGTTCGTGTGCCTGGCCTTGAGCGGGGCGATCTCGGTTCTGGACGTGCGCCTTGCCCAGGCCGCGGATACCCGGCTGCCGCAAGAGGTTGCCGGCGCAGGATTCGTCACGTCCGGCACGGCTTCGATCACCGAGAGAACTATCGATCCAACTAAAAGCGCGTTGACGATCACACAGTCTACGCAAAAAGCGATTCTCAACTGGCAGAGCTTCAACATCGGGACCGATGCCTCGGTCACGTTCCGGCAGCCGGATTCCTCGTCCGCCGCCCTGAACCGGATCTCCCGGGACAGCGGCCCCAGCGAAATCCTGGGCAAGCTCTCGGCCAATGGCCAGGTGTATTTGCTGAATCAGAACGGATTCGTTTTTGGCAATGGCGCGGTCGTGGATACCCATTCCCTGGTCGTCTCCACGCTCAACATCAGCGACGCTACTTTCCTCGACGGTCTGACCAACGCCATCAATCAGGGCAATTCGGCCTTCGATGCCCAAACCGGCGGTTGCGCCATAAATAATTCGGACCCCTGCATTGGGATCAAGCTCGGCGCGGTCCTCAAAACCAAGGAAGGCGGACGCATCATGATCTTCGCCCCCACAATCAAAAACGAGGGCGAAATCCATACGCCCGGTGGACAAGCCATTCTGGCGGCGAGCCAGAGCAAGGTTTATCTCGTCAATTCGGACGACGAGAATTTGCGCGGCTTGCTGGTCGAGGTCGATACCGGCGGCAGCGTCGAAAACCTCGGCAAGATCGTCGCCGAGCGCGGCAACGTGAGCCTGCTCGGCATGGCGGTCAATCAAAACGGCGTCGTGCGCGCCACGACCTCGGTCGATCTCAACGGCTCGATACGCCTGCTGGCGCAGGATCGGGCGTCGGTCACCGTTTCCCCCTTGGGCGTCGGTACGGCGCGGGCCACGCACACCGGTAATGTGACCCTGGGCGAGAACAGTCTTACCGAAGTCGCTCCGGACGATCTGGCGCGGACCGCCGCCGATGCCCAGGCGCAACCGCTCTCGCGGGTCACGCTCGTCGGCGACAAAATAACCATGAATTCGGGCGCGCGTATCGTGGCGCCGGCCGGCGAGGTCGCCATCACGACAACCAAGAATCCCTCCGATATTCGGTCACTCAGCCAGCGTCGAAGCGACAGTGAATTCCGGATGGAAGCCGGCAGCCATATCGACGTTTCCGGTCTGCGTTCCGCGGTCCTGCCCATGGAGCGCAACGTGATCGAGGTGGAGTTGCGCCGCAACGAGTTGCGCGACGCGCCGTTGCAGCGCGGCGGTCCGCTGTACGGCGAAACGGTATATGTCGACGCGCGCAAGGGTACGCCGCTGGCGGATGTCAGCGGCCAGATCGCCGCGATCCAGCGGCCGCTCGACGAGCGGTTGTCGACGGGCGGCACGGTTTCGATCGCGTCCGAAGGCAAGGTCGCGACGGACAGGACCGCCACCATCGATGTGTCCGGCGGCGCGATCCGCTATCAGGACGGCTACGTCAAGACGACGCAGCTCGTTTCACAGGGCAAGGTCTACGACATCGGCGACGCCGATCCGAACCGGCCGTATGACGGCATTTCCGGTGTCTACAAGGTGGTGCACAGGAAATGGGGCGTCACCGAGACATTCAATGTATTCGGCGCGCAATCGTCCGGCCGCTTCGAGTCCGGTTACGTGGAAGGCAAGGATGCCGGCAGCGTGACGATCAATGCAAATGATTTGACGGAACGACAGGGAGCGTTGCTGGGCGAAGTTATCGCCGGGCTCTATCAACGACTCCCGCAGAGCGGCGACGACAGCGGCTTTGAGCGTCGCTACGATCAAACGCCGCTGGGCGGGGAGCTGGTGCTCGGCGCGGCCGGTCAGGGCGCCTCGGGGTTGAACGATTTTGAGCTGAGTTCGCTGTCGCAGCTGGGAACGGTCGGGATGAACCGGCTGCGGGTCTACGCCAACGGGAAGATCACGATACCCGAAAAAGGGAATCTGACGTTCGCTCCCGGCGGCGAGCTGACGCTGTCCGCGAGCAATGTCGACGTGGAAGGCGACGTCACCGCGCCGGGTGGCAAGGTCCGGATCGAGGCGGGCGGCGGCGCAACGTCTTCCGCCAAACTGGGAGCGACAGGCAGCATCGATGTCTCGGGCCAGTGGATCAACGACGGCGTGTCGCTGAATCCGGGTGTGGCGTCGCAAACCCCGGCGTTCGTCGACGGCGGCAAGGTCACGATCACGGCGGCAGGCGATCTCGCCCTGGAGTCAGGGAGTCTGATCGACGCCAGCGGCGGTGCGCAACTGCAACGCAACGGCAAGCTCAAATACGGCAAGGGTGGCGACATCACCATCACCGACAATCCGTCGGTCGCGAATGCACCCGGCGAATCTTCGACGCTGCGGCTGGACGGCGAGTTGCGCGCCTATTCCTTCGACAAGGGCGGCAGCCTGAACGTGACCGCCGCGGGTTTCCGCATCGAAGACGGTCCGGGCGACGCGCTCGCGCGCACCGGCGCGGACGACACCATTTACCTCAAACCCGGATTCTTCGAACGCGGCGGCTTCAACGCTTATAGCCTCAAGTCCACGCACACCGGTATCAGCGTGGCGCAAAACACGGACGTCAGACTGCGGGCCATGAACCGTGTCCTGGGCCAGCAGTTCGCCCTGCAACCGACCGGTACCGTCCTGAACCAGATCGGCAACCTGGGCTTTCTGCCCGATTACCAGCAGCAAGCGGTTTCGCTGGGGCTTGTCTTCGAACGAGACAAAAGCATCTTCGAGAATACAGCCCGCGTCGAGATGTTGAGCGGTTCGAGCATTCATGCCAACCCGGGCGCCAGCGTCTCCCTGACTTCCGACACGAACCTGATCGTGGATGGCGCCATCGCCGCTCCCGCGGGCGATATTCAGTTGAACTTGATTCAAGCAAAGACTGAAGATCAGCGGAGAGCCGATGCGTCCCTGACCAAGACGATAAGACTAGGACCGAATGGCCGTTTGCTCGCCGGCGCGATTTACCAGCCGGTTCCCGACAGTTCGGGCCTGGGCCGGCGTTTGGGGACAGTGCGGGACGGTGGCACGGTCACCATTGCTGCTACCACGGATGAGAATAAAGGTTATTTCATCGCCAGCGCGGGCTCGCGCATCGACGTCGCCGGCACGACGCAGACCCTGGATGTCGCTCAGGGCGCGAGCGTCACGCCGACCGCCGTCAACGGCGCCGCGGGTTCCATCGATCTCTCCGCGGCCGAAGGCATGGTGTTGAACGGTGATTTGGTCGGTGCTCCGGGTGGTGGCGCCGGCGCCGCGGGCGGCGCGCTCGGCATCACGCTTGGAACCGACAATCGTCCGGGCGGCACCATCGCGCTGACGTCGGCGAACTCGACGGCCCCCGGGCTGGACGAAGCCGTGCCGGCGGCGTTGAGCGGCATGGCGCGGGTCAACCCGGACAAGATCCAGGCCGGCGGCTTCGACGAGCTGGCGCTGCACAGTGTCGGAACGAATACGGACCCGAACAAACAGGCGCAGATCGTCCTGGTGGGTGACGTTCAGCTCAAGCTCGCGCGACGCCTGGTGTTGGATGCGCCCATACTGGCCTCCGACGGCGGCCATGCTCAACTCGCCGCCGCGTATGTGCAGATGGGGTCGCCCCGGGGCTTCTACAACTTGCCGAGTGATCTGCCGTCAGGTAGCGGCAGCTTGCTGGTGCAGGCCCAGCACGTCGATCTGACCGGCACCTTGGCCCTGCGCGGTTTCGGTTCCAGCGGTGCGGGCGCGACGGATACGGCCCCGGTGCGAATCGAAAGCCAGGGAGATATCCGTCTCATCGGCGGGAACGAGGTTCAGAACCGCAGCGATGGTATCTTCGCAATAGGACAGTTGAGGAGCGCCGCCGATATCGCGTTGCGCGCGAACCAGGTCTATACCACCACGGCGACGGATTACACGCTGTCGGTGAATCGTACAGGACCCGATGGACAGGAGGGCAAGATCACGATCGAACAAGGCGGCGCGAGCGAAGCGCCATTGTCCGCCGGTTCCAAGCTCGCGCTCACGGCTGTCGATATTGTGCAGAATGGCACGCTACGCGCGCCTTTCGGCCGGATTGAGATCAACGCGAGCAACAGTCTCGATCTCGGTAACGGCAGCGTCACTTCCGTTTCCGGAGACGGACAACTGGTGCCCTTCGGCAAGACCGAGTTCGGTCAGGATTGGCTTTATCCGCTCGGTCCTTATCAAGGGGTTTACAGCGCGCCGCCGGAAAAACGTGTCAGCTTGAAAGCGCCCCAAGTCACGTTGGCGCCCGGCTCGACGGTCGACGTGACCGGCGGCGGCGACCTGCTGGCGCGCGAGCAGTTGCCGGGACCGGGCGGGTCGTACGATATCCTTGACGCCGCGCATGCCAACGGCGCCTTCGCCATCGTGCCGGCGAGGCATGACCTTTACGGCAGTATTGATCCGTACCTTTCCAAGGATTCGCCGGTCAAAACCGGGGACACTATATATATAGCGGGCGGCGGGCCGCTGCCCGCGGGCCAATACGCCATGTTGCCGGCGGGATATGCGCTGCTGCCGGGGGCGTATCTGATTACACCGCTGCCCGCCACCGCCAGTCCGATTCCGGGCCAGGCAGTGCAACAGTACACCGGTTCGTCGATCGTCGCGGGCCAGCGCGGGGCCGCGGGCACCGACGCTCGCCGCAATCTGTGGTCGGCCTACCTGGTCGAGAACGGCACGCAGGTTCGGAGTCGCGCCGAATATCTGGAAAGCCACGCTGACAGTTTCTTCGCGAGCAGCGCCGGTAGTCTGAACCGGGATGCGGGGCGACTGGTCATCAACGCCACCACGGCGCTCTCCCTCGGTGGATCGCTGGCCAGCAACAGCACGGTCGGCCGCGGTTCCGAGGTCGATATCCTGGCCGACAAGCTCGCGGTCGTGACCGCAACCTTCCACACCGCCGCCGCGGATGACGTGGAACTCATCGACACCGGTCTCAACGAACTGAACGCGGACAGCCTGCTGCTGGGCGCTGCCCGTCAGCATCAGGGCGCGGATCTCGCGCTGGATGTTCAGGCGAGCAAAGTCACCGTCGAATCGGGCGCCGCCTTGTCCGCTCCCGAAGTGATGCTGGCGGCGCGCAAAAAATCCGATCCCGACCAGACCGGGACGATCGCCGTCGCCGCCGGCGCGTCCATCACGGCGTCCGACGGCGACCGCGTCCGCGCGCCGGCATCCATCCAGCTCACGGGCGACAGCGCCTTCGCGCGCATTTCCTCGGCCGATCAGGTGCGCGTCGATCGCGCATCCAGTCCGGGCTCGAGCGGCAAGATCGATATCGCCGCTGGCGCCGTTCTCGACGCCTCGCGTTCCATCACGCTGGATGCGAGCCTCGACACCGTGGTCGAAGGCGACATGCGCACCCACGGCGGTTCGCTCAGCCTCGCGGCCAGCCATGTCAGCCTGGGCGAAGCACCGGCAGGCACCAGCGGACTGGTATTGTCGAACTCTAGCCTGAGCCGACTCGACGCGCGCGATCTGGCGCTCAACAGCCGCGGCTCCATCGATCTCTACGGCCAGGTGTTGTTGAACAATTTAGACAAGGTCGCGCTGAACGCCGCCGGTCTCGGCGGTTACGGCAATGCCGGTCAGAACGTCTCGATCAGCGCCGACACGATTTCCCTCTCCAATCGTTCGAACGCAGGTTTTACCGGCTTACCCAACGGCGGCGGCACGTTGAATCTGTCGGCGCGCGAAGTGACGCTCGGCGAAGGCGACTTCGCTGTGCGTGGTTTCAGCAATACGACTGTGTCCGCCAGTGGGCAGATAGTCGCTAAACCGGAAAAGGATACGCCGGTTAAATTGCACGTAGCCGGCGATCTCACGTTACAGGCGCCGCGTCTGACCGCGAGCAAAGGCGCCGACGCGCTCATTGATACTCAGGATGCGTCGGGCGCCATGGTGGGCAAAATGATGCTCACTGCTCCAGCAGCCAACCCCGATCCAGCGCACGAACCCGCAGCAGTGACCGATCTCGGCGCCAAGCTCGAATTGACCGCAACCCAAATCGATCACGACACGCAAATCGTATTGCCTTCGGGCATCGCGCGCCTGCATGCCACCGGCGCAGGTGGCGTGAACATCGCGGGCAATGCCGCGATCGATGTCGCCGGCCGCGATTTGCTTTTCGCCGATCTTACGGTTGGATCGCCCGGCGGCCAGGTCGCTCTTACCGCCGATCAAGGTAACGTCAGCATCGGCGCGTCGGCGCGCATCGATGTTTCCGGCGCACCCAGCGGCAGTGATGCCGGCAAACTCTCGATCGCCGCGCCGATGGGCATCGTGCAGATCGATCCGGAGGCGCTACTCGCGGCCGACGCGCACGGCGGCGGTCGCGCGGGTTCGTTCGCACTGGATGCCCGGACGCTCACGAATAGTTTCTCGACGCTCAACGCGACGCTGAATGCCGCCGGCTTCACCGACGGCCGGCAGTTCCGTCTGCGCACCGGAGATGTTTCCATTGACTCCGAGATACTGGCGCACGATCTGCGGATCGCGGCGGACGCCGGCCGCATTGACGTGCTCGGCAAGATCAACGCTTCCGGCGAGCAGGCCGGACAGGTGTCCTTGTTTGCGCGCGATGACGTGAGCCTGCATGACGGAGCGAGCATCGATGCCCACGCGACGGGAGCGGGTGAAAAAGGCGGCAGCGTCACGCTCGGCAGCGCCGCCGGCAACCTCGACTTGCAGGCCGGCGCCAATATCAATGTGGCCGGGGCGGATGCCACGCCCACCCGCGCGCCTACCGACACCGGCACCGTGCATCTGCGCGCCGCGCGGAACGCGACCAATGACGGCGTGAACGTTAACCCGATCGCCGCGACCGTCAGTGGCGCCGAACGGATCGATATCGAGGCCTACAAGACCTATTCGCTCACGAATGGCAGCATCGATTCAGGCATCGCCACCATTCAGAACGAGACCGGCACGTACATGAATTCCACCAACGTCGCGAATATCAAGACCGCGCTCGGTATTGGCAGTTCGGACACACGCTACCATCTTTTGCCCGGCGTCGAGATTCAAAGCAACAGCGACCTGGCGCTGCAGAACACCGATTGGGATTTGCTCAACTGGCGTTACGGCGGCGAGGCAGGTGTGTTGACCCTGCGGGCTGCTGGAAATCTGACGCTTAATAGATCCATAAGCGATGGTATCAGGCATGAGTCGATTCCACTCGATGATTTTTCATTACCATCGGAACGCGATGTCGTGCAAACGGGTTCCAGCTGGTCGTACCGACTGGCCGGTGGCGCCGATCTCGCGGCGGTCGATCCCCTGGCGGTACAACCCGGCGTGGGCGACGTCACGCTGGGTTCCGGCGTCAAGCTGCGCACCGGGACCGGAGACATCGATATCGCTGCCGGCAAGAATCTCACTCTTACGGACAGCAGCGCGGCCATCTATACCGCCGGCGTAAACCGCGGCGCCGGCGGCGTGCCCAGCTCGGGCAGCTATACGGCGGCGCAAGTTCAAGAATTGGTGTACGCCGGCGATTTCCTGGAGCGCGGCGGCGACGTGCGCATCGACGCGGGCGGCGACATCCGCGGCGGCGTCTTCTACGTGGACAAGGGACACGCGGACGTGCGCGCCGGCGGCTCGGTGACTCGCGCTCAGGGTACGGCAGTGTATCCGGTCC
>DAIDLH010000110.1 GCA_027449605.1 Candidatus Muproteobacteria bacterium | reverse complement strand
AAGGACACCGACAAGGAGATCATCGACATCGTGGATTACGGCGACCTGAAACACACCGCCTACCTTCCTTATGAGTTGATGGTCGACGGCAATCGCGTGATCGCCCTGCGCGCGCGTTATCGCATCGCCCTGAATTTCCCGGACACGAAAATGGCCGGCGAACACGGTTTCACCAAGATCATGACGGCGCCGTGGGGGATTCAGCTGGCTCTGGAAGCCGTGGCCGGCTTCAAGCGCGAACAATAATCGCCCGGCAACACGCCGGGGGCATATTGCCGGCATCCGGTGACATCGACAGACGCGCCCGGCGCGTCATTTTTTTGTCCGCCGCTTTCATCGCGGTACGTCCTGCTTCGCTCGAAAGCCGGGGCCCGCCATCCATGGCGAGCCCGCTTGGCGGGGTAAGCGCCCACCGGCGCTTGCCTTATCCCGCCTCTTGCGGTGCGGGTATCCGCCGGATCGCACGCCGCTCAAAATGATCTAAACTGAAACAGACCGTACAGACAGAGTCATCATGTCCGAAGCCGCCAACCCGAAAGATAATTCCGCCACGCCCGTTGGCGACGTCGCCGCCATCAGCAGCAGCACCGACCCGCTCAAACTCCTGGGCCAGGTGCTGGCGCACGCGGTGCGGGTCAATGCTTCGGACATTCATCTGCGCACGCGCAATCATCCGATCCTGCGGGTGGACGGCAACCTGCGCGCTTTGCGCGAGATCCCGCCGTTGCCGCCGGATTTCATGGAGCGGCTGTCGCGCACCATGATGTCGGCGCGGCTGCTGACGCAATTCGAGAAGTCGCACCAGGTGGACCTTTCCATCGGCTTCAAGGACATCGGACGCGTGCGCGCGAACATATTCTTTCAGCGCGGATCGATCGGCATGGTGCTGCGCGTCATCAGCACCAATATCCCCGCGCCCGAGGAGCTGTTCCTGCCGGATATCGTGACCGAATTCACCAAGCTGGAGCGCGGCCTGGTGCTGCTGACGGGCGCCACCGGTTCCGGAAAATCCACCACGCTGGCCTCGCTCATCAACAGCATCAATCTGGGGCGCAGCGAACACATCATCACCATCGAGGACCCGGTCGAATTCCTGTTCTCCGAGAAGCGCTCGATCATCACCCAGCGCGAGGTCGGCATCGACACCAACACGTTCGCCGACGCCATGCGCGCCGCGTTGCGCGAGGACCCGGACGTGATCCTGCTCGGCGAAATGCGCGACCCGGAAACCATCGAGACCGCGATGACCGCGGCGGAAACCGGCCACCTCGTGTTTTCCACCGTGCACTCGCCGGCCGCGGCGGAAACCATCTCGCGCATCGTCACCAGTTTTTCGCCGGAGGCGCAGGTGGGCATCCGCGCCAAACTGGCGCAGAATCTGCGTGGCGTGGTCAGCCAGCGCTTGTTGCCGCGCAAGAACGGTCAGGGTCGTATCGTGGCGTGCGAGGTTCTGACGGTTTCGGCGCTGGCGCGTGAATACATGCTGGACCCGATCAAGATCAAGGAGCTCTCCGACCTCATCCGCAAAGGCACCATGGCCGAGGGCATGCTCAGCTTCGACAGCTCCCTCCTCAATCTGGTGAAGCAGGGTCTCATAGACGAGGAAACCGCCCTGTTCTACGCAACCAGCCCCACGGACCTCAAGCTCAAACTGCAAGGATTCTAACGCGCCTTGCCCCGGCCGGCGGCTCGGGTATCCAAGCGGCGGCCTTTGTGTTGAAATGCCCGCCCTGCCTATTTAAATTAAATAAAATACTCGCCGGGAAACGGCTTTAGGGTGGATGGGATAATCGATGGCGGATCGCAGACTTCAGGTTTTTCACACCGTGGCGCGCCTGCTGAGTTTCACCAAGGCGGCCGAGACGCTGCACATGACCCAGCCGGCCGTGACCTTCCAGATCCGGCAGCTCGAGGAGTATTTCAACACGCGGCTGTTCGACCGCACCCACAATCGCATCAGCCTCACCGCCGCGGGCGAGCGCGTGTTCGAGTACGCCGAACGCATCATCGCGCTCTACGCCGAGATGGACAACCGCGTACGCGAACTGACCGGCGACGTCAGCGGTATCCTGATCATCGGCGCCAGCACCACCATCGCGGAGTACATGCTCCCGAGTCTGCTCGGTTCATTCAAGGAAAAACACCCGGGCATCAACATCCGCCTCAAGGTCTCGAATTCCGTCGGCATCGTGCACATGGTCGAGGACAATTCCGTGGACGTGGGCATCGTCGAGTCGCCCATCGTCAACAAGAACCTGGTGGTCGAGGTCTGCTGGCACGACAAGCTCGTGTTCATCTGCCCGCCGCAGCATCCGCTGGCAAAGAAGCCCAAAATCACGGTCGAGGATCTTCAGGGCCTGCCGTTCGTGGCGCGCGAGGAGGGCTCCGGCACGCGCGAGTTCATCAACGAATACCTGGCGAAGAACAACATGCAGTTGCACGACCTCAACGTCAACGTCGAGGTGGGCAACCCCGAGGCCGTCAAGAGCGCCGTCGAGGCCGGGCTGGGCGTGTCCATCGTTTCGCAGGCGACGATCGTGAAGGAATTGAAACTCAGCACGCTGGTAGCGCGTCCGCTGGAACCCCAGCTCGAGCGGCCGTTCTCGATCGTGTTCCAGCGCCAGAAATTCCGCCTGCGCGCCATGGACGAGTTCATGGACTTCGCGCATGAGCATTGCGAAAAACGTTCCGCGCAGTAGCGCGGTTTTCACGGCATTCCCGAGGTTCAGACATGCCGGAAGATATTGAAAAGCGGCTCAACGAAATCCTTCGGCGGCTCCCCGCCGCGCAGGCCGCGGCGCTGCTGGAATTCGCCGAGTTTCTGCTGATCCGCCATGGAAGCACCGGCGCGGAAGCGACCCCGGGCATCACCGCCGCCGAAACTCCCACGCCACTGGACATTCCCCGTCCCGCCGAGGAAAGCGTCGTCAAGGCGGTCAAACGCCTGCGCGCGACTTATCCGATGCTGGATGCAAGGAAACTGCTGAACGAAACTTCAAGCCTCATGACGCAACATGTGATGCAGGGGCGGGACAAGATTGAAGTGATCGAGGAATTGGAGATTCTGTTCCGGACGCATTACGAGAAATTGACGGGGAATGATAAAGATTAATCATGACGTTACCCCGGTTTCTTCTTTAAGGGGTCAGTACCCTTTAACTATCCACAGTCGAAAGCAGTTATATTTCAAAATGGTTAAAGGGCACTGACCCCTTAAAGCCTAGAGTATCTCCGACGCGTAATCCGCCAACCGGGAGCGCTCGCCGCGCTGCAAGGTGATGTGCCCGCTGTGTTCCCACTGTTTGAAGCGATCCACGACGTAAGTTAAACCCGAGGTCGTTTCCGTCAGGTAGGGTGTATCGATCTGGGCGATGTTGCCGAGGCAGACGATTTTGCTGCCGGGGCCGGCGCGGGTGACGAGGGTCTTGATCTGGTGCGGGCTCAGGTTCTGCGCCTCGTCGATGATCAGGAATTTCTTCAGGAACGTGCGGCCGCGCATGAAGTTGAGCGACTTGATGCGGATGCGGCTGCGCAGCAGGTCGTGGGTCGCGGCGCGGCCCCAGGCGCCGTGATCCTGGGTCGCGGTTTCCTGCAGCACGTCGAGATTGTCCTCGAGCGCGCCCATCCACGGGCCCATCTTCTCCTCCTCGGTGCCGGGCAGAAAACCGATGTCCTCGCCCACCGGCACGGTCATGCGCGTCATGATGATTTCGGTGTAGCGCTTGGATTCGAGCGTCTGCATCAAGGCTGACGCGAGCGTGAGCAAGGTCTTCCCCGTGCCGGCCTGTCCGAGCAAGCTGACGAAATCCACCTCCGGGTCCATGAGCAGGTTGAGCGCGAAATTCTGCTCGCGGTTGCGCGCGTGAATGCCCCAGACCTTGTTGCGTTCCGAGGCGTAGTCTTTCACCACCTCGATGATCGCGGTTTCGTTCTCGAGGCGCCGCACCACCGCCTCGAACGGACGCTGCTCGTTGCTGTACAGGAACAGGTTGGGCAGCCAGGCGCGCGCCTTGGGCCCGCGCAGGCGGTAGAAGGTGCGGCCTTCCTCCTTCCATGATTCCATGTTCTTGCTGTGCGTTTCCCAGAAATCCGTGTCCAGTTTTTCGATGCCGGTATAAAGCAGATTGGCGTCGTCGAGCACCTGGTCGTTGGTGTAATCCTCGGCGAGCATGCCGAGCGCGCGCGCCTTGAGACGCAGGTTGATGTCCTTGGAAACGAGAATGACCTGCCGGTCGGGATGGGTCTTGCGCAGATCGAGCGTGATGCCGAGCAGGGCGTTGTCCGAACTGCGGCCGGACAGCCCGAACGGCAGCGGGCTGCGCGCTTCTTCCATGTGAAAATACAGGTGTCCGGTTTCGATGTCCGTGGTGACGGAAGGCAGCTTGATGCCGTGGCTGATGTCGCCGTTGGCCTTTTCCACCAGCTCGTCGAGCAGGCGGCTGACCTGGCGCACGTTGCGCGCGATTTCGGACATGCCGACCTTGATGCTGTCGAGTTCCTCCAGCACCACGATGGGAATGACCACGTCGTGTTCCTGGAAGCGCAGGATCGAGGTCGGATCGTGGATGAGAACGTTGGTGTCGACGACGAAAATCTTTCGTTTGGCGGTCATTGACTCTTTGCGGCGGGTTTCTGAAGTTTACGGATTTCCTCGATGACCTCGTCCACGTGTCCCTTCACCTTCACCCCGCGGAATTCGCGGCGCAGCACGCCGTCCTGGTCGAGTATGAAGGTGCTGCGGTCCACGCCGAGATATTTTTTTCCGTACAGGCTTTTTTCGCGGATCACGTCGAAAGTCTTGCACAGGGTTTCATCCGTGTCGGAAATGAGTTCGAAGGGAAATTTGAACTTGGCCTTGAATTTTTCGTGCGAGGCGAGGCTGTCGCGCGAGACGCCGTACACCGTGGTCTTGAGTTTCTTGAATTCGCCGGCGCGGTCGCGGAAATCCTGTCCCTCGAGAGTGCAGCCCGGGGTATCGTCCTTGGGATAGAAATACAACACCGCGAATTTTCCCTTGAGGTCGTGCAGGCGGAAGGTCTTGCCCGTGGTGGCCTGCAGTTTTGTGTCGGGGACGGCTTTTCCAACAACGGCTTTTTTCATGGCGATTTCTGAAGCTGGTGGACGAATTGTAACGGGATGGCGCGCCGGATAACAGGGATTGCCGTCAGTCCGCCTCGCGCTCGACGGTGCAACAATGCGGCGCGGACTCGTCATCCCCGTGCAGCACCTCGCCGGTGACCGGATTCGGGCGGAAAGTGGTGCAGCCCTTGAGGCCGAGGCCGTGGGCCTGCGCGTAAATTTCCTTGAAATCCTCGAAGCGGTAATCGCGCGGGACGTTGATGGTCTTGGAAATGGAATTGTCCACGAACGGTTGCAGCGCCGCCTGCATGTCGAGATGCGCGGCGGGTGTCAGCGCGCGCGTGTCGATGAACGCGGCCGGAAGCTTCCCGTCGCCGTGTCGTTCGCGCCAGCGGTGCAAGGCATAGTCGGTCAGCGGATGCTCGGTGTAGCGGCCGTCGAGCTCCAGCACGCGCCGGGTCAGACTGAACTGGTACACCGGTTCGAGGCCGCTGGAGATGTTGTTGGCCAGCAGGCTGATGGTGCCGGTGGGCGCGATCGCGGTCAGGTGGCTGTTGCGCAGGCCGTGGCGCGCGATGTCGTCCCGGATGTCGCGCGGCAGCGCCTGGATGAATTTTCCCTGCAAATATTTCTCGTGCTCGAAGAACGGGAAGGGCCCTTTTTCCTTCGCCAGCGCGATCGAGCTGCGGTAGGCCGTGTGGCAGATCGCCTGCATGACATCGGCCGCGAGCTTGCGCCCCGGTTCCTCGTCGTAGCGCAGGCCGAGCATGATGAGCGTATCCGCCAGGCCGGTGAGGCCGAGACCGATGCGTCGCGTGCCGCGCGCCTGTTCGGCCTGTTTTTCCAGCGGAAACTGCGACGCGTCGATGACGTTGTCCATCATGCGCGTCGCCACGGCCGCGGTATTCCGCACGCCGTCCAGATCGAGGCGCGCCTCGGCGCTGAAAGGCTCGTGCACGAACGCGGTCAGGTTGATGGAGCCGAGATCGCAGGCGCCGTAGGGAGGCAACGGAATCTCGCCGCAGTTGTGCACGTAAATACCGTTGGCGTCAAAAGCATTGATTCCTGGAATCTGGACGTCAAAAGTTTCTTCCGCTCCATCAGATTCGATACTTTCAACAATCACGGTAAATCGCTCACGATTGAATGCGCGCTTGTAACTTTTCAGCAAAGCCGTCAGGCGCGATTGTTTTCGCGTGTCGGCAAAGCCGACGATTTCATGAAAAACCGGTAAATTATCTCCAGAAATGACGAGATCATGCTCCGCTCGGCATTCGTAGACGCGCTTTCCGCCGCGGCCATCCGGCAGCATGCGCGGGCCCGCGGTCCGACGATTGCGGTAAAGCGTGCTGGCAATGCCCAGCCGCAAGAGCATCCGTTGCACCGATTCGAGCATTGTTTCGTCGCTTTGCGCCAATCGAACGCTCACGCCCTTACTTTGCGAACCCTGTACGGAACCGTCCGTGTCGAACAATCCACGCAGGAATCCCCTGTAGAAATCGCTCGAGCAGCGCTCGACGGCGGGCGTCACGGTTTTGTTGCCGTGACGTATATTCAGGCTTTCAGCAATTCGGGTGATATGAGCGAGCTTGAGAAAACGATAGGCGCCGGCGCCACCGCTGCGCCATCCGGAAAAATCGCTGCGATGAGGCAGATCCCCGGTAATTTCCTCCACCGTTTTCATGACAGCCAATACCCCTGAGGCGGATGCGTCCGCATCCGCCATCTCTTCGCCGGGCCAGGCGCGTAACTGCGCCTGGCCGTCACCGAAAGTGCCGTCACCGATCAATAGTCCGAGCAGATAGCCTTCTTTTTCATCGTGCCGACCGGGCCAGTGCGAAGTGTGCCGATGATTATGTATGACGATCCGATCTCCCGCGCGGAGTTCGCCGGCTTTGATCCATTCAGCCTGCCACAACCGACGCGTCGGTCGGGTCGCGCGCAATACGGGGTGATCACCGGTCAAACGAAGGGAAAACCCTTCCCGGGTTCTCAGGCGTAGAACGGGTTTTTCTCCTGTTGAATAGAACCCGTGCGGAGACGATCGATGTGCCTGACCGTTCACAAGCGCTTCAAACGGTCGCCCGCGAAGTTCCCTGACCCGACGCGGGCCGTCGGTCGTGTGCACCCACGTGTCTGCCGTGACGCACGGGTTGCTCGAGCTGATCTGCTCGCGATACCAGAGATTGTTGAGCTGGTTGATGCGGTCGATGAACAGCACGCCCGGTTCGGCGTATTCGTAGGTGGCGCGCATGAGCCGGTCCCACAGCGCGCGGGCGCGCACGCGCCGGTAGACACGGCAGCGCACCGGCACGGATTGACCCGACCAGGGATGCATCAGCGTTTCGAATCCTGCGGCGGCGCCGTTCTCCACGGGAAACACCAGCGCCCACTCGTCGTCGCGGCGCACCGCCTCCATGAACGCGTCCGTCACCAGCACCGAGAGGTTGAAATGCCGCAGCACGCGGCTGTCGCGCTTGGCGTCGATGAACGCCTCGATGTCGGGATGATCGCAACGCAGCGTCGCCATCATCGCGCCGCGCCGCGCGCCGGTGGAAAGCAGCGTGGCGCACATGGCGTCCCAGATCTGCATGAACGACACCGGGCCCGAGGCGACGGTGCCGACGCTTTTCGCCTGCGCGCCCTGCGGCCGCAGCGTGGAGAAGTCGTAACCCACGCCGCCGCCCTGCTGCATGGTGAGCGCGCCCTGTTTCAGGCCGTCGAAGATGCCGTCCATCGAATCCTCGATCGTGCCCATGACGAAGCAGTTGAAAAGCGTCACGCGCCGGCCGGTGCCGGCGCCGGCCTGGATGCGTCCGCCGGGAAGAAATTTGAAATCGCGCAGGGCTTCGTAGAAACGCCGTTGCCACTGCGATTGCCCGTCTTTTTCCACGTTGGCCAGCGTGTGCGCGATGCGCCGCCAGGTGTCGTCGACGGTCTTGTCGCGCACGACGTCGCCGTCGCGGAAACGGTACTTGCTGTCCCAGATGTGACGGGAAATCTCGGTAATGAAAGGATCGTCGGCCATGACGTCAATTCTGTATCAGTTCGCGGTCCACCGCCATCGCCAGTTCGCGCAGCGCCGGCGCGACGGTGACGGAGTGGGGCGGCGCGAGTTCGAGCTGGCGCAGCGGCGACGGCAGTCGCGCGAGTTCCTCCGCCGCGCGGCGTCGGATTTCATCGAGCGTTTCCGGGGCGCGCAGGCGTTTCCCGTTTCGCATCGCCGGCTGGATCAGCGGCGTGCCCGGTTGCGGATCGCCTTCGAGGGTGAGGACGTCGCCGCTCATGATGCCGTTTGTCTCATGGGCGCGATAAACCTGCTTGCGCCCCGGCCAGGTGGCCTTGCCCTCGGAGCGTTTGCGCCGGGCGCGCCCGGCGTATTCCTGCAGCTTGTAGGCGCAATCGAGAAACGGCGCGTCGGCCGAGGTGGTCATGCTCGTGCCGACGCCGAAGCCGTCGATCGGCGCGCCGCGCGACAGCAGATCGCGCAGCGAAAATTCATCGAGACCGCCGCTCGAGAAAATACCGATGTCCTTCAAGCCCGCTTCGTCCAGGATGCGGCGCACGTTATGCGCATGGAGCGCGAGATCGCCGCTGTCGAGGCGCACCGCCTTGACGTCGATCCCCGCCTGCTTCAACCGCGGCGCCAGCCGCGCCGCCTTGCGCGCCGCGGCCTCGGTGTCGTAGGTGTCGATGAGCAGCGTCACGTTTTCCGGTTGCGCACGGGCGAAATGCTCGAAAGCCTGCGCCTCGGAGTCGTGCGCCTCGATGAACGAATGCGCCATGGTGCCGAAGACGGGAATGCCGAACTCGGCGCCGGCGAGAACGTGGGAAGTGCCGTGGAATCCGGCGATATAGGCGGCGCGCGCGGCGAACAATGCGGCTTCCGACCCGTGCGCGCGCCGCATGCCGAAGTCCACCAGCAGCTTGCCGGGCGCGGTCAATACCACGCGCGCGGCTTTCGAGGCCGCCAGCGTCTGGAAATGCAGCAGGTTGATGATCCGGCTTTCGACGAGTTGCGCCTGCGGGATCGGCGCCGTCACGCGCAGGATCGGTTCGTCGGCGAAGAACAACGTGCCTTCCGGCATGGCATGGACGTCACCGGTAAAACGCAGCCCGGCGAGCTGATCGGGGAAATCCCGGCCGAAGCGTCCGCTCTTCCGCACCCAATCGAGTTCTTCCTCGGTGAAGCGCAGGCTTTCGAGGAATCGCAGCGCCTGCTCGAGTCCGGCCGCCATCAGAAAATTGCGATTTGGCGGCAGGCGCCGGACAAAAAATTCGAACACGGCGACGTCGTTCATGCCCTGCGCGAAATACGCCTGCAGCATGGTCAACTGGTAGAGGTCGGTGAGCAGCGCGCTGTTCCGGAGATCGATCATACGCCGAGCGCCGACAGGGTGACGGGTTCGGCGCCGAGGCGCTGCATTTCCGCCGCGGCCTTGCGGCCGTCGTCGGGTTTCACGTTGACGGCGCGGATCGCGTCGGTGAGCAGACATACCCGGTAGCCGAGGCTTAGCGCGTCGCGCACCGTGTTCAATACGCAGTAATCGGTCGCCAGCCCGCCGACGAACAGGCGTTTTATTTTCCGCGCACGCAGATGCGCATCGAGATCGGTCCCTTCAAAACCGGAGTAGGCGTCTTTATCGGACATCGTTGCCTTGGATACGACGACGATGTCCGGCGAAAGATCGAGATTCGCGGCAAACTGCGCGCCGCGGGTTTCCGCGACGCAGTGCGGCGGCCAGGGGCCGCCCCGGGCCTTGAACGAACAGTGGTTCGGCGGATGCCAGTCGCGCGTGGCGTAGACGGGCAGTTCACGCGCGGCGAATCCGGCGAGATAGCGGTTCAGCACCGGCGCCACGGCATCCCCGTCCGGAACCGCGAGACTCCCGCCGGGCAGGAAGTCGTTCTGCACGTCGACGACGATGAGTGCATCGCCGTTTTGCAGCTCGATCCGTTCGTTCATGAGAGCATTTCCCGCTCTTGTGTTTCGCCGAATTGAGCCGCACGGCATTGGTGTCGGCTCCAATTCGGCGGTCAGATAATTGTACGCTTGAGCAGCGGCTTTAACAGCTTGAGCGGCCGGGTATTGAGCACGTCCTTTTTCTCCAGCCAGCCGCGCCGGGCCTGACCGACGCCGTAGACAAGGTTGTCGAAGTCCTGGGTGCTGTGCGCGTCGGAGTTGATGGCCACGAGCACGTCCTCGTCGCGCGCCATCTGGCAATAGATGTCGAGCAGATCCAGCCGCTCCGGGTGCGCGTTGAGTTCCAGAAAGCAGCCGCGCTCGCGCGCGCGGCGGACAATCTTGAGCATGTCCACGTCGTAGGGCTCGCGCGTATCCAGCAGGCGGCCCGTCGGGTGGGCGAGGATCGTGAAATGCGGATGATCCATGGCGCGCAGGATGCGTTCGGTCTGTCTGGCGCGCGACAGATGGAACTGGCTGTGCACCGCGCCGACCACGAGATCGCACTCGGACAGGACATCGTCCGGCAGGTCGAGGGCGCCGTCCTCGAGAATGTCCACTTCGATGCCTTTTAACAGGGCGATGTCCTTGAGCTGCGCGTTCAGTTTGTCGATCTCGTTCATCTGTTTGCGCAGGCGTTGCGGATCGAGTCCGTGCGCCACGGTGAGCCGGCGCGAATGTTCGGTAATGGCAAGGTATTCGAGGCCGCGCGAAGCCGCGGCTGCGGCCATCTCGCGCAAGGTATGGTGCCCGTCGGTGGCTTTGGTGTGGGCATGCAGATCGCCGCGGAGATCGGCCAGCTCCACCAGCTTCGGGAGCTTGCCGGCGCGCGCGGCTTCGATCTCGCCGTGGTTTTCGCGCAGCTCGGGCGGAATCCACGGCAGTCCCACCGAGCGATACACGGATTCTTCCGTGTCGCCCGCGATTCGTTTTTCACCCTTGAATACGCCGTATTCGCTGATCTTGAGCCGGCGCTCCTGGGCCAGGCGCCGAATCTCGATGTTGTGCGCCTTGGAGCCGGTGAAGTATTGCAGCGCGGCGCCGAAGCAATCCTGTTCCACGACGCGCACGTCCACCTGCAGCCGGGACTTGAGTATCACCGTGGCGCGCGTCGGGCCCTTGGCCAATACATCCTTGACCTCGTCGTAGACGACGAAACGGTTCATGATTTTTTCAGGATCCGTCGCCGTCACCAGGATATCGATGTCGCCCACCGTCTCCTTGCAGCGACGGTAGGAGCCGGTCAGCACGACCTGTCCGGCGCCCGGGATTTTTTCCAGATATCTTTTCAGGGGCTCGGCGTATTGCGCCGCCACCGCCAGTTTGAAGCGGGTTTGCTTCTCGGCATGCGCGGAGATCGCTTCGAGGATGGTCTGTTCGGTCTTGGCGCCGAAGCCCGGCAGCTCGCGAATGCGTCCGTCGCGGGCGGCGCGCGCCAGTTGTTCCAGCGTATGCACGTCGAGTTCGTGATAAAGCGCGCGCACGCGCTTCGGACCGAGCCCCGGAATTTTCAGCAGCTCGGTGATCGTCGGCGGGGTTTTCCTGCGCAACTTCTCCAGAAACCGGCACTGGCCAGTCTCGACGATCTCCTCGATCTTGGCGGCGAGGTCGTCGCCGATGCCGGGCAGTTCGGTGAGGTCCTCGCCCTTCGCGACCATGTCCGCCGCCGGCACGCCCATGCCCTGCAACTGGCGCGCGGCGTTGCGATAGGCGCGCACGCGGAACGGATTCGCGTTGTCGATCTCGAGCAGATCGGCGATCTCCTCGAACAGCGTGGCGATGTCGGCGTTGTGAACCGGCATGATCAGTTCCTTCCCAACAGTCCGATCAACTCCAGGGCATTGCGCGGGGCAGCGCCGAGAACGTCATTGTCGAAATAGACATGAACGTCACGGTCCTCCTTGAGCCAGCGGCGTACGCGTTTGGCCCATTGTCGCAGCTCCTTCGTGCCGTATTCCGAGGCATAAGTAATGGTGTGCCCGTGCAGCCGCACGTACACCATGTCGGTGGTCACGGCGTTCCACATCGGCCAGTCGGCGGCGTCCGATTGGCAGGCGCCTATACGATGGGCGCGCAGACATTCCGCGACTTCCGCGTCGAACCAGGATTCATGACGGAACTCGATCGCGTGGCGCACGGCGCGCCAGTGTTTGAGCGCGTCGGCGAAGCCCTGCAGTCGTTCCATGTGTTTATGGAAGCGCTCCGGCAGCTGCCAGACCACGACCGCAAGTTTATCGCCCAGGCCCCTGGCGCGGTCGCGTTCGAGACGGATCGCTGGCAGCGGATCGGCGAGTTTTTTGTTGTGCGTCAGGAACCGGTTGCCCTTGATGGCGAAGCGGAAATCGGCAGGCGTCTCGTCGCGCCAGCGGCGGAAGGTTTCCCTGCTTTGCAGGCGGTAAAAGGTGGCGTTGACTTCAATGCCGCTGAAACGGTCGGCGCAGAAACCGAGCCAATTCTTGCGCGGCAGGCCGCGATAAAAATCGTCGCGCCAGGAATCGTAGTTCCATCCGCTGGTGCCGATGTAAGCGTGTCCGGTCATTCGGTTTCCTGAACAGGTGTCGTGGCCCGGGCAGGACGACGTCAGGCCGAGCCCTTGTCTTCCAGTTCCGGAATTCCGGTGTCACCCTTGCCGCGGCGCAGGTCGGCACGGGCGTGTCTGGCGAGTCTTTCGTAGCTCGCGCGGATACGGTCGAGGTCCCGCTGCTCCAGTTCCTCCAGGTCCAGGAGCGCGTTGTGCGCGCCTTCGATCGCGCGGATCAGTTCATCGAGTTTCACCTGTGTCGCCTCGGCATCGCGATTCTGCGCGTTCTGGATGAGGAAGACCATCAGGAACGTGACGATTGTGGTGCCGGTATTGATCACCAGTTGCCAGGAGTCGCTGAACCCGAACAACGGGCCGGTCGTGACCCATGCCACGATCACCGTGAGTGCGAGCACGAACGCCGACGGCCTGCCGGCGATGCGTGCCGTCCAGTTTGCGAAGCGGGTAAACCAGGATTTGGGGTGTGCGCGTTTCATTTGCCTGTCCCTCACGATCAGCGATTGACGATTGCCAGCACGGGCGTTGCGAGCCCGGTCATCCCTTGATGCAGACGAGCGGTTCCAGGCGCGCCACCTTGCGCGTCAGACCGGCGGCATCGGCGGCGTCCACCACCGCGGACACGTCTTTGTACGCGCCCGGCGCTTCCTCGGCCACGCCGCGCCCGGAAGGACTGCGAATCAGGATGCCGCGCGCCGCCAACTCGTCGATCACCTGCCGTCCCTTCCAGGTTCGGTACGCCTGGTGCCGGCTCATGGCGCGCCCGGCGCCGTGGCAGGCGGAACTGAACGACAGCGCTTCGCCCTGTTCGGCGCCGACAAGAACATAGGAACCGGTGCCCATCGAGCCGCCGATCAGCACCGGCTGGCCCACGGCGCGAAACATCGCGGGAATGTCCGGATGTCCCGGACCGAAGGCGCGCGTTGCCCCCTTGCGGTGCACGTAGAGCCGGCGCGGTTTGCCGTCGACGACGTGTTCCTCGACCTTGCAGGTATTGTGCGACACGTCGTAAAGCAGCGGCAGGCGCGCCTTCGGCAATACCTGGGCGAACGCCTCGCGCACCAGATGGGTGAGGATCTGGCGGTTGGCGAGCGCGCAGTTGATCGCAGCGCGCATCGCGCCGAGATAATCCTCGCCGAGCGGAGAGTTGATCGGCGCGCAGGCGAGTTCGCGGTCAGGAAGCATGATGCCGTAGTGCGAGGCGGCGATCACCATTTCCTTGAGAAACTCGGTGCCGATCTGGTGCCCGAGCCCGCGCGAACCGCAATGGATGCTGACGACGACGTCGTTCTCGCGAATGCCGAAAACGTTCGCCGCCTTCGTGTCGAAGACCTTTGCGACCTTCTGTACTTCAAGGTAATGGTTGCCCGAACCGAGCGTGCCCATCTCGTCGCGCTGGCGTTTCTTTGCGTGCTCGGATACGCAATCGGGGCGCGCGCCGCGCATCTGGCCGTGTTCCTCGATGTGTTCGAGATCCGCCGCGCCGCCGTAACCGCGCTTCACCGCCCAGGCCGCGCCGCCGGCGAGCATGGCGTCCATTTCCGACGGGTTCAGGCGGATGGCGCCGGTGCTGCCGAGGCCGGCGGGAATTTCCCTGTATAAGGTATCGGCCAGCGCTTTCTGTGCCGCGATGACATCTTCGGAGTTCAATCCGGTGTGCAGGCAGCGCACGCCGCAGGAGATGTCGAAGCCGACACCGCCCGCTGACACCACGCCGCCTTCGTCGGGGTCGAAGGCGGCCACGCCGCCGATGGGAAAGCCGTAGCCCCAGTGCGCGTCGGGCATGGCGTAAGAAGCCTTGACGATGCCGGGCAGGGTGGCGACGTTGCACACCTGTTCGTACACCTTGTGATCCATGGCACGGATCAGGGCTTCGTCGGCATAGATCACCGCCGGCACGCGCATGGCGTCGTGCGGGGCGATTTCCCATTCGTATTCGGTGTGGCGGGCGAAGAGTGCGATGTCCATGCGTGTTGCCTATACCACCGTAGTTGGTCGAGCGGGCTTCGCCCGCGTATTACTTGTGGGTGGCTGACCCACGGCAGGTGACTTTTCTTTGCACGGACAAAGAAAAGTCACCAAAAGAAATCCGCCCCGGATGGCGCAACCTTTCCCGCTACGCCTCCGGCTCCGCGGGAAAGCCCGGGGCGCACATCCCTGTGCGCGACCCCTTCGGGGCGCTCGCCCAAAG
>DAIDLH010000109.1 GCA_027449605.1 Candidatus Muproteobacteria bacterium | reverse complement strand
CGACGGCGCCGACGGCGCGGATGGTCCCGGAAGATCCGTAGACGCGTTGCCAGCCTTGCCGGAACTGGGCCTCGACGGGCGCCAGTTCCAGCCGCGCCGCCGTCTCCGCCCGGCGCATGGCTTTTTCGGTGATCTTGCCATTCGGAAAATATTCCCGACTGAGGCTCACGCAGCCCATATAAAGACTTTCCATCGACTTCGGCTCGAAACGTTCGCCCAGAATAAGCTCGGTGCTGCCGCCGCCGACGTCCAGCACCAGGCGCGCGCCCTCGTCGGCGAGTTCCCGCGCCACACCCTGATAGATCAAGCGGGCTTCTTCACGCCCCGAAATCACCTCGATCGGATGGCCGAGCGCCAGCCGCGCGCGACGGAGGAATTTCTGCGCGTTGCGCGCGCGGCGCAGGGTGTTGGTCCCGACGGCGCGCACCGTACCGGCGCGCATGTCGCGCAAACGTTCGCCGAAACGTTCCAGGCAATCGAGCGCGCGCCGCTGGGCATCCTTCGACAGGTGTCCGCGCTCGTCCAGTCCGGCGCCGAGACGCACCGTTTCCTGAAGGCGATCCATGACGTGGAGCTGGCCGTGCACCACGCGCGCCACGATCATGTGAAAACTGTTGGACCCGAGATCCACCGCGGCCACGGTCTGCGTCCCCGCCGTGCGACGCACCGCCGTGGCGACCGCGGGCACCAGGCGCAGCGCCCGTGCTAGCGGCATGGAATTCCCGCCGACAGGCGGCGCATGAGAAGACTTCGAAGAAAAACGATGAAATTCACGTTTCCATTCTAGCAGCCGCAGCGATCCTGCGGGTAAACAGACGCCGTCTTTTCAGAGGTAACGATCCGTCAGCACGGATGCCCAGGTCAGAATCACCAGCGCCAGGGAAATATACACGGCGGCCGAGCCCATGTCCTTGGCCCGGCCCGAGAGCTTGTGATCCTTCTTGCTGATGCGGTCGACGGCGGCCTCGAGCGCGGAATTGAGCAGCTCGACGATCAGCACGATCATCAGGCTCCCAATCAGCAACGTGCGCTCCACGCCATCCCGGCCGAGCCACGCTCCCAGCGGCGCGAACACGACAAACAACATCACTTCCTGGCGAAACGCCGATTCGCGACGCAGCGCCGCGCGCAACCCGGCGATGGAATATCCGGCGGCGCGCGCGATGCGACCGGCATCGGTCATGCTCAACAGCAGTTTCTTGCCCAACCCCATGCGCGCGGAAGTACGTGATTATCCGGTTTTTTATGCAGGCATTTTCCTGTAACGGAATTGAAACACCGGGACATGACAACCGCGTGACAAATCCGGCCGGTTTTCGTCAAAAAATCTTCATGTGCCTCATGCATAGTTCGCGCGGCAAACTGGAATGAAAAACGTCATGTCAGTCACTTCCGTCCGCACGGGTACGACAACATCGCCCGCCAGGAAAACCGAAAGTCGTCCGCGCCAACCGGTCGGATCGCGGCGCCGTACACGGCCGTCGTCGCCATCGGCACAGTTACCGCGCGCCAATAACCGCCGTCCGCCTATCCTCCGTTCCGGAACTCCGGTGACCCGGCACGACCCGCTGCGGTTCCGCACGATCTGGATCTCCGACGTGCATTTCGGCACGCGCGCGTGCAAGGCCGAATTTCTGCTCGACTTCCTGGAGCACGCCCGCTGCGAGCGCCTCTACCTCGTCGGCGACATGATCGATTTCTGGAACCTCAAGAGCGGCTGGTACTGGCCGGCGAGCCACAGCAAGACGCTCCAGAAAATCATGGAAATGGCGGCGCGCGGCACGGAAGTGATCTACGTGCCCGGCAATCACGACGAGCTGTTCCGCGATTACACCGGTTCGGTATTCGGCGGCGTGCAGATCGCACCGCAAGTCATTCACGAGACCGCCGACGGACGCCGTTTCCTCGTGATCCACGGCGATGAGTTCGACAGCATCGTCAAGCACAGCAAGTGGCTCGCGGTTCTCGGCAGCGGTATGTACGACTTCCTGCTCCAGGCTAATCGCTGGGTCAATCTCGTCCGGCGCCGACTCGGTTTGAGTTATTGGTCGCTTGCCGCCTACCTCAAGCACAAGGTGAAGAACGCGGTCAACTACATCAGCAATTTCGAACAGGCACTGGCGCGCGAGGCCCGGCGTCATCGTGTCGACGGGGTCGTCTGTGGCCACATTCACAAGGCGGCGCTCGAGTATGTCGGGGACGTGCTGTACGTCAACGACGGCGACTGGGTCGAGTCCTGTACCTCGCTGGTCGAGCGCCATGACGGCTCGCTGGCGGTGCTGCACTGGGCCGACGAGCGCTGCTGGCTGTTCGAGGAAAGCGGGGTACATGCAGAAGCCCCGACAATGGGGGAAGCGGCGTGAACATCGTTACCGTCACCGATGCCTGGCGCCCGCAGGTCAACGGCGTCGTCAACACCATCGTCCGCACCAACGAGCAGCTCGAGAAACTGGGTCACAGGACGCATGTCGTCTCGCCGCAGGATTTCCGCACCGTGCCGTTGCCGACCTATCCCGAAATCCGTCTCGCCGTTTTCCCGGCGCGCCGCCTGCGTAGCCTGATCGAGGCGCTCAATCCGGATGCGGTGCATATCGCCACCGAAGGACCGCTCGGTCTGGCGGCGCGCGCCTGGTGCCTCGATAACCGCTTTCCCTTCACCACCGCGTTTCACACGCAGTTCCCGGAGTACCTGTGGTTGCGCACGCGCATACCGCTGGCGCTCAGCTACCGGCTGATGCGGTGGTTTCACGACCCGGCCGGCACGCTCATGGTGGCCACCCCAACCCTGCACCAGCGTCTGACGGAACGGGGTTTCCGCAACCTCGGTTACTGGTCGCGCGGCGTCAATACCGAGCTGTTCCGCCCGCGCAACAAAAAATCCTACCTCGACGCCAATCGGCCGGTTTTTCTATACATGGGGCGCGTGGCCATCGAGAAAAATATCGAGGCCTTTCTCAAACTCGATCTCCCCGGAACCAAGTACGTCGTCGGCAGCGGCCCGGATCTCGAAACGCTCCGGCGCAAATACCCGGCCGTGCGTTTTACCGGTTACAAGTCCGACGAAGAACTCGCCAAACACGTCGCGGCCGCGGATGTATTCGTATTTCCGAGCCGCACCGATACTTTCGGGATGGTCATGATCGAGGCCCTCGCCTGCGGCATTCCGGTGGCGGCGTATCCGGTTCAAGGGCCGATGGACGTGATCGAAAACGGTGTCACCGGCTGCCTCGGCGACGATCTGCGCGAAGCCGCGCTCAAGGCGCTCAAACTCGACCCCGAGCGCTGCCGCGAGG
The DNA here is from genome assembly GCA_027449605.1 of Candidatus Muproteobacteria bacterium. GTDB lineage: Bacteria > Pseudomonadota > Gammaproteobacteria > Acidiferrobacterales > Sulfurifustaceae > Sulfuricaulis. The sequence goes on along the minus strand of DAIDLH010000109.1, from coordinate 1,598 downwards.
CGGCCCTGAAATATACCTGGGAGGCCTGTACGCGCGAGTTTCTCGGTCACCTGGAAACCGCGCGCCGCGGCGCCGACACGGCGCTCGCGGACAACCATCTCGTAGGTTGAATCAACCGCCGCGCGTGGCCCGGAGTTGCCGCTCGATCCGCGTAAACGATGCAAGCCAGCGCCCGGATCGCGTCTCGAGATAGCGATCGCGCAAACGCCGGTACTGCCGACCGACTTGCCGTTCGCTGCCGCGCGCCAAGCCGATCAGACCCGGCATGACATCGTTCGTCGCCGGGATTTCCATGGTTTCGCCCAGCAGACCGGCGAACGCCGTGCGTGCCTGCTGTGCGCCCGCGGCTTCCGCGGTCCGGCCGAGCAGGCGCCGGCGCACGAAACCGTCGCACAGCGCGCCGGTTTCGTCCTGAAACGCCTTGAGCCGCTTCACCGCCATACGCGCATCCGGCATGCGCCGGGTCAGGGGTTCTATAAGATAACGCAGGCGCTTCGCCTGTATCCGCGCGTCGTGGATCGGCGCGGTATCGGCTGCCGAATGCACGCGTGCCAGGTCGGCGGAAAGAGCGGCGACTTGCGCGTGCAGACGCGAGGCCGTGAGCTCGCCGTAGGATGTTTTGTCGCGGCCGATTGCCAGCGCCCGGTGCAACCGCTTCGCCAATACGGTGAAAGCGGCGAGTATCCGGGATCGTAATTGCGCGTATGCCTCGTCACGCACCTGCGCCAGTTGCCGCCGCAACCACTCGCGACCGGCCTGCTCCACCGCCGGAAACGACGACTGAGCGTCGATCCATTCGAGGAATACTTCGGCGTCGCGACCGGCGCCCGTGGCGCGCACCACGCGTTTCAGGTCGCGTCGCAACTTTTTCGGCAGCTTCCGGAGGCAGGGACGATAGGCACGCAGAACACTGCGCAGGCGCCGCAACGCAACACGGAAATCGTGCAGTGCCTCGGCATCGGCGCCGGCCGCCAGACGCTCGACCGCCTCGGACGCGGCATCGAGCTGCCGTCGCGCCAGACGTACCGCCACCTCGCCGGCCGGCTCGTCTTGCCAGCCGCGACGACGCGCGGGCAACGACTTAGCCGGCGCGGCGTGTCTCGCGGCGGCCATGCGGATGCCTCGTGGCGGCGACCACGTTTGTTCCGGAGCCGACGTGGCGGATACCGGTCATTAACGCATGCAAACATGTGCCGCGCATCGAGGTCATTGGCATCATCCCAGTCTGTCGAGCAACCTGGGAGGCAACGACCACTCCAGCACGCCGCCGCCGGGCGCCGGAGTTTCCGCGAATCGGATCAGGCAGGCGCCGCCCTTGCGCAAAGGAGCGAAAGGCAATTTGCCGCCGGACAGCAGCCAACTCGCCAACAGGCCCAGGTCAGGTTCATGGCCAACCAGGGCGACGGTGGCATCACCCTGCTGGTCGCGCAACCAATCGAGCAGTTCCTGTTCGGAACCGCCGGGCGACAACGGCGCGAGATCGAGCACGGAGATATCGTCATATCGTTCGGCGATGATTTCGGCGGTCTCCCGGGCGCGCGCCAGGGGGCTTGCGGCAAGCACGTCGAGTTTGGGAACCAGCTTGCGCAGCGCCTTGG
>DAIDLH010000108.1 GCA_027449605.1 Candidatus Muproteobacteria bacterium | reverse complement strand
ACCCCGCCGACCGCGCCCACGCCCGCCGCGCCCGGCAGGCTGCGGCGATGCGCCGACGTCGCCATGGTGCCGCGCGACATCTGCAGCGCCAGCAGGAACATGAACACCACGAACATGATGCGCAGCGTCCGGCCCGCCAGCACATGCGCGATGGACGCGCCGAGCAGCGAGCCGACGACGATGCCGGGAGTGATGGTCCGGAAGATGGACCAGTTCACGGCGCTGCGGCGCTGGTGCGCCAAGACCGAGGAAACCGCGGTGAACACGATCGTGGCCATCGAGGTTCCGAGCGCCGACTGCATGATCACGTCCGGGTTGACGTGCTGGGCCTCGAACACCATGACCAGCACCGGCACGATCAGCGCCCCGCCGCCGATGCCGAGCAGGCCGGCCATGACCCCGGCCAGGCCGCCCATCACGATCAAGCCGAGTGTTTCCATGCGCTTCCCATCGTCAAGCCGAGGAAAATCCCACGGCAAGGAAATAGGCCGCGCCCTGCAACGCGAGCCAGGCGTAACCCGCCGCGAGCGCGTCGTCGAGCATGTTGCCTAAGCCGCCGCGGACGCGGTGTTCGATCTGACGGATCGGAAACGGCTTCCAGATGTCGAACAGGCGGAACAGCAGGAAACCCGCCGCCATCCACGGCCAACCGGCCGGCGCCATGAACATGGTAATAAGGTATCCGACGATTTCGTCCCACACGATGCCGGGATGATCGTGCACGCCGAGATCGCGCTCGGTCACCTGGCACAGCCACACGCCGAAAGCGAACAGGGCCGCGACAACGCCGGCATAAACCGGCGGCGAGGCGGGGTGTAAAAGCATATATATAGGTATGCCGACGAGCGTCCCGAAGGTGCCCGGCGCCACCGGCGCCCGGCCGCTCCCGAAGCCGAACGCCAGGAAATGCACAGTCCGGCGCAGCGCACCCGGCGTCGCCCGCGTCGTCATGCCGGCACGACTTTCCGGGCCGCTTCGCGCGCGGCAGCGTCGCCGTCGAAGAACCGCTCCACGTCCTCGATGCTTTTGGTGAGCGGCATCGGCGGCAGACTCGTCAGAAATGTTTTTCCGTAACCCTTGCCGAGCAGGCGCGGGTCGCACAACACCAGCACGCCGCGGTCGTTTTCGTCGCGGATCAGTCTGCCGACGCCCTGCTTCAGCGCGATCACCGCCTCGGGCAACTGGTATTCCATGAACGGGCTGCGCCCGGCCTGCTCCATCGCGCTCGCGCGCGCCTGCAACACCGGATCGTCGGGCGAGGCGAACGGCAGCTTGTCGATGATCACGCACGACAGCGCCTCGCCGCGCACGTCCACGCCTTCCCAGAAGCTGCCGGTGCCGAGCAGCACCGCGTTGCCGGCGGCGCGGAAACGCCGCAGCAGTTCCGAGCGCGGCGCGTCGCCCTGGATCAGCAGCGGATAATCCAGCGCGTCGCGCAATTTCGCGGCCGCGGCCTTGAGTGCGCGGTGGCTGGGAACAGCAGGAACGCGCGACCGCGGGAGGCGCGCAGCACCGGCAGCGCCGCATCGATCACGCGCCCGGTGTAATCCGGCGTCATGGGCGCGGGCAGGCCGGAGGGGATGTACAGCAGCGTCTGGCGCGCGTAATCGAACGGACTGTCCCACAGGCCGGTCTCCGCCTCTTCCAGTCCGAGTTGCGCCTGGAAGTAGGCGAAACTTTTATTGATCGCCAGCGTCGCGGAAGTGAATATCCACGCCTTCTTGCCGGCGCTGGCGTACTGCCGGAACGGCGTCGCGATGTCGAGCGGCGTGAGATAGAGCGTGAACGTGCGCGCGGTGGTCTCGAACCAGGCGACGTGATCCGCCGGCGCGTTCTCGCCGATGGTCAGCAACCGGTCGAGCAGTTCCGACGCGCGGCGCGCGCAGTTGGCCAGCCCCTGCCCCTTCGCGGCGGCGGCGTCGAGCGTCGCGGAGAAACGGGTCAACTGCGATTTGAGTTCCGCCAGCGCCGCGTGTATGGCCTTGGCGTTCTCCAGTCTGTTCCAGGCGTCGCGGCGCGGCTCGACGCCGAACGCCAGGCGGAAATCCGCGACTGCTTTTTCCAGCGCGTGCGCCGCGGTCGGCAGCTCGCCGATTCCGCTGTGCTCCTTGACGTCCTCGGCGATCGCGTCGCGCGCCAGGCTCGACAACTGGTGGCTGCTCAGGGACCGGCCGAAGAAATTCGACGCCACGTCGGCGAGCTGGTGCGCCTCGTCGAAAATCACCGCCTCGACGCCGGGCAGCAGTTGCCCGAAGCCTTCCTCGCGCAGCGCCAGGTCGGCGAAAAAAAGATGATGATTGACCACTACCACGTCGGCGGCGAGCGCCTCGCGGCGCGCGCGGTTGACGAAACATTCGTCGTAATGGGAACAACCGCTGCCGAGACAGTTGTCCGCGGTCGAGGTCACCTGCGACCAGAGGTCGGAATCCTCGGGAATGCCGCCGACCTCGGCGATGTCGCCGGATTTCGTGCGCCCGGCCCATTCGCGGATGCGCACCAGGTTCGACGGGTCGCGCTTGCCGGTGAAGCGCGCTTCCGTTTCGGTGCGTTCCAGGTGATGCCGGCACAGGTAATTGGACCGGCCCTTGAGCAGCGCCGTGGTCACGGGAACCGCCAGGGCGTCGCGGATGAAGGGAAGGTCGCGGTGATAGAGCTGGTCCTGCAGATGGCGCGTTCCGGTCGAAATCAGGATTTTCTTTCCGGACAGCATCGCCGGCACGAGATAGGCGAAGGTCTTGCCGGTGCCGGTGCCCGACTCGGCGATGAACGTCGAATGATCCGCCAGCGCCTGCTCGATCCGCGCGGCCATTTCCTGTTGCGCGCGACGCGGCGTGAATCCTTCCAGCCGCGCGGCGAGCGGCCCGTCCGATCCGAGGATGTCTTTACCGGAAACCGTCATAATAGAATGACAAGACGAACGAGCGCAGCGAGTAGGGCTTCATTAATTGGTCATCCGCTCCTTGCGCCGGGACTTCCCCGGCGATAGGCTTGGAAGCATACAATAAATCGGGACGCATCCATAACCATGCCGGACATGCCGTGGTCCCTGACGAGAGCGGTTGCAATCGGTCTGTGCTGCGTCGCGCTCGGCGCCTGCTCCATGGGCCGGATAGTGGCGCGGTCGTCGCTGCCGATTCTCGAAAGCGGCAACGTCGCAATGAACCGCGAGACGGATCTCGATCTGGCGCGTGCCGCCATTCCCGCCAACCTCAAGCTGATCGAAGGACTCATACAGGAACTTCCCGGGAACGCCGATTTGCGCCTCCAGGCGGCGCAGGGATTCTATGGTTATGCCTACGGTTTCGTGGAGGACGAAGACAGCCGGCGCGCCTCCGGTCTCTACCGCCGCGGATGGGAGCACGCGCGGCGGGCGCTTCAGGCTTCGGGATTCCGCGGCGAACTGACCGCCCTTTCCACCGAGGAGATCGGAAAACAACTCGGCGAACTCGGCCGCGGCGCCGTTCCGGCGCTGTTCTGGACCGCATCCTGCTGGGCCAAATGGATCGACATGAACCGCAACGATCCGGCGCGCCTCGCCGACATGGGCAAGGCCGCCGCGCTGATGGAGCGCGTGCTGGCGCTCGATGAAAATTATTACCACGGCGGCGCGCACCTGTTCTTCGGCGTGTACTACGGCGCCCGGCCGCCGATGCTGGGCGGCGACTTCGTGCGCTCCGCGGAACATTTTGAAAAGGCGCGCGCGGTCGATCGCGGCAGGCTGCTTATCGTCGACATGCTGCGGGCGGAATATCTCGCGCGCCAGCAGCTCGACCGAAAACAATTTCATGAACGGCTTGTCGCGGTCGTCAACGCGCCGCCGGATATCTATCCCGAGATGGCGCTGGTCAACGCCATCGCGCAGCAAAAAGCCAGGAAGCTGCTTGCCAAAGAGGAGGAATGGTTTTGAGAAAACTCGCCGTCGTTCTCCTGCTGCTGTGGCTTCCGGCCGCGCAGGCCGAGGAGGCCTACGTGCTCAAGTTCGCCACCCTGGCCCCACAGGGCTCCACCTGGATGAACATCATCACCGACTGGGCGAACACGGTCGAAAAACGCAGCCAGGGACGGCTCAAGTTCAAGCTCTACGGCGGCGGCGTCTCGGGCGACGAACCGGACGTTTTGCGAAAAATCCGTTTCGGCCAGCTGCAGGGCGCGGCCATGACCGGTCACGGCATCGGTTACATTTATTCGCCGGCGCGCGTGCTGGAAATCCCGTTCCTGTTCCGCAATTACGACGAGGTCGATCACGTCCGCGCGCAGCTCATGCCGGAAATCCGCGAGGGCTTCCGCCGCAACGACTTCGAGCTGCTCGGCTGGATGGAGGTGGGCTTCATCCAGCTGTTCTCGCGCGTTCCCATCTATTCCATCGACGACATGAAGCAGCGCCGGATCTGGCTGTGGCAGGGCGATCCGCTCGGGACGGCGTTCTTCGCCGCCAGCGGCATCTCGCCCGTGCCGCTGCCGATCACGGAGGTTTTCACCAGCCTCTCGACGGGGTTGATCGACACCACCATCGCGCCGCCGCTGGGCGCGATCGCCCTGCAGTGGTTCACCAAGACGCCCTACATGACCAACATCCCGGTCATGGACGGCATCGGCAGCCTGATCGTGTCGCGCAAATTTTTCGACGCGTTGCCGAAGGACCTCCAGGAATTGTTGCGCCGCACCGGCGAGGAAGCCGGCGTGCGACTGCTTCGGGAAACGCGCCGCGACAATGAAAAAAGTCTCGCCGTGCTGAAACAGCACGGCATCACCTTCACGAACGAATGGAAGGACAAGGACGCCGATCTCTACGCGCTGCGCGACCGCGCGGCCGCGGCCCTGGCCAGGGACGACTACATACCGGCGGCGCTGTACGATCGCGCCCGCAAATCCCTCGACGAATACCGGGCGCGCAAGGGCCGGAAGTGACCGAACCGGCCGGACACTTTTCGCGAAACCGCAGCGGGAAGGCCAAGCTCGAGTATTACCTGACGTTCACGGAAAGCCTGATCGCCGTCGCCGGGCTCGCCCTGCTGCTCGGGCTGTCGCTGGCTGAAATCGGCGCGCGCAACTTCTTCCATGCCGCCATTCCCGGCGCCGATATTCTCGACCGCTACCTGGTGTTGTGGGTGAGTTTTCTGGGAGCGGTCATCGCCGTGCGCGAGCGCCACATCAAGATCGACGCGGTCGCGGTCTGGCTGCCGGAGGCCTGGCGGCGACATCTGGAGCGCCCGATCTTCCTGTTCTCTGCCGCGGTGTGCGGCGGCCTGTGCTGGGCGGCGATCAGGTTCTGGCGCGAGGAATGGGCGCATGCGGCGGCGGCCGAACGATGGATCGCCGCGCTCGGCGCGATCATCCCGTTGAGCTTCTTTCTCCTCGCCGTCCATTTCATCGTCCGTTTCGTGATCGGACCGCGCTCCCTGAAACGTCCCGCATGACATTCACCGTCGTCGCACTGCTCGTCGCCGTGGCGGTATTGGGTGTCCCGCTGTTCGTCGTGCTCGGCGCCGGCGGCCTGTACGCCACGCATGCCGCGGGACTGGACCCGGCGATCCTGGTGGCGGAAATGCTGCGCCTGGCGTCGTCGCCCAATCTCATGGCCATACCGTTGTTCACGCTCGCCGGCGTCGTCCTGTCTCGCGGCGGCGCGCCCGAACGGCTGCTGCAGGTATTCAACGCCGGGTTCGGCTGGATGCCGGGAGGACTGGCGATCGTGGCGCTCGTCTCGTGCGCCTTCTTCACGGCGTTTTCCGGCGCCTCCGGCGTGACGATCCTGGCGCTGGGCGGTCTGCTTTATCCGATCCTGACCAACGAGCATTATTCGAAAAACTTTTCCCTCGGTCTGCTGACTGCTTCCGGCTCGCTCGGGCTCCTGTTTCCGCCCAGCCTGGTGATACTGCTGTACGGCATCGTGGCCGGCGTCAGCATCGAACAGCTTTTCATGGCCGGATTCATTCCCGGCATAGTGTTGCTGTTGCTGCTCGCGCTCTACAGCGCCAGCATCTCGCGACACATCGGAATTCCGCACAAGCCGTTTTCGCTGCCGGGGCTCGTTTCCGCCTTGCGGATCGGCGTCTGGGACCTGCTGCTGCCCGCCGCGATCGTCGTCGGCCTGTTCGGCGGCTACGTCACCGCCACCGAGGCCGCCAGCTGCTCGGCGGCGTATGCGCTGCTTCTTGAAACCGCGATCCACCGGCGGCTCCGTTCGCTCGCGCAGATTTACGAAATCTTCCGCGAAACGGTGGTGCTGGTGGGCAGTCTTCTGATCATCCTGAGCGTGGCGCTCGGCCTCACCAACCTGCTCATCGACGCGCAGGTCCCGATGAAAATCCTGGCGGCGCTCGAACAGGGCGTTTCGAGCCAGCTGCAATTCCTGCTGCTGCTCAACCTGTTCCTGCTCGTGGTCGGCTGCCTGATGGACATCTTTTCCGCGATCGTGGTCGTGGTCCCGCTGATCCTGCCGCTGGCCCAGCGGTTCGGGGTCGATCCGGTGCATCTCGGGATCGTGTTCCTGGCCAACCTCGAAATCGGCTACCTCACCCCTCCGGTCGGCATCAACCTGTTTCTCGCCAGCCAGCGCTTCCGCGCGCCCATGTTGAGCCTGTTCCGCGCCTCCCTGCCGTTCCTGCTTATCATGCTGATCTGGCTGGCGTTGGTGACCTACATCCCGGACCTGTCCCTGTGGTGGAAAAAAATCTAGGGAAGGTCCGATTATTTACAATTATTGTTTGACGCCAAGGCGTGAAAAAACCCGGGAATAATAACCGCGAATTTTTGCGTCCCTGCGGCGAAAACTCATGCATCGGAGTTTCCCAGGGCGGCGCGCGCTTTCCTGGCTAAGACGGCAGAAAATCGATCGGGTAGGTCACCACCATCACGCCCACGTTCTTGGCGCCGAAGTCGAACAGGCGCACTCGCGAAACCAGTTTCCGCTCCAGATTCACGGCGCGCAGTTCGCTCGACACTACCTCGCAGCCCGTGACCTGGCCTGATGGCGCGATCGTGAGCTTCAATACGACCTTGCCTTGCAGCGTCGGATCCTCGCGCAGCGCGCGGGTGTACAGGGCATAAATCGCGGCCTTGTTCTTGTCGAAGATCAGTTTGATCTCCTCGATCGACCGTGCCGCCTGGCCGCCGCCGCGGTGCAAACTGCCGCCGGCGCCACCGCCGCCCGACGGGCTGCTGACCCGGGTCGTCGACCTTCCTGCCAGACCGCCGCCGCCGGTATCCCGGCTCAGGCGCGCCGTGTTGATGCCGCCGCTGCTCCCGGAAAGATTCGACGTGACCAGTGACCGCTGCGATACCTTGACACTGGAAGCCGCGCCGGCAGTCAGTTTTGCCGGTTTTTGCAGACTGGCGGCGACGGAATCGTCGCGCAGGTCGGCGAGGTCGTCCTTGAAGGCGAGCAGACCCGAGCGCTCGGCCTTTTTACGCGCCGCCTCGATGGTTTTGGTGACCGGCTTCGGTTCGGGCATCTTGGGCGCGGGCTTGGCCTGAACCGCCGGCGGTTCCGGTTCCGCCGTCTTCACCGGCGGCGCGGGCGGCTTGATCTCCTGACGCTCCAGGATGAGCTTGGCCAGGCGCGGCGGAACCTCTTCCATCACCTCGCGCTCGATCGTGGGCACGGGCAGAAACGGCATCACCAATCCGAACAACAGGAAGAATATTAAGATTCGCTTGAGCAGGCGGCGAAAGCGCTCCTGTTCCTCTTCGGAAACGGTCCAGGGCAGGTCGGCGGAATAGTAATAAGCGGACATGGTCATCATCCCTTCACCAGGGTCTTTTTCATCACCGCGAGCGATATGTTGTCGTACTTCGCCCGCACGCAGGTCACCATGATCCTCTTCAGCAGCCGGTAGGGTATTTCCTTGTCGCCCATGATCGTGATCGGGTGCCTGGCGGCGCCGTCCTTCGCGACTGCCGCGTCCCGGCTCGCCTGATAATCCAGTTCCGATTTCAACGCCTCGATCAGCTCGCCGTCGGACTTGTCAATCTCGGTCACCGACGCGACCTTGCGTCCCTGCACCAGGATGTCCCGGTCGTTGACCACGATGACGACCGTCTGTTTCGGCGCTTTCTCCGCCACCGACTCGGGAAGCTTCACCGACTTGACGCTGGGGAGAATCTCAACGTCCGAGGAATTCACCAGCAGAAAGAAAACCAGGATGGTAAAGATATCCATCAGCGAGATCATGTTGAGCTCGGCCAGCGAGCGTGAGCGCTTGTGGTGCCGTTCCATGCGCTTGGCGCGGCGCGACATTTTCATGGAGCCTTCTCCTTGCCGCGAACCGGCGCATCGCCGATCGACACGTCCGGGAACAGCTCCACCTGCGTGACGCCGCCGGCCTGCACGGCTTCGGTTACCCGCACCGCGTCCATCACCTGCACCAGGACGTCGTAGGACGTGTCCGGCTCGGACAGGATGGTGGCGCTGAGCTTGTCGGGGAAACGCGCCTTGATCTGTTTCATGACCTCCGACAGCGTCTTGAAGTCATAACCCCCGGCGTTGTCGATGCGCTTGATGAGTCCGGAGTGGCGGTCGCCCACTTCCAGGGCGTCCTGGCGGATGGTGATCTCCAGTTGCAGTTCCTGTCTGGTTTCATTGCTGGCCGAGGACGCCGGCGGCAGGTTCAGCTCCAGGATGGTCATGCGCGAGAACACCGCCGTGATCAGCAGGAACGGGACGAGGATCACCATGAGGTTCATGAACGCGGTGATGTTCATGTCCGTCGGCTGCTTGTTCAGGCGTCGGCGCAGGCGCATCAGGCGGCCTCGGGTTTGGACCGTTCCGTGACCATGTTCAGGAATTTCACCGCCGCCATTTCCAGGCTATCGACGATTTGCGTGGTCTTGGATTGCAGCACGGAATAGACCAGCAGCAGCGGAATCGCGACGATAAGCCCGAAGGCGGTGGTGTTCATGGCCACGGAAATACTCGACGACAGCAATTCCGCCTTCTCCGCCGGATTGGCGTTGGCCACGGCGGTGAACGCCTGGATCAGGCCGATGATGGTCCCGAGCAGGCCGAGCAGGGTGGCGATGTTGGCGAACGAGGCGAGATAATGCGTGCGCTTTTCCAGGCGCGGGATGATTTCCATCAAGCCCTCCTCCATCGCCATCTCGATGTCTTCGCGCCGGCGCGCGGTGCGGATGCGCGAAAGTCCGTAACTCAGTATCTTGCAGATCGCCGTGTCCGACTTGGCCACGGTGCTCATCGCCTGCTGATACTTGCCGCCTTGCAGCACCGGCATCAGTTCGTCCCACATCCTGCGGTTGACGACCCGGGACCGGCTCAGATACAGGTAGCGCTCGACCGCGATCGCCGCACCGACCGCCATCACCAGCATGATGGGATACATGAACATCCCGCCTTCCTGAAAGAAACGTACAATCGTACTGTAGACACCCATGGTGATCTCCTTGCGTTGACGATAAACGTACTGCCGTTACTTTCTTTCCGCGCGCGTCATGTCGCCGGCGCGCGCTCCACTCACTAATCCGTGGTATTCCACCTCGCGCCGGAAAACGTCGCGGTCGACGGGCGCCAGCGCCTCGTCCAGCAGGCTGGAGACGGGCCGTCCCACCAGATCGCCCGGCAGGGGTTTCTTCCACGGAACGATGTACGTCACCTTGGGCAATTCGCGGCTGCCGATGATGGACGTGCCTTCGAGATCGGCGCGATCCGCGGCCCCGGCATTCGACCCGATCAGGCAAAGCATGGACACTAAAATCCTTCCCGTGTGATTCATTTGTCGCTCCTCAAGGCGGTTTTGTCGGATGACGGGTGGCGCTGTTTCAGGTCGACGATCCATTTATTGACCTGCGCATCCGCGGCCGGCAGCAGCGCCTGATAACGCTCGTAGTACTGCAAGGCCTTGTCACGGTCCTGCAGGTACAGGTCATAGAGGATCCCGAGGTTGAGATGCGCGTTGGAATACAGCGGGTCGATCTGTATCGCGCGCGCGTAGGACTCGCGCGCCTTGTCGAGCTGCCCGCTCTGCCGATAAACGATGCCCAGCTGGTTGTGATACGCCGCGTGGTCCGGATTGACCTCGATGGCTTTTTTCAGGGACTCCTCCGCTTCGGGCAACTTCCCCAGCCGCAGATAGACGATGCCGAGATTCGCGTAGGGGCCCGACAACTCCGGGTGTTCGCGCGTCAGCGTAAGCAGCAGGCGCTCGGCATCCTGGTAGCGGCCGAGTTTCATGGCGCTCAAGGCGCCGGCAAAATCGCGCTGCACGGCGGGAGACACAGCCGCTTCGACTTTGGCGGCGCTGGCGGCGGGCGTCGCCGCCCGCGGACCGGTCTGCGCCGGCGAAGTCGCGCATCCTGCGGTGAAGCCCGCGATGAAAATCAACCCGGCGAGCATCGTGCGTTCAGCGAAGCGCATTGATGATCACCTCGCTTTTCTCCACCTTGGCGTACCGCACCGGGCGCAGTTTTCCGAGCGCGTCGATGCTGCCCCGGACCCATCGGTCGTAGACACGGTCGGCGATGCGCCGCACGTTGACCTCGTGCAGTTCGATCGCTTTCTCTTCGAAAGGATAGGCCTGTTCCTCCAGCATCACGTTGTACTGCTCCAGTTCGTCCGCCGACAATCCCTTGGGCCGCTGGGAGGCCAGCAACTCGCGGCTGAAATCGCGGTAGATCTCGGCGACGCGGTACGTAGAAGCCGTGGCCGCCTCGGCCACGCCATATTCCGCCGCCGCTTCGTAGGCTTTGAGCGCCAGTTGCATCTTCGCCTTTTTGTTTTTCAGGCTTTTCTTCAGCGGCTCCTTCAGTCGAACCTGGCGATACGCTTCGTAATAAGGCTCGGCCAGAGTCATGGCGGCGTTCGCCGCGAGGGTGCGCGTCCGATCGGTGCGTTCGCTTCCTCCATTGCGTTCGGTTTTCACCAGCTCGTCGAGCCATTGCTGCTGCGCGCGCGACTGTCCCTGTTTCCGGCTGAGCCCGGCGAGGCGATGGCGGGCTTCGATCGCCGGCTCCAGCGGGCCGGGAAACTGAGCGACATATCGCTCGTATGTCGCTTGCGCGAACCGGTCATTGCCGGATTTCTCATGCAGCTCGGCAGCCTGCCACAGCGCCTCGCGCCGCAGTTGCGCGTCCTTGTTCTTGTTCGAGGCGAGCGCTTCGAATTCCACCGCCGCGTGGGACCATTTCCCCTGTTCGAGATAGGCCACGGCCAGCTTGCTGGAAACGTCAGCCTGCAGCGGATGTCCCGGATAGGCGCGGCGGAAGTTTTCCAGCACCTGGGCGGCGCTCGGCCAGTTCTTCATCGCGATGTACGCCGCCGCGGCATCGTACTCGGCGTTGGCGCGGATCGGAGATTGGGGCGCGACCTTGCCGACGCGCAGGAAATGCGCCGCCGCCTCCGGCAACCGGCCCGCCGAGCGGCTTTGCTCGCCCTGCTTGTAGACCGCGGCCGCCAGACGCTCGACGAGCGCGCCACGGCCCGCGTCCTTCTCCGGCGCGAGCGCCAGCGCCTGCTGATAGTCCGTCTCGGCCCGGTCGAACGCCCCTTTCTCGAATTCCGTGTGCGCCAGGACGGTCCATGCCGTGCGCCGGAGCGACGGCGACGGCTCGGGCTTCAGCGCCAGCACGCGTTGCGCCACGGCGGCGGCGCGCGACGGTGCATGCAGCGCGTACGATCTTTCGGCGACGTTCGTCAACACCGCCGGCATGCGCGCGTCGGCGGCATTGGCGTCGGCGAAGCGCAGCGCGCTTTCAAGAGCACGTCGTTCCCAGGCCGGCTTATCGCCCGCGTCGACACGTTTTTCCTGCTCGTGATAAGCCAGCAGAGCGGCATAGCCGGCGTCCGCGCTCTTGCCGTGACGCGGATAGTCGTAGGCGGTTTTCTCGTACTCGACGGCGGCGTCGGCATAACGCTTGTCCTCGAACAGCATCTCCGCGAGCAGGAAATTCATCGCCGGCGCCTGCGGGTCGGACGGGAACGCCTCCAGGAACGCGCGATACCAGCGCGCGGCTTCCTGGTAGTCGCCCGGGGCCTTGGTCTTTTGCGCGCCGGCATGATAGTGGCGCGCGAGGTCCTGCAAATTGGATTTGAGCAGCGGAAGGACGCGCTCGTAGTCGGCGGACGAGCTGACCTTGCGGAAATCGCTGTGAATGCCGTAGCGCGTCGCGAATTCCTTCTTGGCGTCCAGCGCCAGGCTGGCGAAACCGGCCTGTTGATAAGCCTCGATCACCCTGGCCTGCAGCAGCGGGGCCTGGGGATGCGTCGGATGGCGACGCCCGAAGGCGCTGTAGGTGTCGGCGGCGTCCTTGATGCGTTCCTGCTTGAAGTACAGATCGCCCAGCTGCCGGTAGACCAGGAATTCATAGTCGCGGCGCGCCGTGACCGTGAAATAATCCGGGATCGATTCGGCGCCGCGCAGGTTCGACAGGCTCAGGCTGACGACGCGGAACGTATCCTCGACCAGTTCCCGGTCGGCACGGCTCAGCGACCCCAGCTCTCCGGGCGAAGCGCTGTCGAGGCGGCCGACCAACTTGCGATCGAGCACGGCGAAGAACGACTGCAGCGCCGGGTCGTAACGCAGTTGTTTGAACAGCGACCAGCCGTGCATGTAGAGCGCGCGTTCCTGAAACGGCGAGTCCTGACCCTGCCGGATGATCGATTCATACGCCTGTTGCGACGCCGCGTAGGATCGCAAGGTGAACAGCAGTTCGCCGCGCCGGAATTGCGCCTCGTCGCGGTAGGCGGTGGCGGGATAGTCCGCGACCAGACGGTCCAGCACTTGCAGCGAGCGCGGCAGGTCGCCGTCCTGCTCATACGCCTTGGCCAGCTGGTACAAAACCCGATCGTTGCCGGCGTAGTTCGGGTATGCCCGCAGCAGGTCCTGATACCACTGGATGGCTTGACGGTAGTCAGCCTTGTCCGGCGCCGCGTCGGGCGCGGCCGGTTTTCCGGCGGACTCACGGGCCGGCGCATCGGCGCCCGCCAGCTGCCGTTCCTCGGCGCTCTCCAGTTGCAGATCGCCCAGACGACGCATCGCTTCCGGACGGTGCTCATGACCCGGCGCGGTGTTCACGAAATCACGGTAACCGGCGATGGCTTTTTGCCTGCCGCCCTCGATCGCCGCTCCGCGCTCAACCGGAATCGCGCGCGCCGTCAGGCTCTTGATGGTCGGAGCATCGTCCTTGTTCGTGAACGAACACGCCGCCACCGCGATGAGCGCCGCCAGCGGGAGAAGCCGTGGATTCATCTGCCCTCCCTGCCGGGATTCGAGGCTTCGTCATACATCTGCGCCACGGCAAAGCGCGCCTGGGTGAGATAAGCCGCCAGCCGCTGTTTCTGCGCCGAAAGTTCAGCCACCGCCAGTTCCTCGAGATAATGTCCATGCGATGCGGACATGGCCTGGACGCGGGATTGAAGCTGCGTTATCCGGCCGCGCAGCGAAGCGATGCGCGTTCCAAAATTTTCGAACGACTTCGGGGCATCCACTTGCGCGCGCATCAATTCCTCGCGCCGCACCCGGGTCTCGGCGAGATCCCGGTCCAGCGCCTTCAGTTCCTTCCTCGCCTGCCACAGCCGCGGTTTGTAGTCGGACGCGACATCCCAGGACAGCAGCCCGCGCAACAAGCGATACTTGTCCCGGGCCGCGGACACATCTTCGTGCCCGGACAGTCGCTTCAGGTTCGATTCCACCCGGTCCAATCGCACGAGCAGCTGTCGTTCCTCGTCGGTCGCCAGCATCATGACATCGTCGTCGCGCTCGACGCGGGCCAGCTCGGCCGCGTAACGGTCGCGCCGCGCCGACAGTTCCGGAAGATTCCGCGAGCGCTCGTCCCGCAGCACCTGCGGCAGGCGTTTTTCGTATGCCAGGCGGCGCGTGGCGAGCATGTCGCCGTAGACGCCGATGTTGTTCGTCCAGTAGTCCAGGTTGTGCGCCAGGAAGCGCAGGTCGCGATAATTCTTGAGCGCCTCCTGAAAATCGTGACCGGCCATGAGATGGATCAGGTAACGCGACTCCGGCGCGTCCGGCACCTCGCGCATGCGCCAAAACCATCCCATCTCGCTCGTGGAATCATGTTGCAGGATTCCGTCGACCATCTTTCCCGAGCGGATCGCCGCCACCGAGGAGTCGATGCGCGTCATTTCATTCGTGTAGACGGCGATTGCGTTTTCATATTGCTGGAGCGACTGCCGGTAGGCGCCCAGACGCCCGAGCGCGTAGGGCGCCGCCAGCAGCGATTCCTGCACGGCGGAATCGATGACGTTGCGCTTTTGCAGCTCGGTCCAGGGAACCAGCGATTTTTCGTGCTGGTTCTGCGCGGAATAAGCCCAACCGGCGCCGAGCAGCGCCTTGTTCGACAGCAAACCGTCGAGCCGCACCTGTTCGAGGCTGGCCTGGGCGCGCGCCGGCGCGGCATCGCGGAGAAATGCGTAACCGAGGGCGACATTGGCTTTGTCCCGAAGGGATTTCAATTCCTCGTCGGTCGCGGGTTTACGGCCAAGCTCCTCCAGAAGCGACGTCCCGGCTGCGTTGTCGCCGGCCTTGATCAAGGCCACGCCGAGATTGTACCGGCCGTACTGGGCCCAGACCGATTGGCCGTGCATGCGCGCGAGAACCTCCGCGGCCTGCTGGTAATCCTTTCTTTCCATCAATAATTGCGCCTGGAGCAATTGCCGCTCCTGTTCCAGCTCGCCCGGCAGCGCGTCGCGGATACGCGAGATCGCTTGCTCGGCCTCGGCCAGATAACCGCGCTGGTAGCGGATCTTCGCCAGATAGAACCAGGCGCGGTCGCGAATCGCCGCCGGGGCGCCGGCGTCGATCAGGCGCTGGAATATCTCTCCCGCCTGGATGTGCAGGCCATAGGAAAGGTACATGCCGCCAAGCAGCAGCTCGGCCTCGTCACGGTGATGGTCGATTCTCTGGAACTGCTGCGCAGTCAGCAGGTTCGTGATGGCGGAAAAATATTGCTGCTGGTAAAAATAAAACAACACCTCGCCATAGTGCGGATCCTTGACCTGCTGCGATTCATCCCGGCGCGCGCCGGCGGGCGCGCCCGCGCCCAGCATCGCGCAGGCGCACAGCACCGCGACGAGCGCCGTCAGGCGCTTCTCAGGAGTCGGCGGATGTCGGTTCATGACGCATCACTGCCATTCCTTGACGCGAAATTCCGGCTGGAGATTGCGCGTCACGTCCTTGATCTGGAGCTCGATGTATTTCGGCTCCGTCTGCTTCTCGAACTCCAGCGTCGCGCCGCGACGATAATCCCGCGCATGCGGGCCCTTGCCGGTGAAAAACGCGACCAGCTCGTGCTTGCCCACGCGAAGGTTGCCCAGGTAAAGGCGTTGCACGCCGCCGCGCCGCAACGCCTCGATCTCGCGTTGCGTGTAGAGATAATGCGCCACCACCTTGTCGTCCAGCTTCACCTCGACGGCGTCGAGTTCGAACAGGTTGCCGATGTCCATGGACACGAACACCGCGACCTGTGTGCTGGCCGGAAACAGCAACTCCTCCTCCAGCGCCAGCAGGTCCCGGTTCAGTTCCATCACCTCTTTTTTCAGCGATTGCGCGTCCTGATCCAGACTCTTGTACCTGGACGCCGGCGGCGTTCCCGCCGGTTCCGCGGCATGCGCCGGTAACGGCGGCGATGCCTGCCAACACAGCAACAGCAGGACAAACAACTTTCGAGTCCATTTCAACGCATTCAGGGAGGTCCGGTCTTTCATATGTCTCGACTCTTGCGTGATGGGGTGGGAACGCTTAAAACCACAATGACAAAAACAGTTGAACGACGTTGGCATCGAACGCATACGGCGCCTGGGTGCGCACATCGGTGAAATCGTCATATTTGAACCTGATGCGATCGTAAGCGACGTTCAACGTCGATTTGGTCATGAATGACGGGCGACTCCGCAGGATATAAGTCAGCTTGCCGCCCAAGGCATGGCTCTTGAACGTGCTCAGCTCCTTGTCGCGCGCCATGAAATTCTGCAATTGCGTGAAATTGTCGCTATAGAACGAAGCGTTGTTCTGGGAGTAGTAACGGTAACGCAGTTCCATCAGCCACGGCTTGCTCAGGTAAGCGCCGTAGGCCATCTCGACCGTGTTGGCGGCTATTTCCCAGGTATCCCGGAAATAGCGGTATTCGAAGCGCAGGGACGAATCCGGCAACAGGTATTTGAACGCGCGGAAGGCCACGGCCTGGCTGTCGCGGGTGCGCGGATATCGCTCCTTCACGCCCGCCCCGAAGATGCGCGCGCTGCGATATGGGCTGTTCAGGTAACCTTCGTCGGTGATGGCCTCGTAATCGAGGCTGACCCGCAGCGTCTGCGCGAGGATCTGCGACAAGCCCAGCCGGTACTGATAGCGGTTTACGTTGTCGGAGAACGTCGGATCGGTGTTGTCGCGCACGGTGTCCCGGCCCCGGCTGTATCCCATGCTGACGGTGGTCATGCCGCCGAAAACGTCCTGCGAGTAATTCATGCTGAGCGTGTCGGCGATGTAATCGGACTCGTCGCTTTTCGACACCGACAGGCTCATCAGGCTGTCGTTATGCAGATAATCGACGCCGGCGCCGTACTCGGTGCGTTTTTCCTTGAACGGGCTGGCGGTGGTGACAACGTCGATGGATGCGCTGCTCACGGTGTCGGCATAATAGGAACCCGACACGGCGACCGTGTCGGTCAGGTTTTTTCGCACCAGCAGCGCCGGGCCGGTCACGCGGACACCGCCGCCGTCATAATAATGATACATGCCGTCGGCGCGCTCCTCGGGCAATACGGCGGCGCGGCAGTGAACGGCATACAGGCACACGATCAGCGCGATGGCGCCCGCCCGACACCAAGCCTGCCTGCCGGCTGCGGCCGGCGGCATCGGGCCCTCAGCGGCGGCATCAATTGCAACCACATCCGCCTCCTTCCGTGGTGACCGCGCCGCGCGCCGCTTCGCGCGTGTCGAAGACGTGCTGGCGGTGCTTGTCGGCGATCGGATCGCGCGAGCCGCTCATGATCGGATCGGCCAGATGTTCGCGTTCGTAGGGCTTGACCCACGGCTCGATCGTGCAACCCGCCAGGACGCACAGCGACACGAACATCAAGGCGATTTTCGCCGGTCTCATGGGAGACGATGTCATTCCTTGAGCAGTTCCCGGATCTGGGTCTGGTATTTATCTTCGATGCCGGCGACGTAGCCTTTCTGTACGTAACGGACCCTGCCGTCGCGATCGATCAGAACCGTCGTCGGCATGGCGCCGACGCGATACTGCGCGCTGATCTGCTTGTCGGTGTCGAACAGGATCGGATAGCCTGCCTTGAGTTTGGACGCCATCCGTACCGCGTTCGCCGTCTCCGAATCGACGTTGACGCCGAGCAGGACGAAGCCGGCCTGGCGGTACTTTTGATAGAGCGCGTTCAGCGCCGGCATTTCCTGGCGGCACGGACCGCACCAGGTGGCCCAGAAATTGATCATGACGACCTGGCCGCGAAACTCCTTCAGCGACAGGTTCCTGTCCTTCAGGCTTTTCAACGTGAACGGCGGCGCCGCCTGCCCGGGCTCGACACCCGCGGCTTGCAGCGGCGCGAACGGCAGATAAATCGCCAAAATGCCCGTGAACAAAATGTTGACTCTGCGCATAGTCAGCCTCGTCTTCACGCTCGCGTTAGAAAAACACCGTTAACCCGGCGGTCGCCTCGAAGTTATTGGTGCGTTTGTTCTGGCCCAGCAGATCGGAATCGAAGACGTGGTCGCGCATGTCGATGTGCAGGGCGAACCAGTCGTTCAGCAGAATCCGGTAGCCTCCTCCGAAGTTGAAGGTCGCGTGGCTTTCCTTGGCGAAAGTGGTCGTGCCGATCCCGCCGATGATGTAAAAAGCGCTGGCCATGGCCCAGCGACGGCCGAGGAATATTTCGCCCGGCAGGACGTTGTAGCCCAGGGAGACGTTGTAATAAGTCAGGTCCTCCTCCTGCTTGTCGAAACCGGTGATGGGGAAGGCGCGGCTGCGGAAGAACTCGTCGGAGATGGTCGATTTCGCCTTGACGCCTTCGATGAAAAAATCCTCGGTCACGTGATAGGCGAGACGCAACCCGGTCACCGATTGCGCGCTGAAGTTTTCGATGCTCAGGATTCCCTTGTAGAATCCCACCTCGATGTCGTCCGCGTTGATGTGCGGCACCTTCACGTCGCGCCGCTCGAGCTGCGGCTGAATCACCTGTTCCTGGGCCGGGATGGACTTGTCTTCGGCATCGGCCAGGACAAATGCCGGCGACAGCAGGGGCGCGGCGCCCAGACACAACATGAGGATTTTCCGGTTCGTCATCGTGATTTTTCCGTGCTGAATATTTAAAAGAAAACTCCCAGACCCAGCGTCCATTCCTTGAAGGTGTCGACGCGGTTGTCGTTGATCGGCGCCATGTACTCGCGAAAATCGCCGCGCACCAGGAAATTACGCGTCAGGTAAACGCGCACGCCGAAGCCGGCGTTGGCCGCCGTCACCGATATCTCCGGCGAATCCACCAGCGTGACCTTCGGCGTCTTCTGGTAGCGGCCGGCGCCGAGCGTGAAATACGGCGAGACGCGCCGGTCGGCGAACGGCAGCGCCATCAGATTCAACTGCGTCAGCGACGTGCTGGAATACACGGCGGTGACCTGCGAGGCGGACAGCTCCACGAAAAAATTCGGCGTCAGTCCATAGCCGATTCGCATCGTCAGCACCGGGTCCTGGTCGAACCGCCCCCAGCCGAAACCCACCTCCAGCCGGCGGTCGAGATAGTCCGCCAGCATCACGTCGCGGAACGTGGTCCTGGCGCCCGTTTCGGTCAGGGTGTTTTCCAGTTGCAAGCGGTTGACCCAGCCTTCCTTGCCGCTCGCCAGGCGCACCTTGAACCAGTCGGTCTTGCGCTTGAGGATTTCGATCCATTCGCCCCGCTCCGCCACGTAAAAAACCGGATAGCCGCGCCCCGGCTCGGTGCGCAACTCGATATACGGATCCGCGACCTGTACCCGCATGTAGTCTTCCGCCGCGTATACGGAAACAACGGAAAAAACATGGGACAGTAAAAAAAAAATTACCGACCGCAGGATATGTCGCGAGTTAAACGGCATTTATGGGCAAGTACCGGGAGTATATAGCGCCCGACAAAACGCCGTGTCATTGCCGTAATTGAAATCACCGGCCAGGCCTTGCGGGTCTGGATTCGATATCCATTTGTCGATGATCAGGTAATCCGGATCGGAGGTGTTGAGGAAGAACTGGCCTCCGCCGTGCGCCAATTGCCCCAGCGGTTTCAGCAACAGTTTGCTGTTCGATCCGTCGAGCGACATATTGCGCGCGGTCTCATACGCCCCCGGCCAGTAATCCGCGGCATTCGGATCCAGCGGCAACTGAAAGCTCTTGCCCGGACCGCCACGATGGCACTCGATGCACTGCTTGACCGCGCCATCGGTGCGGCTGAGGTATTTGTAAAAAATCGGGTCGACGCACTGCTGGTAGTACGACTTGCACAAAGCCGTCGCGTCGGCTGAATCGCCGGACACCGTGACATCCTGGCCGCAACCGCCGGCCGACACGCCGACGAGCACGACAGCCGGCAGAAAATATGCAAACCAGCGTTGCATCAGCAACCATTGGCGGTTCGCGCCGCGTTGATCCACTGCACGATGGCGTTGTACAGGGAAGCCGGATCCGCGATGGCGGCCGCGTCGAATATCTGCGGATGCGCCGGTTCCGGCGGAATCGCGGACGGGTTGCCGGTCGAGGCCGGATAACGCAGCAGGTAACTCATCGCCGGATTACAGACGTTGTTCACCATCGTGGTGGTCACGTTGAAATCGCCCTCGACGTTGCCGGTCAGAACCAGGCGCTTGGCCTGGAACGGCGGATCGTTCGGACCGCGTCCCAGCGCCACATGGCAACCGGCGCACTGCGTCAGCATCAGGGGTTGCACGCTGGTTTCAAAAACAGTCCGACTCAGACCGGTCACCGCGCGGAATTTGGTGCACGCGCCGCTGTTGTTCCTGGTTTCGCAGGGATCGTTATAATAGGTCGCGCCCAAATCGATCCATTCGGCAATCAAACGTTTTTCGGAACCGTTGAGCATGTTCGAGTGATTCTGGGTATCCGCCTGTGCCGTGGGATCCCGGTCCAGTCCTTCGGTAAAAATCCAGTCTCGAACCAGCTTCGTGGCGCGCGCCAAGCCCGGCTCCTCCACCAGCGCGTCCTCGCGATCGATCTCGATCTCACCCCCACGTTCGATCAACACCGGCAGGCCGTTCACGAGGCTGGGCTTGCCGATCATCAATGCATCGTAAGACGCGACGCGGCCGGTTCCGGAAACCGAATCGCTCAGGTCGAGCGCGAGTTGCTGGCTCTGGCCGACGCCATGACAACTGGCGCAGGCCTTGTTCAGGATCGGCTGAACGTGATCCTTGTAATTGATCACGATCGCGCCGTCCGCGGAGGTCGCGGGCGCCGCCTCGGTCGCGGGGTCGAGGCCCGGAGAGGCGACACCCTGAAAGATGGAAGCGGCATAGGTGATGTTGATCGGCGTCCCCGCGATCGTGGACAGGGCCTGGTTATTCGCCGGATCGAAACGCGTCCAGACATCCCGATACTGAATATCCGCCTTGGGTTTGACGCCGGGCTTGGCGGCGCTCGCATCGATCGCCAGTTCGTTGTCGAAGCGAATCTGCGCCATGATTTTGCCGGCCACGCCGTTGGCGACGCCGCCGTTCGAAAGACTCAGCTGCAGCGCGTCGTTATTCGTGGTCGCGCTGCCGGTGTTCAGCGGAATCTCGGAACCGCGGCGCGGCGAATGGCAGCCGTTGCAGAACACCGACTCGCCCGGGCGTCCCTGCAGCCAGCTGGTGTGCGTCTGCAGCGCGCGGCCGTAACGATCGACGACCGCAATCCCGATCGCGGTGTCCGCCGGCGCTTCGAAGGCGATCGAGCCGTCCGGCTCGACGGGAACGTAGCCTAAAATCTGCTGCATTTCGAACTCGGTTTCGCCCAGCGCCTCGCGGCTGATGCCGCGCGGCGACGGCACCGCCTTGACGATGCGGGCGAAACGGCCGGGGCGCTTGTCCGGCGCGGTCCCGGTGACCGGCGTCAGGTCTTTCAGCCTGGCGATGTCGGCGACAAAGGCGCGCGTGTCGCAATTGGGATAGCGTGGCGTGGCGCCGTCCAGACAAAAATTCGTCCGGTTATCCTTCAGCGGAATGACGATACCGTCGTTCTTTTCCTGCGTTGACAGCACGGCTTCGGTCATCCGGTTCCGAGCCGGCTCGGTGTCGTAAATGCTTCCCACGGTAAAACTGGCGGTGTTTCTGTTCTGGCGATCCGCGTCCAGGCCGACGGACGTGAGTATCTTGGGTTTGGTGCGCGCCAGCAGCGGAATCGCGTCGGTCACGAACTCGGTCGGATTGCCGTTGGCGTCGACCCTGGGCAGCACGATGGCGCGCATGCTCTTGGAATTCAGGTCCAGCATGTACACGCCATAGGCCGGTGTCTTCTCGACTTTGACGGTTTCCGGTTGACCGGTGATCAGGCTGGTTTGCGTGCGATCCTCGGTGCGCCCGCCCGGCGTGAACGATACCAGGGCGCGATTCGTGCCGTCCCACAACGGATAAGGCGTGGTAAAACGGCCGGTATCGGAGACCATGGCGCCAAAATTGACCGGGGCATAGCTCGCCTGCACCTGGGCGCTTCCCGACACGCCGGGGGCATGCTGGTCTGTCTCGGAGAAATTATTGGCGTCGATGATCAGCAACGCGCCGCCTTCGTTGGTGCGCGACAAGGGCATGGCGTCCGACATGATGCGCCCGTCCTGCATCTCGCGCGGATGCAGGTAACTCACGACCTGGCTGTGCGCGCCGTAATGAATGAACATGCCGGCGCCGTCGACGCTGGCGCGGAAGATCGAAAACTGGTTCCGGCGGCCGACGTGGTCCCAGCGGCTGAACATGATGTGGCCGTCCAGGAGCACGGTGGGATTGCGGTCATGGCTCTGATTGAAGGAAATCTGCTCGATGCCGCTTCCGTCCGCATTCATCACGTGCAACACGGTTGACGTTTCGCGGTCGTATTCGTCCACGTATTTGTAGCCGACGGTCACCACGGATTTTTGCTGGCGGTTCGAGGAAAACACGATGCGCCCGTCCGGCAGATACGCCGGATCCACGTCGTCGCCCTGATTGGCCGCGGTATTGTCCTGGATGACCCGGCGCAGGGTGTTCGTGTCGCGGTCGTATTCCCAGATGTTCCAGGTCGAATCCGCGGATCCTTTCATGGAAAACAGGATTTTCTTGCCGTCGTACGAGACTTCCGGGTCCGAGACGTCGCCACGCCCCTGGGTGTAGGAGCCGGTGATGTTTTTCTCGGCCGCGCTCGGCGAGGAAAGATCGCGGATATAGAGGTCGCCGCCAGGATGGAAAGTGACGCTGTCGGTCGGATTTCCCACCGCGCTGTTCATGGACTGGGAATTGATCGGCCGCTTGACGTAAGCGATGGGCACGTCGCTCGCCGTACTCGCGGTGTTCGTGCCGCCGGAACCGGCGCCGCCGCATCCCGTCAGGAAGATTGTTTCCACCGCAAGAACGACGCCAAGACAGGTCTTCAGAGTTTTCAGGGCTTCCATCTCCGCCTCCCATGCTCCCCGGTCTCGTGACAATCCGAATGCCGGGAAATCTCGTGTAGCCCTGGCGGCCCGACAGGCATGGGTGAGATCGCTCTCGCCGTTAGCCTCGGGGCTTTGCGTCACCACCTTTCGATGGCTATGCCCTGATCAAAGCTGTCATCAATAATGGGTCTTATTCTATGTGGATAAACCCGCATGAATACGGCCCTTTATCGCGCCATGTACTGCGTGCGTCGGTCATGCTGGAGATTATTTTCATCGACGATTCCGGAAATTTTTCGGAATTGCCGCAGCGCCTACACACGTTGAGAATTGCCCGATGAACGGCGGAGGGAAGTTTTGGATCGTCGGGAACAGTTTTGAAACGCGCCGCTATTTGACGGACCTGGATTCGCGAGGAACGGAAACTTCGCGCTGTTTGTTTTGCAGGCCGGATGAATAAAACATCCGGCCCTCGGCATCGATAATCACCGCATCGACACCGGGGATGGATTCGATCAACTTCAATCCTTTCTCAGGCCCTAGAATGAATACCGGCTTGGTCAAACCGTCGGTGGTGGTGGCGTCGGGACCGATGACCGAGGCGCTGTGCACGCCCGTCGCCGAGCGACCGGTTTTGGGATTGAGGATGTGGTGATACCGTACCCCGTCGAGCTCGAAAAAGCGTTCATAATCCCCGGAGGTTGAAATGGCCGAGTTGACCAGCGGGATGACGGCCACCACGTTGTCCCTGCGGCGCGGATCGCGAATCCCGACCATCCACGGTCTCCCTTCACGGTCGCCGAGAACGCGACTGTCGCCGCCGGCCGTGACCAGGGCATGGGTAATCCCGCGTTTTTTCAGCAAGGCGATGCAATTGTCGACGGCATAGCCCTTGCCTATCCCTCCCAGGTCGATACGCACTCCGGACCGGGCGAACCGGATCGTCCGCTTGTCCTTGTCCAGCAACAGGTGACGGTAATTGATGCCGGGCAGCGCCTTTTCGATCTCGCTGTCCGTCGGCTTGATGTGCCGGCGGTAATCGTACATATAACCGACGCTGGAAAAGGTGATGTCGAACACCCCGCCGCTGAGCTTCGAGAATTCGATGGAGCGCGAAAGAATGTCGAACATTTCCGCGCTGATGGGCACGGGACCATCGGCCGCCTCGCGGTTGATCCGGGACAGTTCGCTCTCCGGCTTGAACGGGCTCATTTCCCTGTCGATGCGGTGCATTTCCTCCATCACCGCGTCGATCGCCGCCTCGCCCGCCGCCTTGTCGTCGGACCACAGTTCGACACGAATGGCCGTGCCCATGATGGCTTCGTCGCGGCTCAGCCACTGTGCCTGCGCCGGTACGGCCCCCGCGAGTAACGCAACCCACAGAAACATGAGTTTCAAAAGCGTGAAAGATGATTTCCCCGCCGAATCAGACCTTGTTTCCATGCAATCCGCCGTCCAGGCATTCCCTGCTGAATTTAATCTGCTCGAAACGATTCTATGGCCTTCCGTCTCTGCGCGCCGCCACCGTCTGTCGTCGACAAACGCCGCGGTACCGCCGGATTAAGGGTGCCGGCGATGGAATGTCTTAAAACAATGAAATTAAAAGTGGCGTCCCCAAGGAGATTCGAACTCCTGTCGCCGCCGTGAAAGGGCAGTGTCCTAGGCCTCTAGACGATGGGGACGGATGAACTGACTGAAAAAACAAAAGGGTTGTCCGCATGCAACCCCTTCGGTGAAATGGTGGAGCTAGCCGGGATCGAACCGGCGACCTCATGCATGCCATGCATGCGCTCTCCCAGCTGAGCTATAGCCCCTGACAAGGCGCGCTACTTTACATGCCCGTCCACCGGTGGGTCAAGCCGTAACCGGTTGTTTCCTTATATATTCCAGCGCAGCGTCGAGCCGTTCGAGCGTTTTCTCGCGCCCCACCAGCATCAGCGTCACGTCGATCGGCGGCGAAATCGCCCGGCCGGCCACGGCCACGCGCAACGGCTGCGCGATCTTGCCGAGCTTCAGCCCCAGCGCCTCGGCCACCGCCGTCACCGCCTCATGAATCTCCTGGGCTTCCCACAGGGGCAGCGCCGTCAGCCGCTCGCGCAGCTCCTTCAGCGGCTTTTCCGCCTCCGGTTTCAAATGCGAGGCGGCGTCCTTGGGGTCGTAGCTCGCGAAGTCCTTGTAGAAAAACACGCTGTTGTTCGCCATCTCGGCCAAAGTCTTGGCGCGCTCGCGCTGCGCCTTGACCACCTCGACCAGGTCCGGCCCGCCCGCCGCGGGATCGACGCCGTGCCGGCCCAGGTGATAACTCAGATGATGCGCCACGTGTTGGGGGTCGTTATTCTTAATATAGTGCTGGTTGAGCCAGGTCAGTTTTTCCGGATTGAACGCCGCCGCCGAGCTGTGCACCTTGGTCACGTCGAACAGCTTGATCATCTCGTCGATGGAAAACACTTCCTGGTCGCCGTGCGACCAGCCGAGACGCGCCAGATAGTTCAGCAGCGCCTCGGGCAGATAACCGTCGTCGCGGTATTGCATGACGCTGACCGCGCCGTGGCGCTTGGACAGGCGCGCGCCATCGGGACCGAGGATCATCGGCACGTGCGCGTACACCGGCGGCGTGAAGCCGAGCGCCTTGAGCATGTTCATCTGGCGCGGGGTGTTGTTCAGGTGGTCGTCGCCGCGGATGACATGGGTGATTTTCATGTCCATGTCGTCCACCACGACGGTGAAATTGTAGGTCGGCGAACCGTCGCCGCGAGCGATGATGAGATCGTCGAGCTCGCTGTTCTGGAATGTCACGCGTCCGCGGATCAGGTCTTCCACCACCACCGCTCCGTCGAGCGGATTCTTGAAGCGCACCACCGGCGCCACGCCCGGCGGCGGGTTCGGCACGCCGTGGCGGCACTTGCCGTCGTAGCGGGGCTTTTCCTTGCGCGCCATCTGTTCGGCGCGCAACTGCTCCAGGCGCTCTTTCGAACAATAGCAATGGTAGGCCTGTCCTTCCTTGAGCATCTGCTGGATGACTTCCTTGTAGCGCGGGAAACGATGTGTCTGGTAGAACGGACCCTCGTCGTATTCCAGCCCCAGCCAGGTCATGCCCTGCAGGATCGCGTCCACGGATTCGGCGGTCGAACGTTCGAGGTCGGTGTCCTCGATGCGCAGGATGAACGTGCCGCCATGCTTGCGCGCATAAAGCCAGGAGAACAGCGCGGTGCGCGCGCCGCCCACGTGCAGATAGCCGGTGGGGCTGGGGGCGAATCGGGTGCGGACGGTCACGGAATCGGTTCGGTGGTTGGGAACGGACGTCTATGGTAAATAAAATCGGCGGCAAAATCAGCAGAATTGACGCTCGTTCCCCGCAGGCAGTAAACTTGCGCGCTTGTTTTCCCCACCAGGGGCGATTAGCTCAGCGGTAGAGCACTGCCTTCACACGGCAGGGGTCGCAGGT
>DAIDLH010000107.1 GCA_027449605.1 Candidatus Muproteobacteria bacterium | reverse complement strand
GTCGTGGAATTCCTGCGCCTTCTCCGGGTCGAGGCCGAGGTTGAACTGGTCGGCCCAGCGGAACTCGAAGCGCGCTTTGGACAGCGCGTTGTCGCGCAACTGCGCGCCGGGGTGGCCCTTGGCGAGGTCGGCGGCGTGGGCCGGTAATGACTTCTACTTTGCCAGCGTGGCGAGGGGCAAGACCTCGACTTGCTTGGCAAGCTTATAGCGGGCGCTGCCCGGATACAGGATCACCAACCGGTCGAGCCGCAGGTTTTCGATCGCAATACGCATCGAGGGTGTCAGCGTCGGCGCATCCATGCGTTTGATTTCCACGCCCAGGCGTCGCCCGTCCTTGAACAGCAACAGATCGAGCTCGGCTCCCTGATG
The DNA here is from genome assembly GCA_027449605.1 of Candidatus Muproteobacteria bacterium. Classification (GTDB taxonomy): domain Bacteria; phylum Pseudomonadota; class Gammaproteobacteria; order Acidiferrobacterales; family Sulfurifustaceae; genus Sulfuricaulis. The sequence continues at coordinate 1,192 of DAIDLH010000107.1, read as the reverse complement.
CGTTGCCCAGAAATAGGCCTCGTCCGGCTGGAAGTGCTTCAGCGCTTCTTCCACCGCATAACCTTCCCAGGAAGCGCCGCACTTCGGATGCGATAACAGCTCTTTGTCGGTGCGGATACCGAGCAGTTGATGCAACAAACCGCTGTCCCGCACGTAGATCTTCGGCGACTTGACCTGGCGCTTGCCGAGATTTTCGTGCCACGGTTGCAGCTGTCGCACCATGAACAGCCCGGTCAGGGCATCGAGATACCGGCGCACGGTCGGTTCGCTAACCCCCAGCGAGCGCGCCGGTTCGGCCGCGCTCCAGATGTTTCCGTGATAATGCGCGACCATGGTCCAGAATCGCAGCATCGCCTGGGCGGGTATGTTGATCCCGAGTTGCGGCAGGTCGCGCTCCACGAAAGTCTGGATGAACTGCCGCCGCCACGCGAGACTGTCCGCGTTGCTGCGCGCCAGAAACGCGCGCGGAAAGCCGCCACGCAACCAGTGACGATTCTGTTGCTTCGCCCCGGTCTCGGCCAGACTGAAACCGGACAGCGGAATCGTCTCCGCACGCCCGGCCAGCGACTCCGACGACTGGCGCAGCAACGCGGGCGACGCGCTACCCAGGATCAGGAATCGCGCCCGCAACGGCTTGCGATCCGCCAGCACGCGCAGGACGGGAAAGAGATCTGGCCGCCGCTGCACCTCGTCGATCACAACCACGCCGCGCAACGTCGAAAACGACGTCATCGGCTCGGCGAGGCGCGCCAGGCTCGTGGGATCTTCAAGGTCGAAGTAATTCGGCGAGTCCGGCGGGACGATCTGACGCGCCAACGTCGTCTTGCCGCACTGCCGCGGCCCGATCAACGCCACGACACGGCTGCGCTTGAGCGCGCGGCGAATCTGGCCAAGCTCCTGTGGGCGTGTGATCATGGTCAAAGCGTACCATGAAATTCGAACATAACATATTCGATTTTCATGGTAAGGCGGGGGCCCCTCTTAACTACTCATTTAGCAAAAATCAGTAGAAAAATAGTAGAAAAAATCAGATGGGGCATTTTTAGATTATGCTTTCTTATAAATCTCCGCCCCCTGCTTCACGAATTCCACCGCCTTGGCCTCCATGCCTTTCTTCAGCGCCTCCGCTTCCGACAGCTTCTGGCTGGCGGCGTAGTCGCGGACTTCCTGCGTTATCTTCATCGAGCAGAAA
>DAIDLH010000106.1 GCA_027449605.1 Candidatus Muproteobacteria bacterium | reverse complement strand
GTCGTGGAATTCCTGCGCCTTCTCCGGGTCGAGGCCGAGGTTGAACTGGTCGGCCCAGCGGAACTCGAAGCGCGCTTTGGACAGCGCGTTGTCGCGCAACTGCGCGCCGGGGTGGCCCTTGGCGAGGTCGGCGGCGTGGGCTGCAATTTTGTAAGCAATAATCCCGTCGCGCACGTCCTGCTTGTCGGGCAATCCCAGGTGTTCCTTCGGTGTCACGTAGCACAGCATCGCGGTGCCGTACCAGCCGATCTGGGCCGCGCCGATGGCGGAGGTGATGTGGTCGTAACCGGGCGCGATGTCGGTGGTCAGCGGGCCGAGCGTGTAGAACGGCGCCTCGAAGCAGTCTTCGAGTTCCTTGTCCATGTTCTCTTTAATCAGCTGCATCGGGATGTGGCCCGGGCCTTCGATCATGGTCTGCACGTCGTGCTGCCACGCGATCTTGGTCAGTTCGCCCAGCGTTTCCAGCTCGGCGAATTGAGCGCGGTCGTTGGCGTCGGCGATGCAGCCTGGCCGCAGGCCGTCGCCGAGCGAGAAAGCGACGTCGTAGGCCTTCATGATCTCGCAGATTTCCTCGAAGTGCGTGTAGAGGAAACTTTCCTGGTGATGCGCCAGGCACCACTTGGCCATGATCGAGCCGCCGCGCGAGACGATGCCGGTGACGCGCTCGGCGGTGAGCGGAATCCACGGCAGGCGCACGCCGGCGTGGACCGTGAAGTAATCCACGCCCTGTTCGGCCTGCTCGATGAGCGTGTCTTTGAACATCTCCCAGGTCAGTTCCTCGGCCTTGCCGTCGACCTTTTCCAGCGCCTGGTAGATCGGCACCGTGCCCACCGGGACCGGGCAGTTGCGGATGATCCACTCGCGCGTCTCGTGGATGTTCTTGCCGGTGGACAGGTCCATGAGCGTGTCGCCGCCCCAGCGCACCGACCACACCATTTTCTCGACTTCCTCCTCGATGCTCGAAGACACCGCCGAGTTGCCGATATTGGTGTTGATCTTCACCAGGAAATTGCGGCCGATGATCATCGGCTCGGATTCCGGATGGTTGATGTTGTTGGGGATGATGGCGCGCCCGCGCGCGACTTCGGCGCGCACGAATTCGGGCGTGATTTGTTCCGGGATGTTCGCGCCGAAGTGCTGGCCTTTGTGCTGGCGCAGGAGCCGGGCGTAGCGCGGGTCGTTGCGCAGCTCGTTCAGCCGCAGGGTCTCACGTATCGCGATGTATTCCATCTCGGGCGTGACGATGCCTTGGCGCGCGTAGTGCATCTGCGACACGTTCGCGCCGACTTTGGCGCGGCGCGGCGTGCGAATATGCTCGAAGCGCAGATGCTGGGTCTTCGGGTCGCGCGCCCGCGCGCGGCCGTATTCGGAACTAGGGCCGTCGAGCTGCACGGTGTCGTGGCGCTCCAGAATCCACGGCTCGCGCAGGGCCGCGAGGCCGGCGCGCAGGTCGATGTGTGCGCTCGGGTCGGTGTACGGGCCGGAGGTGTCGTACACCGTGATCGGCGGGTTCTCCTCGGCGCCGTGGCTCGTGGGCGTCGGCGTCAGCGTGACTTCGCGCATGCCGACCTGGAGGTCGGGGCGGCTGCCGGCCACGAAAATCTTGCGCGATGCCGGAAACGGGCGCGTGGCTTCGTCGGACAGCGGCGCGTGCGGTTTGAGAAATTCCTTGGGGTTGGCGCTCATGAGACTACCTCGTCATAACAATCGGGGCATGAGCGGCGGGGCAAAACTGAGGAGGCTTCAAGAAGCTTTCCTACGCCGGGACTAACCGGGTCAGGTTCGAAGGGTGATCTCTCAGCCGGCCACCGGGCCGGCACCCCTAGCTCATACGGATGGTTTCACGCTAAAGGATTCACGGGGGGATTGCAACCGCATCAATTGTAGGTTGGGGTGAGGCGCGTAGCGTCGAACCCCAACGTTGTTCGCCCTGTGTTGGGGTTCGCTCCGCTCACCCCAACCTACAAGGGATTATCATGCCCACATAAGGCCCTTTGGCTTGCAGACCCAGTGCAAACTGAATAGGCTAATCGCCCTTTGGCCCTACTCCGAGTGGTTTTATGTCTTCGCTGAATTTCGATGTCGTGCGTCAGAAGATGATCGAGTCGCAGTTGCGCACCTGGGACGTGTCCGACCCGCGCGTGCTCGACCTCGTCGCGCGCACGCCGCGCGAGGACTATGTCCCGCGCAACTATCGCAGCATCGCCTTCGTCGACATGAACATCCCGCTCGGGCACGGCCAGGTCATGATGGCGCCGAAGCTGGAGGCGCGGCTGCTGCAGGAGCTGGAACTGAAACCGGCCGACAAGGTGCTCGAGATCGGCACCGGCAGCGGCTACATGACCGCGCTGCTGGCCAACCTCGGCCGGCACGTGGTGAGCGTCGAGATCCGCCCCGAATTTACCGCCGACGCCGCCGCCAAACTCGCGCATCACGGGATACACAACATCACGCTCGAAGTCGGCGACGGCGCGCGCGGCTGGGAGCGCCAGCAGCCGTACGACGTCATCCTCGTCACCGGCTCGCTGCCGATCCTGCCCGAGACGTTCCAGCAGAGCCTCGCGCCCGGCGGACGCCTGATCGCCATCGTCGGCAAAGCGCCGGCGATGGAAGTCAAACGCATCCGGCGCCTCGACGCGCGCGCGTTCCACGAAGACTCGCTGTTCGAAACCGTCCTGCCGCCGCTGCGCAACGCGCTCGAGCCCGCCCGGTTCGTGTTCTAGCCGATTGCTGAAAAAACTTTTCCCTTCTCCCTGCGGGAGAAGGCCAGGATGAGGGGGAGTAAAAAATCAAATGCTTAACAAATTAAGATCACCCTCACCCCTACCCTCTCCCGTAGGGAGAGGGAGTTTTTCAACAACCTGCCATCGCACTTCATGATCCGGCAAATGACCGTGCGCGAGCTGAAAGAACAGCTCGACAAGGGAACCCCCAATATCGTGGTGATCGACGTGCGCGAGCCGTGGGAGCTGAACGTCTGTTCGCTGCCCGGCGCCGTCTCCATCCCGATGCGCGCGATACCGGCGCGCTACCCGGAGCTGCCCAAGGACGCCGAGATCGTGGTGATGTGCCATCACGGCATCCGCAGCCAGCAGGTGGCGAATTACCTCGAGCGCATGGGCTTCGACAAGCTCAACAATCTGGTCGGCGGCGTCGCCGCGTGGGCGCGCGAGATCGACCCGACCATGCCCACGTACTGAATCTGACGGCGGCCGGGACCGGGGATTTACCACCGGACTCAAGGAATATCGGGGTTTTTGACGCCGGCCGTGTCCTTCACCGCATCGAGCGCGACCCGGCTCCGCGCGGTATGATTACCTCCCGAACCGGCGGCGCCTGAAACAACCCGCCGGTCCCTTCAGCGAAACCGACCTGGCCCGGATCAACGCATGGCTTCCATGACCGAAAAACGTTTTCAAACGCCGCGCGAGGCCGAGACCGCGTTCTACGCCGCGTTCATCAAGCGCGACGTGGACGCGATGATGACGGTGTGGGCCGAGAGCGACGACATCAGCTGCATCCATCCGCTCGGCGCGATCCTCACCGGACGCGCGGCGGTGCGCGAATCGTGGGAGACGATTTTCCGCAACTCGCCGGAGATGCAGTTCATGATCACCGAACGCACGCGCAGCCAGAACGGCGAGGTCGCGGTGCACGTCGTGGAAGAACACATCCGCGCCAGGAACGAACCGCCGTCGGCGCCGATGCAGGTCACCAATATTTATCGTCTCACCGAAGGCGGCTGGCGCATGATCGTGCACCACGCCTCGCCCGCCTCGCAACCCGCCAAGCCCGAACCCAAGACGCTGCACTGATTCCCAGAGTTGTAGGGTGGGCACCGCCCACCCTACGAACTACATTACAGGTTCCCGTTCGTGCTGAGCTTGTCGAAGCATGAACGGGAACCCCGTTGATTACGCTCGAATCCGCTCCCCTTCGACAAGCTCAGGGCGAACGGATTCGTGCCCGTTCAGAGTTTCCTCAGTTTCCGAGCAGCTGCTCGAGGATGCGCATGTTGGCCGCGAGCGCGCCGCGGTTTTCCTCGACCATCCTGCGCCCCGCCTCGCCGGCGTGATCGCGGCGGTTGGCATTGCCGAGAAAATCCGAAATCGCCGGCGCCAGCCGCGCGGTCTCCGGGATCTGCACGCCGGCGCCGCGCTCCAGCGTCATCTGGCTGATCTCCTGGAAGTTGAACATGTGCGGGCCGAACACCACCGGCTTGCCGACCGCCGACGCCTCGAGCAGGTTGTGCCCGCCGGTCGGCACCAGGCTGCCGCCGATGAAGGCGACGTCGGCCGCGCCGTAAAACAGTTGCAGCTCGCCCATGGTGTCGCCCACCAGGATCTCGACGTCGGCGGCGAGCGCGCCGCGCGTTTCGCTGCGCAGCGCGACGCGATAACCCTGCTTGCGGCACAGCCGCGCGACCGCGGAGAAGCGCTCGGGATGGCGCGGCACCAGCACCAGCAGCATGTCGGCGAAGCGCGGCTGGCGTTTCAGCTCCTTGAGCGCGGCGAGCACCATCTCCTCCTCGCCCTCGTGGGTGCTGGCGGCGAGCCACACCGGCCGGTCCTGGCCCCAGCCGAGGCGCAACACCTCGGCCGACTCGCGCAGGCTGGCGCCGGCGTTGAGCTCGAACTTGATGCTGCCGGTGATCGCGACCGTGTCCGGATCGGCGCCGAGCGCGAGCAGCCGGTTCGCGTCCGCCGGCGACTGCGCCGCGAAGCGGGTCACCTGCGCGAGCGTGGCGCGCGCCAGACGCGCAAAGCGCTGGTACTTGCGCATCGAGGATTCCGACATGCGCACGTTGGTGACGAACACCGGGATCGAGCGCGCGCGGCACTGGTGAAAAATATTCGGCCACAGTTCGGTCTCCATCACGACCGCCAGCGCCGGCCGGGTGCGGTCGAGAAAGCGCCGCACTGCGGACGGGTAGTCGTAGGGCGCGTAGCAGTGCGCCACCCGGCCGTTGAACAGCTCGCGCACCTGCGCCGAACCGGTCGGGGTCATGGTGGTGATGAGCAACGGATGCTCGGGATAGCGCACGGTGAGTTCGTGCACCAGCGGCAAAGCGGCGCGCACCTCGCCGACCGACACCGCGTGGATCCAGATCGGGCGCGGCGGCGGGAGCGAGGCGATGAAACCGAAACGTTCGGGGATGCGCCGCCAGTAATCCGGGTTGCGCAGGCCGCGCCACAACAGGCGCAGCAGCACGTAGGGGAACAGCAGTCTCAGGAACCAGTTGTAGGCGGCGTGCATGACGTAAGCTGCCTAAAAGGCCACCCTCACCCTATCCCTCTCCCTGAGGGAGAGGGCAGCCGCCGCGAATGCGGCGGCGGGTGAGGGGGACTGCCTGCGTTGATTCATTTTTGAAATGGTTTCGAACGTTCGTTTTTCAGGAATCATCAGGAACGCCGCGCGCGTGCATCCCGGCGATTTTTCGGCATAGAATAGCCTATGCCCGAGCGCCTGTCCGCCGTCATCATCACCCGCGACGCGGCCGACCTGCTTCCCGAATGCCTTGAAAGCGTCCGCTTCGCGGACGAAATCCTGATCGTCGATTCCGGCAGCCGCGACGCCACGCGCGAGGTCGCCAAAAAACACGGCGCGCGCGTCCTGCACCAGGACTGGCTCGGCTACGGCAAACAGAAACAGTTCGCCGTGGAGCGGGCCGCGAACGACTGGGTCATCTGCCTCGACGCCGACGAGCGCGTCAGTCCCGAACTCGCCCACCGCATCCAGGACGCGCTGCGCGCGCCGGAATTCTTCGCATACGACATGCCGCGCTGCAACCGCTTCATGGGCCGCTGGCTGCGCCACGGCGAGGGCTACCCCGACCCGAACCTGCGGCTGTTTCACCGCGACCACGCGCGCTGGAGCGACGACCCGATCCACGAGCACGTCATCACCACCGACCCGGTCGGCCGGCTCGACGGCGACCTGCTGCACGACAGCGCCGTCAGTCTCGCCGACTATCTCGACAAGCAGAACCGCTACACCAGCTTGCAGGCGGAGCGGCTGCATGCCCAGGGCCGACGCGTCACCGGCGCGCGCCTGGTGCTGTCGCCGCTCGCGCGGTTCATCAAGTTCTATTTTCTGCGGCGGGGATTTCTCGACGGCGTGCCGGGGCTGGTGCACATTTCGATCGGCTGCATGAACAGCTTCATGAAGTACGCGAAGCTGATGCAGCTGGCGCGTACGAGCAAATCATAAAAATGTAGGGTGGGCATTGCCCACCCTACATTAAAAATCACGGCGGCGCCCAGCGGTTGTTCTGCAACAGCTCGTACACCACCTGGTCGGTCGCGAGCAGTTTCTTCTCCAGATCGTCGAAGTACGCCGGCACCGGCGGCGCGCTGGCCGCGCCGCTGTCGAGACGGGTCTTCAGGCTGGACGTCAGGTAACCCTCCTTGCCGATGAGCCCCACGACGTTGCCGGCGCTGACGAACGCGTAACCGTCTTTCTTGCGCAGCAGCGAATCCCCGAGCGCGCTGAACGGATCCTCGAAACCCAGCAGATCGACCACGGTCGGAAACAGGTCGTGCTGCGAGGCGACCACGTCGTTCGTCTGCGGTTTGATCCGGCCCGGCGCGTAAATGAGCAACGGAATGTGAAATCGGTCGAGCGTTTTCTTGACACCGAACTTCCCGATCGGATGATCCGCCACGAAGACGAATATCGTGTTCCGGTACCAATCCGATTTTTCGGCCGCCTTCATGAACTCGCCCAGGCTCCAGTCGGCGTAATAAAGCGTGTTGAGGAAACCGTCCTCTGTGAGTTCGCCGTGCGGACGCTGCTCGAAGCGCGCCGGCAGGCGCGTGAACGGCTCGTGCGTGGTGCCGGTGTAGACGTAGGCGAGGAACGGGCGCGGCGGCTGCGCCAGTTTCCCGGCGGTGAACAGGAAGGTGTCGTAATCCCAGCCGAACTCCGAAGTGGCCGAACCGGGGTAGTCGAGGACGATCGGGATGTCCTCCATGCCGTAGTACTCTTCGAAGCCGGCGGCGCGCGCGATCGCGTCCATGCGGAACGAGCC
>DAIDLH010000105.1 GCA_027449605.1 Candidatus Muproteobacteria bacterium | reverse complement strand
CGGCGGCGCGCGCGATCGCGTCCATGCGGAACGAGCCGCGGCGCGGGGCCTGCACGAAGATCGTGCGATAGCCGTGGCGCCGGGCGATGTCGCCGAGGCGCGAAATGTTGGCCAGCTCCAGCCCCTTGCCGAGATACGGGCTGCCGATGAGCAGCGGGATGCCGGTCAGGGTCGCCTGCACGCCTTCGATGGAGCGCTGTCCGGCCGAGTAGGCGCGCGTGAAGACCAGGCCCTGCTTCACCAGCGCGTCGAAATTCGGCGTGACGCCGAAATGGCCGCCGGCGAGCCCGTCGATGTAGTGAAAACTCCAGCTCTCGAGCAACACGAACACGAGATTGGGGCGGGTCGCGACCGGTTTCGGGTCGTAATGGCGCAGGAACGGGTATTCGCCGTCCGTGATCGGGTAGGTCTGCGCGACGATGCGCCGCGCCTCGCGTGGATCGAAAAACCGGTGGTTGACCACGCGCGTGGCGTCGCTGGCCATCACCGCGCTGAACAAACCGTTCAAGGTCAGGTTGCCCGCCGCGGTGCTGCCGCTCGTGAAAGCGTGCACCACGTTGACCGGCTTGCCGTAGAGCGTCCAGCCGCGCCCGGTCAGCACCAGCACCAGCAACAGCACGACGAACTTGATCGCACCGGGGCCGGCGCGCGGCGGCGCCGTTTCGCGCGCGGCGATGCGCCACCACAGCCAGCCGAGCCCGGCGCACAGCGCCGCGTAGGCGGCGACGGCGCCGGAGTAGCCGGTGAAAGCGATGCGGAACATCGCGCCCAGGTCCTGGCCGATGGCGAGGAGCTCGCTGGCGATGTGGCGGTTCACGTAGCCGAAGTACACGACGTCCGCGGCCAGCACCACGCCCATCGCCACGGTGATCGCCCACAGCACCGCCGCCAGCGGCAGTTGCCACGCGCGGCTGGCGGCGAAGCGCAACGGCAGGTTCAGCAGCAGCAGCGGGATCAGGAAAAATATGGCGGTCACGGCGGCGTCGAAGCGCACGCCGTGCAGGAACGCCCCGACGATCCGGCCCGCGGACAGCTGGCCGAAGTAATCGCGATACACGACGAACAGCGCGACGCGGAACAGCGAGAACAGCAGCAGCGTCAGGCCGAAGTACAGCAGGCTCTTGCGCAGCGGCGTGAGCGGCGCGTCCGGTTGGCGTCCTCCGCTCCGCAGACGGTACATCCATGTACCGCTCCTCGTTTCCGGCCGAAGGATCATGCGGGCGCCTGGCGATTCATTTTTTCAAAAACCTGTTCCAGTTTGGGCAGCACGTCGGCGACCTCGATCAGCCGCATCGGTTCGCCGCGATGCACGCGCGTGGTCCAGCTCACCGTTTGCGGGTCGCGCCCGAGTATCGTGCGCACCGCCTCGGGGTAACGGTTTACCGTCAATTCCGGATAACGGTAAGGCCCCGAGAGCTGCGGCGGCGCGACCGCGTACAGGCCCACCACCGGCGTGCCGACCGCGTTGGCGAGATGCACCGGTCCGGTGTCGGGCGCGAGCAGGCAGTCGGCGCGCGCCAGCACCGCGGCGAGTTGTTTCGGCGTCGTTTCACCGATGAGATTAGTGATGCCGGTGGACACCGCGGTCATGATGGTCGCGCCGGCCGCGCGCTCGCGCGCGCCCGGGCCGCCGGTCAGCACCACCCGCGCGCCCCAGCGGCTCTGCGCCGCGCGGATCGCCTCGATCAGCCGCTCCACCGGCCATTCGCGCTCGGCCTTGCTCGCGCCCGGGTTGACCGCGAGCACCGGCGCGCTGCCGCGCGGCACGCGCGCTTCCGCCCAGGCGCGGTCGGCCGCGGTGACGGGCAGATTCCATTCCAGCACGCGTTCGGAAATCCCGAGCGCGCCGAGGAAGGCGAAGAAACTGTCGAGCAGGTGCTCGCGCGCGAACGGAATACGGCGGTTGGTGAACAGCCGCTGGCCGTCGCGGGCGCGCACGCCGTCGAAGCCGATCTTGAGCGGCGCGGAAATCAACGGATAGATGAAGTTGGCGCGCCAGCTCGCCTGCATCGCCAGCAGCGCGTCGAAACGCCGGCCTTCGAGTTGCCGGCGCAGATCGAAGTACGCGCGCAGCCCGCGGCTTTTGTCGAACACGATGAAGTCCACGCCCGGATATCCCTCGAGCAGCTGGTGCGCGAACGCGCCGGTGATCCAGGTGATGCGCGCCCGCGGCGCCGCCCGCTTCAGGGTCTCGACCACGGGCAGCAGCAGCGTCACGTCGCCCAGCGCCGAGAGCCGGACGATGGCGATGTCGCGCAGCGTGGCGGCGGCCGCGTCCACTAATCCGGGTTCGCGCCGGCGTTTTTCCGCACCGGCCGGGCAAGCAGTTGCTCGAAGGCGCGCGCCGCCTCGTCCACGCCGATATCGGCGACATCGAAACTCGCCGGCTGCAGCAGCACGTGCGGCGCCTTCCACGGATACCAGCGGCTCTTGTCGGACTTGCCGAAGAAACACAGGATCGGCCTGCCGAGCGCGGCGGCGATGTGCATCGCGCCGCCGTCGCTGCACACCACCGCGCGGCACTGCGCCAGCCCGGCGATCAGCTGGTCGAGCCGGTCGGTGGGATAGGCCAGCACCGGAATGTCCTGCACCGCGTCCATGATCTGCCGCGCCTTCTCGTCGTCGCCCGGATGCCGCGGATTGGACGCCGAGCCCGGCGACCAGAACAGCATGAAGCCGGCGCCGTGCTCCAGGCGCAGGCGCCGGATCAGCGCGATGAAATTTTCCGCCGGCCAGCGGTTGAGCGGCTTGCGCGCGCTGATGTGCACGCCGATGAGCTTGTCCGGCGCGAGATGTTTCTCGCGCAACGCCGCCTGCGCCGCGGCCGTCGCCGCGGCCGCCGGGAACAGACGCATCGCCGGCGGCTCGCCGTGGATGCCGAGCGGCGCGAGCAGGCGGAAGATGTCCTGCGCCTCGTGCAGCGGTTGCGGCAGCGTGTACGTCACACCAGTGTCGATGTGCTCGATCCCGCGCTTGCCCGGCTCGGTAAAACCGACGATGTGCTTCGGCTTGATGGCGCGCGCGAGGCGCAAGCCACGGGGCAGAAAATGCGCCCCGGCGATGATGGCGTAATCGAAGTTCTGGCGGCGCAGCTCGCGCATGAGCAGCAGGCGTTTCCAATACACGCCGAACACGTTCTGGCCCGGCTCGCGATGCTTAGCCTTCATGTACGCGTAGACGACGTCGATGTCCGGATTGTTCTCGACCACCGGGCGGTTGTAGCTGTTGACCAGCACGCACATGCGTCCCTTCGGAAAATGTTTGCGCAGCGCGTGGATCAGCGGCGTGGTGCACACCAGGTCGCCGATGTTGTCGCGGCGGATCACGAGGATGCTCGGCGCGGCGGTTTTGCTCATGTGGACGGTTCCCTTTTTGCCGGAGCCACGGTCAGCACCGCGGCAAGTCCGGCGAGAAACATGAACTGCTGCAGCATGTGGTCGCGGATGACGCTGTCCAGCACCATGCGCACGCCGTAATCGAGCAGCAGCAGAAGCAGCAGGATCGCCGCGTAGTTTTCACCAGCACGGGAACGTCGCCAGGCGATGGCCGCGAGACTCGCAAAAAAACCGAGCCACAGCAAGGCCCCGGGAATGCCCAGGCCGATCGCCATGTCGAGCAACCCACTGTGGCTGTGGCCGCTGCCTTTCCCGTATTTGGCTTTCAAGCCATGCCCGAAGGCGTTGCGTCCGAATCCGATGCCGAACGGATGCTCGCGCACCAGCAGCAGTCCTTCCTTGAACCAGGCGATGCGCTGGTAAAGCGAGATGTCCACCGCCTGGCCATTCGGCAGTTTCGGCCAGTTTTCGGAATTTTCCTCCTGCCACGCCTTGTAATGTTCCGTGTCCCACGCAATCGGGATGGTGTCGATCAATTCATTCAAGCTCGAGGATTGCCGGGCGGTCACAACCAAACCCACTCCGCCCAGCGCTATCACGAACATCGCGACGACGCTGGCAGAAATGGCCAGCTTGTTCAGGCGATCACGACGCTCGCGCAGGTAAAACCAACCCAGCAGGAGCAGCATCAGCACCAGCGTGACAATCCCGTTGCGCGTGCGCTCGGCGAATACCGATATTACCGCCAGCGCCAACACGGCCGCGAACACGGTGTTGGCGAGCGGAAGCACGCGCTTCTTGTACACGCCCCGGAAAAACAGCTCCGCCAACAAAAAACTGAATAAAACGTTGGTCAAATAGTTGCTTTTATCCGGTCCTTCGGTCAGGCCGGCCATGCGGTCCAGCGAACCGGGCGCCAGCAGCCCCTGCACAGCCTGGAAATCGACATATATGATGTGCGCCGCCAGCGCGGCGAGCAAAACCGCGAACGCCCCCTGCGCGAGTCTGAGATTTCCTCGCGCTGCCAGCGCCACGAGCGCCCCGACCGACAGCGCCGCGAAACCGCGGACCCACTGGCTGGCGATTTCATCGAGCGACCAGGCGGTTTCCGACGAAATGACGAACGCGACGAAATACATCCACGCAGCCAGGCCGGCGAGCGTGATGATCGGCGGCGACAGCCCGCGCAGTGCGTAGCGCCAGCTGCCGCGGGACCAAGCAAGCCCGCCGAACACCAGCAGATTCGAAACCAGCAGCAGATCGCGCACGGAAACCGTGTGCGGCACGGGCCAGACGAAGAACAGCAAGCCGAGGAAAACCAGGCCGACCATTTCAATAGTTTTCATGCCGTGTGAACCCTGCCGATCACATCGAGATAAATTTTTTCCAGCCGCGCCGTGATAACGCTCCAGTCGAAACGGGTCACGACCGCCTCGCGCGCCGCGTGTCGCAGCGCAGCGAGCGAATCCAGGCGTCCGATCGTGTCTTCGAGTACCGCCTGCGCTCCATGCAGCGCCGCCCGCCGCTCATCGCGGCGTCCTGGAAACAGGCAGAATTGCCGCTGTGACATTGTTAGTATTTGTGCAAGGCTCAATAGTACTGTGTTTGTTAGGGTTTTCGAATTAGGGTCAACTTGAGAGATAATCGCTACTCAAGATATCGCGATAATATGCACATTGCGGAATTCGACGCGGGGACGCGTTGCAAATGACAGATGAACAAAGTGTTGTACAAATGCGGTTTAAAGTGGTTGCGCACGCCTGAATTCGCTGGCGAACTCGCCAATTGCCGAGAAGTAATAGTTTCCTTGTTATGTCGTTACGGAGCTGCCGTGCAAGCTCTGCAAGCCATACTACGTTTTTCAGACAAGCATCCAAACTGCCGGCTGAATGTTGTCACGTCTCCTCAGTTATCGCCGTATGTTGGCGCGTTATTGCGCGGCAAGTGCATTATGCACATCGTTTCGCACAAAAATCCAATTAGTGTAATAAGAACCTTGTTCTCGCTTGGAATAAATCGTGCTGACCTTGGATTCAATCCATGGAGCAGTGGCAACGATGGCTTATTCTTTGCTTCTTTGGCAAAGAGTCGCCGCACATTCTCCGTATTTTGGAAGGAACGCGCGGCACAACGCAGGGATTTCGAACGCGAGAACTTTCATGACTTCCTCAACGCATACTTCGGCGTTGAACGGGAAAGTCCAACATGGAGCATGAATCATTCCCTGCCTGAGTTACCGACAGAGATACTCGTTTGTCCGGAATCTTCTGGTCCACAGCGGACGCTCGATCTTCGACACACTTTGCGGCTTTGTGAATACCTGCAATCGCGATGGCCCGATGCACATCTGATAATGGCAGCAGCTGACTCCAAATATGCGTTGATAGCTGGTCAGAAGGACATACCCTTTTTGCGCTTGAAGAAGTCCGCCATTTCATCGAGGCAACTGATCGAACGGATTCAAGCGGCTGACCTGGTTGTTGCGGTTGACTCTGGTCCTTTGAACATTGCTATCGCCATGGAACGACCCGTGCTGGCCCTTTTTTCCAATGAATTGCCGGAACGCGTGCTGCCCCGAAATCTGGCGAATGCAACCGTCCTCAGACACCCGCAAATGTCTGGAGTCTCATGTCAAAACGCGAAATGCCGCGAGCCCTTGTGCCTTTGGGCATTGTTCGACGACAAGGATATCGTCGCCACGAAACAGATGTGGCAGCCCGGAATCGAATTGAAGGTTGTTGAGGATGGTTGTCCATGGCTTGGGCGCTAACAATGTTTCTTGGCGCTCAATCCTGCACATTGCTGCGCGATCCTTGAGCCTGGGAAGGCATGACGCCGGCGTCATTTACCGAAAACAACTACGGTCTAAAACGCCTCAAATCGCCGCGCGCATGATGGCGGCGAGCCGCGCGGCGCGCGCCTCCCAGGTGAAAGCGCGCGCCCGTTCGCGCACGCGCTCGCCCAGCCGCCGCGCCAGGGCGTGGTCGTCCGCCAGCTTACGGATGCCGTCGGCGAGCGCCCGGGGATCGCCCGGCGGCGCCCACACGGCTTCGTCGGGCGCCAGTATCTCGCGCACCGACGGCAGATCGGCCGCGACCACGGCGCAGCCCGCGGCCATGTATTCGAACAGCTTGAGCGGCGAGCTCCACAGGCTGTTCGGCTCGGCGCGGTTCGGCAGCACCGCGATGCACGAGCGGCCCAGCGCCTGCAAGGTTTGCGGATGCGTCCGGTGACCGGCGAAGACGATCTCGGCGCCCGCGGGAACCTGCGACCGGTATTCGTGAATGCGTTCCGGCGAACCGCCGATGAGTTCGATCCGGCAGCCGGGCAACCACTGCGCCGCCGCGACCAGGTCCTGCACGCCCTTCCAGGGAAAAAAGCTGCCGGCATAGACGATGTGCCGGCCGGCCTCGTGCCACGGTTTTTCGGGAACCTGCGTCGGCCACGTCACCGCATCCGGGAGCACGTGGATTTCCGCGTCGAGACGGTAGCGTTTCTTCAGATCCGCGGCCACGCCTTGGGTGATGGCCGTCAGCACTTTGGCGCGGCGCAGCACGGACTCTTCAATCCGGGCGAGGCGCTCGCGTTTATCCGGCGGCGCGACCTCGGCGAAGACTTCATGCGCCTCGTACAACAAGGGAACGTCCGGGAACCGGTCGAGCAGCGCGTGCGCGATCTTGAGATGCCGCGCCATGATCAGCGCCGGCCGCCGCCCGCGTCTCGATTCGCGCTCGATCCAGTCGCGCAGGCGCCGGAAGAACAACCGGTTCGAATGCAGCGGCAGCCAGGAAAACGGCGCGGGCAACCCACGCGACAGCGGAACGCGCTCCACGCTTCCCGGATCATTCACGCCATAGCCTGCCAGCGGATCGGCGCCGTCGCGCGAGGGAACATAGGCGAGCTGCACCGTCACGCCTTGTTGCGCCAGCGCCGCCACGGTGTGCGCTACCTGGATGCCGCGCGCGCGCGGCAGCGGCAATGGTTCGGGAAAGACGTAAAGTATTTCCATGGGCGAAGCAGCGGCTAGTCCGCGGCTCCCGACGACCGTCGACCGCCTGGATTCCGCTTCAGCAGTTCGCGCGCCTGCTCCCAGACGCTGTCCACCGATATTTCATCCATGGATACGTCGCGGTCGCAGGCCGCATCGGGTCGCGGATGGTCGATGGCGCGCGCCAGCGGGTGTCCCAACGGAGCCAGGCGGCGCGCCCGATGAAAACAATGATACAGCGCGACCATCGGGATATTCAGCGCCGCGACCAGGTGCGTCGGACCGGTATCCACGCCCACGTAAAGATCCAGGTGCTGCATCAGCGCCGCGGTGCCGCGCATGTCGAAACGACCGGCCACCGCGGTGGCCCGGCCCCGCAAGCGCGACGCCAGCCAGTCCGCCTTGTCGCGGCAATCCTTCCCGCCCAGAAGCAAAATGTGCGAAGACGGGTGATCCGCGACGATCTGTTCGCCGAGCTCGGCAAACTTCTCCAGCGGCCAGTCGCGATACGACTTGGTCGCAAAGCTCGCCACCTGAAATCCGATGAGAGGGCGCGCCTCGGGCGGCAAACTCCGCGATATCCACTCATGCGCGCGACGCAGCTCATCGGGCAGGAACGAATAAGCGAGCCGATAGTCCGTGGTTTCGATTTCCAGCGCCGCCGGCAGCAGCAGATGTTCGTGCACGACGTGAAGCTGTTCCCGGTTTTCCGGCGCCGGCACCGCGCGCCACAGAATCCGGTTGACCTCGTCGCGCTGCTGCGCGAAGGCAACGACCCGTTGCGCCACCCGCGCGGCATAACGGATCAACGCCGCGTCGCGGCCGTAGACAATCGCGTAATCCCAGCTTTTGCCGCCGAACCAGCCGCGCCAGCGGGCGCGCCGCGGGGTGATGGTGCCGAGAAAGTCCAGCCATTCGAGTCCCTCGAGCACCGCGGCGCGCTTCGGGTGCGCGAGACAGCCGAGCCACCCTTCGGGACACGCAGTCTTGATGGCCCGCAACACCGGCGTCGCCAGCAGGGTGTCGCCGATCCGGGCGACGTTGATCACGAGTACGTTCAGATTTTTCGGTGTCACGCGGCCGGTTCACCCAAGCTTGCGAGTCGATACGGCGCCGGCGGAAATCCGGATGAATCGTTTTTCGATGCGCCGCCGGCACGGAGAGCGTGAAAAAAGCCGAGTCACGTCCGATGCGGCCACATTGTAATGGGTGTCATTAAGCCTGTATATTTCACGCGCATTTCGAGCAGCGCGCCGTCCGTGATGTCGGGCAAACAACCGCGCCCGGCTTTATCCGGCGTCGATCGAAGCAGGTACCCGGATGCGAAGCAAGTTCGTCAAATTGTCGAAGCTACTTTCCCGCAAGGGTCTGTACCCGTTTCTCGACCGGGAGTTCGGAAAAATCTCCGCCGGCGCGAAGGTCCTCAACGTCGGCGCCGGCGGCGACATCGGCAAGACGTTGATGCGGCATGCCGCCCGGCAGTCATTTCAGGTGATTTCGCTGGATATCGACGCGCAGCGTCATCCGGATATCGTCGGCGACCTCTGCTCCCACGACTTTCAGGAAAGCCGGTTCGATGCGGTGGTGATGGCCGAAACCCTGGAGCATATCCACTCACCGCACCTGGCGCTGGAGAACGTGCACCGCATCCTCAAGAACGACGGCCGCCTGATCCTGACGACCCCTTTTATCTTTCCGATTCACGACCGGCCGCACGATTACTACCGCTACACCCGCTACGGGCTGGCGTACCTGTTGCGCCAGTTTCGCGACGTCTCGATCGCGGAGCGCAATTCCTGGACCGAAGCCATCGACGTGCTGAGCGTGCGCCTGATCATGGACAAAAACTGGCCGGCGCGCATCCTGGCGCCGTTCCTGGTTTTGCTGGCGTTCATCAAGTGGCCGATCTCGTTCCTGCTCTCGCGGCTGGTGCGGACCGACTTCATCACCTCCGGTTACGTGGTTACGGCCCGCAAGTAGTCCGCGCGTCGTCACCGGCCGCGCAGCCGCGAATACAGGTTCCCCGACCAGGCATTCTGATAGATCGCCACCCGGGTCGCAAACCAGCCGCCCGGCCGGTCTTTCATGACCAGGCGCGGGATGCAGCGGGTGTCGCCGCCGGCGACATTCACGCCGCGCGCGGTGGCGTACTGCGCGGCAAAACCGACGCGCGCGGCAATCGACTGGTATTCCGGCTCGAAATATCCCCACGGCCAGCACAGGTGCCGCGACTCCAGCCCGAGCCGGGTTTTCAGCGCCGCGCGCGAGGCGTCCAGATCCGCCTCGACGGCGTCGAAGCGTTCCTTGCCATCGGCATGCAATTGGTCCCAGCGCTGGTGTGTGTGGGTGTGCGAATGCACTTCGACGACGCCGCTCGCCTGCATCGCCTGGATCTCGGACCAGCGCAGCATCACCTCGTCGGTGCGGCCTTCGGTCACCGCCGCCTTGCAGGCGCGGTGATCCGGCGTCGCCGGCAGTATTTTGCCCGCGCCGAGACGGGCGCGCGCCGGACCTTCGCCCATCAGGCCGGTGATGGCGAACACGGTCGCCTTGAGGCCGTAACGCTGAAGTATCGGCCAGGCATAGACATAGTTGTCGAGATAGCCGTCATCGAAGGTGATCAGCACGTTGCGGCCGTCGAGCGCGCGCTTGCCCAGCAGGAATTCGAGGAACTCGTCGGCCGCGAGCGCGCGATATTTTTTGCGCGCCAAGTACACCATGTGTTCCTCGAAGGTCTCAGGGCTCACCGTCACCAGGCCCGGATGGGGCGACACGTGGTGATACATGAGCACCGGTACTGATCGCGTCATGGCACGGCTCCCGCGGCCTTGAGATACAGCGCTTCGGTGCGCCGCACCATGAGATTCTCGTCGTACAGTTCGCGCGCCCGCGCCGCCCCTTGCGCGCGCATGCGCGCCGCCAGTTCCGGCGAACCGATCAGCGTGCGCAAATGGTTCGCCAGCGCGTCCACGTCTTCCGATTCGAACAGCAGCCCGGCCTTGCCCACCACCTCGGGGATGCCGCCGATGCGGGTGGCGATCACCGGCACGCCCATGGCGGTGGCCTCGACGATCGCCGTGCCCAGCGCCTCTTCCTGCGCCGGCAGCACGAACACGTCGAGCGCTTTCAGCAGGCTTGGGATGTCGTCCTGGTGTCCGAGCATCATGACCTGTTCGCCCAATCCGAGTTCCTGAATGAGGTTCCTGATGTTCTGTTCCTGCGGGCCGGTGCCCGCGATCAGCAATTTCAATTGCGGAAATTCGGGCGCCAGCCGCTTGAGCGCCTGCAACAGAAAACGGTGGCCCTTGGCCTTGCGCAATACCGCGATCAGGCCGATCACGAACGCGTCGCGCGGGATGTTGAAGCGGGCGCGCATGTCCGCGAGATCGGTGCGCGCCGGATCGAAGCGCTTGAGGTTGATGCCGGTCGGCACGGCGACGATCTTGTCGCCCGGCACGCCGCGCGAGATCAGATACTGGCGCACGCCTTCGCTCACCGTCAGCACGGTGTCGGCGAGGCGCGCGTACACGTACGGCCCGCCGATGCGCGTCAGCAGATGGCGCGTGCGGAACACCGGAATGCCGAGCAGCTTGCCGGCCGCGCCCGCGAGCCAGGCGTCGCGCGAGCTGTGCGCGTGCACGATGTCGACGCGCTCGCGCCTGAGCAGTTGCAGTATCTTCACGAACGCCACCGGGTCGTAGGCCGAGCGCATCCGGAACCGGATCGTCGGAATGCCGCGCTCTTCGGTCGCGCGCCCGAGTCGGGCGTCGGGCTGGCACAGCAGCAGCCCGCGAAACCGCGCCGCATCGAGGCCTTCGAGCTCGCGCAGGATGCGCCGCTCCTGCCCGCCGAAACCGAGCGAGGCCTCGGTGTGCAGGACCGTGATCCTCCCGTTGTCCATGAATGCGCGCGCTCTCAGGAATGTAACAGGCTATTGTACAGATCGAGCAGCGCGGCGCTCATGCGCTCCAGCGTCATCGACGCGACCGTCGCGCGCGCGCGCATGCCCATGATGCCCGCGGTTTGCGGCGTGACCGATCGCAGGTGCGCGGTCAGCGCCGGCACGTCGAGGGCGTCGCACATGTAGCCATTCGCGCCGTTCTCGATCAGTTCCGCCGCGCCCGACTTGAGGCTGGTGATGACCGGCAGCCCGCTGGCCATGGCCTCGAGCGCCACGTTGGGGAACGGGTCGTAGAGCGTCGGCAGCACCAGCGCATCGGCCGCGCCGTAATACGGCTTCACGTCCTGCTGCGCGCCGACGAACAACACGCGCCGCCCCAGGTTCAACTGCTGCGCCCGCGTCCGGAAATGCGCCAGCTTGCGGTCCCGTCCCACCACCAGCAGGAACGTCTCGCCGCGCAGCGGCGCCATCGCCTGCAGCAGCGCCGCCATGCCCTTGCGCTCGAAGCCCGATCCGACGAACAGGAACAGCGTGGCATTTTCCGGGATGCCGTAGCGCACGCGGATTTCGCCGCGGCGTTTTTTCAGATGGGGATGGAACGCACCGGTGTCGACGCCGCTGTAGAT
This sequence comes from Candidatus Muproteobacteria bacterium, assembly GCA_027449605.1. GTDB lineage: Bacteria > Pseudomonadota > Gammaproteobacteria > Acidiferrobacterales > Sulfurifustaceae > Sulfuricaulis. Next base: position 5,385 of record DAIDLH010000105.1, on the reverse strand, counting down.
CACGTGCAGCTTGTCCTCCGGCACGCCGAAGTAATGCCGGATCTCCGCTTGCACCATGCGCGAGTTGCAGATTACCGCCTTGAGACGCGGGCTTTCGAACAGTTTCTTTTCCGCCGCCCGCACATAGTAATGATACGGATTGAGCGCCGTGCCAAACCGCGCGAGCACGCCCTGGGCGCGGGCACGCTGCGCGAGCCACTCGCGGTGCACGCCGTCGCCGGCGCGGTAGATGTCGCAGCAGGCGAGCCGCTCGTGCGACTGCACCAGGTCGAACGACCCGCGCCGCGCCGCGCGGCACGCGGCGCGCGCGAACGATGCGTCGCGCCACAGGCGTCCGAGATAAAACGGATCGCAGCGGATCACGTCGAAGCCCTCGGCGCCGTGCCACTCGCGCGTGATCAGCGTGAGCCGCACGTCGCGCGACTTGAGCGCGTCCAGGGCGCGCGACACGAAACGCTCGGCGCCGCCATCGTGCGCGTAGCGTTGGCGGATCAAAGCCACGCGCGGCGGATTCATGGGGAGGCGGTGATCTGCCGGATTGCGTTCAGGACATCGTCCACCGGAATGGTGGTGAGGCATTCGGAGACTTTTCCGTTGCCGCAGCCGTCCAGGCCGCAGGGGCGGCAGGAATGATTCGAGGTCAGCACGCGCGATTTCACCCGCCACGGGCCCCATTCGAGGTCGCCGCTCGGACCGAACAGCACCACCACCGGCGTCTGCATCGCGCTGGCGATGTGCATGGGCACGGAATCCACGCCGACGAAACATTTCGCCTGGCGCGTGAGCGCCGCGAGCTGCTTGAGATTGAGTTTGCCGCACAGGTCCGTGACCGGACGCTTGAGCTGCGAGCCGATGCCGGCGGCGAACTGGAGTTCATGCTCGGCCGGCGCGGCGGTGAGCACCACGCGCTCGCCACTGTCCTGCAGGCGCTGGATCAGCGCGACGTATTTGTCCAGCTCCCAGCACTTGAACAGCCAGCGCGAGGTCGGGTGGATGTGAATGAACTGCTTCGCCTCGAGGCCGTGGCGCGCCATGAGCGCGCGCACCGAGGTCTCGGCCTCGTCGCTCACCGCGAGCACCAGCCGGCGCTCGTCGATTTCGGGATAGATGCCGAGCCGGCGCAGCGCGTCGAGATGGATTTCCACCGTGTGCCGCGGCCGGGACGGCGCCTGGTACAGGTGCGTGAAGCTGTTGCGCCACAGTCGCCCGCGCTTGCGCGGATACTCGCGCGCCACGCTGTGCGGCGCGCCCAGCAGCAGCGTCAGCACCGCGCCGCGCGGGTTCTCGGTGAGATGCACGATCAGGTCGTAATGGCGCGCGCGCAGCGACCGGAACAGGCGCCATTCGTTGGCCATGCGCGCGGTCCAGTCTTCCTTTTTCCACTCGCGGTCGATGGTGAAGATGTTGGCGATGGCCGGATGGCCCGCGAGCATCGGCTCGGTGTCGCGGTACACCAGCGCGTCGATGTCGGCGTGCGGCGCGTGGTTCTTGAGGACCGTGAACACCGGCGAGGTGAGCAGCACGTCGCCCAGGTGGCGGAGCTTGACCACCAGCACGCGGTGCAGGCCGGAAAGGTCAACGGCGTCCTTGAGCATGGCGCCAACGATAGCAGATTTTTTCCGGCCTTACTCCCTGAGCGCCGCCAGCACCCGGTCGGGCGCAAGGTCGCGCAGGCATTTGAGATGCTTGAGCGGGCACTCGCGCTTGAAGCAGGGGCTGCATTCCAGATCGAGATACAGCACGGTCGCTTTGTCGCTCAGCGGCGGCGTGTGGCGCGGGTCGGAGGAGCCGTACAGGGCGATCACCTGGCGGTCGAGCGCCGCGGCCACGTGCATCAGCCCCGAATCGTTGGTAACCACCGCGGCGGTCAGCGACAGCAGATCGATCGCCTCCTCGAGCGTGGTCTTGCCGCCGAGATCGAGGCAGCGCTTCCCGGTCATGGACTGGATCGCGCCGGTGACGGCGGCGTCGTTGTCCGAGCCGAACAGCCACACCTCCCAGCCGGCGGCGAGCTTGGCCTGCGCCACGTCGGCGAAATATTCCGCCGGCCAGCGCTTGGCCGGGCCGTATTCGGCGCCGGGGCACAGCCCCAGCACCGGCGCGGAGGGCAGACTGCGTCCCTGGCGCGCCAGCGCGGTGCGCGCCTTGTCCATGTCGGCGCGGATGCGCGGCGCCGGAATCTCCGGCAGCGCCTCGTCCGGCGCGAGCGCCAGCGCGACGAACCGGTCCACGGTGCGCGGGAGTTTCGGCTTGTCGAGCGGGCGGGCGTCGTTGAGCAGGCCGTAGCGCAGCTCGCCGACGTAACCGGTGCGCACGCGCGCCTGCGCCGCGTATGGCACGATCGCGGACTTGAACGAGTTGGGCAGGACGATGGCGCGGTCATAACCGCGCGCGCGCAATTCGCGCCCGAGCCGCAGGCGCTCGCCAAGCCGGAGCTCGCCGTGCCCGACGTCCAGGGCGATCGCCTCGTCCACCTCGGGCATGCGCGCGAGCAACGGCAGCGTCCAGCGCGGCGCCAACACGTCGAGCGTCGAACCGGGGTGCCGCTGCTTGAGCAGCTTGAACAGGCTCTGCGCCAGGACCATGTCGCCGACCCAGGCCGGGCCGACGACAAGGATTTTTTCGGTCATACCGCGTTCAATCCTTGAGCACGTACACCGCCCCGCAGTAGGGGCAACGCTCCTGACCGCTCGCCTCGATCGGCAGGTACACCCGCGGATGCGAATTCCACAACGACATGCCCGGCATCGGGCAGGACAACGGCAGGTCGGCGCGCGTGACTTCGTAACGGTTCTGCGCGTTGGCGGGGATTTCCTTGGCTTCGTTCGTTTGTGTGCTCACCGAAATTTCTCTCTTATGAAACCGGCGTGAGCCATTCGAGGTGCTGGTGGCTGCGGCCGTGCACCACGTCGAAATACAGCGCCTGGAGTTTTTCCGTGACCGGACCGCGCCGGCCGGCGCCGATGGCGCGGCCGTCGAGTTCGCGGATCGGCGTCACTTCGGCGGCGGTGCCGGTAAAGAACGCCTCGTCGGCGATGTACACCTCGTCGCGCGTGATGCGCTTCTCGACCACCTTGATGCCGAGCTCGCCGGCCAGCTGCATGATGGTCGCGCGGGTGATGCCGTCGAGCGCCGAAGTCAGGTCGGGCGTGTACATGACGCCGTCGCGCACGATGAAGATGTTCTCGCCGCTGCCCTCGGAGACGAAGCCCTCGGTGTCGAGCAGCAACGCCTCGTCGCAGCCGGCCGACAGCGCCTCGCGCAGCGCCATCATCGAATTCATGTAATTGCCGTTGGCCTTGGCGCGGCACATGGTGATGTTCACGTGATGCCGGTTGATCGAGGCGGTGCGGATGCGGATGCCGTTTTTCTGGCCGTCCTCGCCGAGGTACGCGCCCCAGCTCCAGGCGGCGACGATCACGTGCACCTTGAGTCCCTCGGCGCGCAGGCCCATGCCCTCGCTGCCGTAGAAGCACATCGGGCGGATGTAAGCCGATTCCAGCTTGTTCTCGCGCACCGCGGCGCGCGTCGCTTCATTGATGGTTTTCTTGTCGTACGGCATGGCCATGCCGAGGATGTGCGCCGAGCGGAACAACCGGTCGGTGTGAGCCTGCAGGCGGAAAATCGCCGGGCCCTTGGTGCTCTTGTACGCGCGCACGCCCTCGAACACGCCCATGCCGTAATGCAGCGTATGCGTCAGCACGTGGGTCGTGGCCTCGCGCCACGGCACCAGCTTGCCGTCGTACCAGATGACACCGTCACGATCCGCCATCGACATTGTCGCTTTACTCCCCGTCAGTCTTTAAAAGTTTCATCCCAGATTTGCCGCACTTTCTCCGGCCAATCGCCAAGTTCCGCGGGATTGGCCAGCGACCCGCGCTCCATGAGCTTGAGGCGATGCTCCACGGAAAGATAATGGCGGTAAGCCTGCGTCAGCAGCTCGGCCCGCTCCGCTTCCAGCAGACCCTCGGCCCTGAGGGCTTCCAGGATATGGATGTTGTCCGTGGGGCGGGTGAGCCCGGGATGCTCGTGCGCCCACCGCAGGACCCAGTATTGCACCATAAATTCGATATCGACGATACCACCCGGGTCGTGTTTGACGTCGGCCTGCGCGGCGTCGTGACGCGTTTTCTCCGCCGCCATTTTCTCCCGCATTTCCCGCACCTCCCGCCGCAGCTTGTCCGGATCGCGCGGCCGGCTCAGTATCTCCCGCCGCACCTCCGCGAACCCGCGCGCGAGTTCGACGCCGCCCGCCACCGGCCGCGCCCGCACCAGCGCCTGATGCTCCCAGGTCCAGGCGTGGTCGCGCTGATAATCGCGGAACGCGGCAAGGCTGGTCACCAGCGGACCGCTCTTGCCGCTCGGGCGCAGGCGCATGTCGACCTCGTACAGGATGCCGCCGGGCGTGCGCGTGCTGAGAATATGGATCAGGCGCTGACCGAGGCGCGCGAAATACGCCTCGTTCGGCAACACGCGCGGGCCGGCGGTGGCGCCGTCCTCGCAACCTTCGTACAGAAAAATCATGTCGAGATCGGAGCCGTAACCAAGCTCGAGGCTGCCGAGCTTGCCGTAACCGATCACGGCGAATCCGGGGGTCGTTTCCGGTCCTGGGCATCGCGGCGCGCCGTGCTTGCGGTCGAGATCGCGCCGCGCCAGATCCAGACACGCCCCGATCACGCTTTCCGCCACCGCCGTCAGCGCCGCGCCGGTCCGTTCCGGGGCGAGGCCCGGGCCGATATCCGAGGCCGCCACGCGCAGCACGTGACCGTGGCGAAACTCGCGCAGCACCTCCATTTGCAGATCCATATCGTCTTCGGGGATATGCGCCAGGCGCTGGCGCAGTTCGTCCTGCAAGGTCTCGGCGGTCGGCAGTTCGTACAGGCTCGGATCGAGCAGTTCGTCGAGCAGGATCGGATGCTGCGCAATCCAGTTCGCGATCCACGAACTGGCGCCGCCGAGCCGCACGAGCTGGGTCAGCACCTGCGGGTTCTCCGCCATCAGCGCGAAATACACCGTGCGCCGGCCGATGGCTTCGAGCAGATGCACCAGCCGTTGCAGCGTCGTCTGCGGCTGGTCGCTTTGGCCGGCCGCCCGGAGCACCAGCGGCACGACGCGGTCCATGCGCGCGCGAGCGCCGGTCGAGAACGCCGTGACCATCGGTGCTTCGCGCAATGCGACGAGCAGATTCAGCGCCTCTTCCGGCTGCGCGTAGCCGCTGTCGCGCAGGATTTGCTTCGCGGCCCCGGCCTCGAGCGCCCCCTGCCACACCGCGGCGAGCCTGTCGGGTTCGGGCTCGCCTTCGCCGCCGTCGCCGGTGCGGAACATCCGCGCAAAATAACGCTGCACCGTATCGCGCTGGCGCTCCAGCTCGGACGCGAACGCCGC
>DAIDLH010000104.1 GCA_027449605.1 Candidatus Muproteobacteria bacterium | reverse complement strand
CGAAGCCGTGTTGGTGGGCGGTGCCCACCCTACAAACATAGGCCAGGATATTTTGAGAAAGATTCAAGTCATTCCGGCTATCCGCCCTGCTTTGAGGGCAGGGCGATAACCCCCATTCACCAAAGTCTCGGGGCTAAGAGGAGAAACGGGCATGAAGAAGAGCGGGTCGTGGAAAAGCCAGTCTCCTTCCCGGCTGATAGACGCGAGAATCAAGGAGCTGGGCGACTGGCGGGGCAAGCTGCTCAGCCGGCTCCGTGCCTTAATCAAGGAAGCCGATCCCGAAGTCGTCGAGGAGTGGAAGTGGAGCGTTCCGGTGTGGTCGCACGACGGCATCATCTGCACCGGCGAGACTTACAAGAACGTCGTGAAGCTGACCTTCGCCAAAGGGGCGGCTCTGAAGGATCCTTCGGGCCTCTTCAACTCCAGTCTTGACGGGAACACCCGGCGCGCCATCGACTTCCACGAGGGCGAGAAGATAAACGAGAAGGCGTTGAAGACTCTCATTCGCGCCGCCGTGGCCCTGAACAAGTCCACAGCCCAAAGCTAATCTACAGAATCAAACATTTTCCAGAGGGGCTCAATATCCTGGCCAATTTCTTTAATCGAGCTCCTTTAATCTGAGGCGTATGTAGCTTGAAACAGCGAATGCACGTCTGATCACACCCCCCGCATTTACCCATAGACTCGGCTTTACGCGTATTTAGCTCTTATCGAAGCAGGAAATTCGATCCCGCGCTCCACGTATGCATCAACAATCGCGTTTACCTTATCCCTGACTGGTAATCCATATTGGAATAACTTATTCAAAAGGAACTCGACATCTTCTTGCTGATAAGTAGGAGCACAGCCGCCCATTATTGCTAAGAAGATATCCGCGACTTCCTGTGGATGTTTGTCGACAAATTTCTTTAGCTCTTCAATTAAAATGTACGCATTGTGTTCTTTCTCAATGAATGGCGCGACCTTCTTCAAGAGCTCCATAACCTGAGCATCAAATTCTGTAATGAACACGCTCCACATTGACAGTTTAGAAAGCAATGCACGACCGTCGTCGATTTCGGGATTTGCAAGATCGCTTATCGATTTCCACAGCGCTAATATTTTTGCAGTCGGCGGCGTGCCTTCAGCACTACGCAAAGTCCACACGAACCAAATTATCTGGTGCAGTTCTTCTTTATTTCGACGGTCAAGCAGCCACCTTAGAATTCCAACGTGGTCATCAATGCGTTCGTCTCCCTGAAAATAGGCAACCAGTATGTTCTGGATAATTTTTTCCTTGGTGTGATGATCTAGCTCCTCTATATCGAGGGCGGATTTAAAATGGCTCTCGTCCCTAAGAACGGTGTAAACATCCTTATAAATCGAGTTGTTATATCCGTACCCCTCCATTGCACATATCCATTTTTTTCTATTCGTTTTGTCGAAAATCACTGGCAACTGCATTAACGTCCATTCTTTATTCAAGTACCGAAGATTTGGGATGTACTGCCCAAATAGAGCCACAAATTCATAGTTCCCAGTCTTCGACCTTTCAATCTCTTTATCGAACATCGGTTGCAGCTCAGATGCCCACACCTCTTCGTGCGCCCACTTCCCCGCCGGCTCATCCACCAGCCTGCAACAGCGTAAGGCATAATTGATAAGTGCTTCGATTGCTCGACCTCGAGCAGAGTTTATTGCAGTGGTTATGGCATCGTTTGACGTTTCAAATGGATCTCCTTGTTGCCGATCGAGAATATATTCGAGTAACGACTTTGCAGCCGGAAGCAGACGAGGATCAAACGCATTTTCGTCGCTTATAGTCCCCGCCTTTATCAGGTCAGCAATTTGGCCGACAACCCAACTATTTGTTGCGCGAAAACCGAACTGTTTAGGCTCTGGTTTTTCCTCCCAGAATCCGGGCGAGTGTAGTACGGAATGACAAAATGCAAGCAGCTCGTCCCAGTTGTCGTATTTCTTCTCCTTCCATAGATCACCGTAACCGGCCAGCAGTTCTTGCAAATAGTCAAAATCGACTGACACGAGCTCCTGCAAATGCTTTGCAAAGTATTCTGGTTTCAGCGCTAGCGCCTTTCTCAATTCCTGGGCCAGACCCCGGCGGGTTGGCGCCTTCCATCCACCTTCTTCCTTAAAGGACGTTAAGATATTGACAAGGTCGTCGAAATCTCTACTGAGTAATTGCTCGGCGGTATACGGTGAAGCTTCTGAAACCCAGCCGACTTCCGAGTAGCTGGAAAAATCTGGATGATCTGGCGGTTGGCCAACTAGCCCCAAATATTTTTCATATAGCCCATCGACAACTGGGAATCCGAGCCCTTTTATCGCTGATAGCCATTCAAGTCGTTCGTATGCGCCGTGTAACTCCGACCTGCCTTCCCCTGCCTCGGCTTGTTTACCCGCCTTTTCGATGAGATCTAACGCCCGCTGCCTTATGTTGTCATCAAAATGTTGAAAGCAGTCTCTAAGAAAATGAAACGTCTCGTGTTGATAGTTGGAAGAAAAGTTTTCGAGGCGCAGAACCTTAGAGATCAGTCCATTTAGCGGTATATGATGCACGCGCACTGTGTGAATTGCGATACGACGAAATAACTCGAATTCACTGTTCAGCATGCCCTCAACTAAAGGAATCGCAGCCGCTGCTCGTCTGTCCACATAGCCGAGTAATGAATCTCTAAGTGCGTCTATGAAGATGTCCAGTACATTATCAAGACGGCGGTTTTGCTCGTGATCCTCGATGGCCCTCCGCCAAAGTGTCGAATACTTGTCTCTGCCGGTGACCTTGAGGACTTCCTTTAACCGAGCACAGAAGAGCTCTACGCCATACTTCTCAAGCGTCTCTCCGATCAGCTTTGCGATTGGCTTGAGGATTTCCGCAGCATGATAGGTATCTACAGGTAAAACCGGTTCTTGGTCTTCCTTCCGGGTTCCCTTCTTTCGATTCCACCGTATCGATGTGAGCAACTCAGTTAATCCAAGTGCGATCGAACGAGAATGATCAGTGTCTGCGGCCAATAGCCGGGGCAGCAATTTGCGACCAAGTTCCACACCAATTAGCATGCGATCAAAGGGGTCACTGAGCCAATAGTGCATTAGCTCAACGTCCGACTTTGCCAACAGGTCAATTGGAATGTTGTTCAGCGTCTTCGAAAAATACCACCATGTCCTGTAATTGCTGTAGCCGTCTTCAATCGCCTGTTTTGTAACTTTGCGAATGATGCCGAGAACTTCTTGGGTATACTGCTTGTTGCTTGTGTACTGAAGCTCGGGCGCAATCTTCTCCAGATACGTCAAGATGGGCCATGCAGGAACAATAAAAAATCCTTCCTTGTCGGATTGCTGCGGTCTGGGATTATGCGCAGCATAAAAGAACCCCCGTTTATTGAGCTCGTCGAACCACTTCAGGCCATTTATTTTTTGAAAAAACAGCTGCTGAAGTGCAGGCTTCTGCTGAATCCTGTCAAGTGCGTCGAGTTGCTTGGGCGATAATTTACTCATCGGCCGCTCCCAACACATAATTGAGATCGTCGGCCAACAGCGGATTGCCGATCTCCAGCCGCCCCGCCCAGTCTTTGAGAATTATTTCGAGCTGCTCATACTCCATGACGTCCAAGTTATACGGCAAGAGTTCGACACCGAACGTATTATTCCAGTAATCGTAAAGATGCTTAAACATTTGCTTCTGGTGAGAGTAGAAACCCTGCAGCATAAAGCATCGGCGCGTACTGATTGCGCCCTGCACACCTTTACGAAAAATTTGTTCAAGTATTTCTGCTTCTTCCAGGCCGTAGCCGATGAAGACCACGGTGTGACGAGCAAACATATCCGTTAAAAAGTCCTGCACATGATCATCAGCGTAGTGCTCGAGATATTGCGTATGCGACACAATCATGGAACCCGGGTCGGTTTCGCTGCCATGCAAATGTACCGCCACGCCACGCTGGCGCAGTAGATTGGCCGATAACTGCGCCGGCCGACAAATTACCTTTGTCAGTCGTGTTCCCGCATCGACATCGACTGACCCATCACCCATCGTCAGCCGCGCCTTGGTCGGGTTTCCATCTAGGAAGGGATCGAAATTTGTGGTGACACATGCACAGCCGATGCCGTTTATGTAATCGTAAACCTTGCAGTCACGGCGCTTTTGCGGCTGAAGCAACTTTTCGATTTCCAGACGTTCGCCCGCGGCCTCAGCGATCTGGGTTGCAATGGTGAGGCGTTTCTTGGGATCCAGCGATGCGAGCTGTTGTACGTCAGCAAACGATATGAATTCTTTCTTGGCGAGGTGCCGCAGTGCGGCATCGGCAAGCTCAGGCCAAGATGGGCACCCCATCAGCCGCGAGACACCGGCACCGATAAACAAGACAAGATTACATTCTTTGGCCGCCTGCACGACTTCCGGGGGCACAACGGGTACCGGCTGCGGCCAGATTTCGCTCAATTGCGCGACCCCCTATATGTATGCCATTTCAACTTGTTGTTTGACTTGTCGTACCATGACGTCCGTTACTCAACAAGACCATGTACGATTGCCCTGTGCCTTCAGGGCGGCGCCAAAAGGCACATATTATATCGTGCCGCCAACTCCCTGTATTACCACCCTTACCCCGTTCTCCGTACATGGCGGATTCTCAGGCCGTCCGATTCTGGCAAGTGGCCCTTGCTACGGAATTCACGATAATGGGCGTAATCATAAATGCGGATAGGCAAACTACAGAGTAGACCACCAAAATACTCTGACAGTTACAACATCGCCTTGATTGACAACGACCCGAAGCTGGACGTATTCCTGATCGCCGACATCGCGCGCACCATGGAAAAACCTCAGGGACAGACCACGGTTTTGTTTGGATGATCAGATTCTGTCGTCAAATTCGTAGACTGTCACCTATTTGCAAGATCCATCAGATCGATCCCGAAACCGGCGCCATCCTGCGCACCATCGAATCGGATCGCTTCGTCACCGGCGTGATATGCACAAGAGACTCGCCGGTTGTTCTTATGGGCGCTATACTTCCCGGTACAGGAGACCACATATGGGCGCCATTACTTATAAACGTTTTCGGAAGAACCCGGACAAGGTGATCGACGAAGTCGTCGATGCCGAGGAAGCCATCACGGTTACTCGCGAGGACGGCCGTGACGTGGTGATTATTCCGGCCAAGGAGTTCGAGTCCTGGAAGGAAACCCTGCATCTTCTCGGCAGCAAAAAGAACGCTGCGCGCCTGCGTACCTCGGTCAAGGAAATCGAGGCTGAAATTGCCCGCCGCCGTTGAGGTCTGGTGGTCCAAACACGCACGGGAAGACATCGCCTACTGGCGTAAGCGCGATCCATCTGTTGTCTCCCGTATTGAATCCCTCATCGAAGACATCAAACGCAACCCGTTCACGGGCATCGGCAAGCCCGAACCACTCAAGCACGCACTATCCGGCTACTGGTCGCGTCGTATCACCAAGGAACATCGTCTCGTTTACCGTGTGGAAGCCGGCGTGATCTATATCGCCCAGTGCCGGTTCCACTACGACAAGTGATCGGGTAGCGTCAGCGGTCTCTCCGCGCGAATATTCAAAACGTTCGAAACAACATCCCGGGCCAAATACTGAGACAGATCAGAGAGGAGATTGAACATGGCTAAATCTGAACGGGAACTGCGGGCGCGCGACGCCAAGCGCGACCTCGGAAAAGAATTGCTGCAGTCGGTGCGCGAAATGAAAACGGGCCGCCGCAGGCGCTCCCACAAGGTAAAAGTCTCGCCCATTGTCGCGGCGCGCCTGAAGTCGGAGCTGTCTCAAGCGCAGTTTGCGCGGCTACTGGGTGTATCCGTGCGCACGCTTCAAGACTGGGAGCAGGGCCGACGCGAACCTTCCGGCGCGGCCAAGACGCTTATTCTGATTGCCGCACATCGACCCTAAGTATTGCGCTCCTTGGCTGCATAGATGTACCTGAATCGGCCTATCGGCCGATGTTTTTCAAACCCTGTTGCTGCCCAGGGTGCAACACACTTCGTTGCACCCGTTCGGCGGCGCGAACACACGTTAAGTGTGTTCGCGAAAACTCCGCCTCACCACCCAGCTTCCGCCGGAATGACAAGCCATGCACAGCCGACCGGATCAGCCTTTGCCATGCATCAGGTATTTGAGTAACGGCGTGATCAAGAGCAGCAGCACCCCGGCGCCGAGCGAGCTGCCGACGAGAAACCAATACAAGGGAATGCCGGAACCGGAGAGCAGGCTTTCGAGGATGCCGGCGAGATAATTGGCGATGGCATTCGCAGCGAACCAGATGCCCATCATGGCCGCGGCCAGGCGCGCCGGCGCGACCTGGCTGACCAGCGAAAGGCCGATCGGCGACAGGCACAGTTCGCCCACGGTGTGCAGCAGATAGACGAAGAACAGCCATTGCGGCCCGACCTTGCCCACGATCTCGGCGCGGCCCTGGGCGATCGCGAGCACGATGAAGCCGGCGCCCATGATGATGATCCCCACGCCCATCTTGGCCGACACGGGCAGCGCGAAGCGCGACCGGTCCCAGCGCGTCCACAGCATGGAGAACAGCGGCCCGAGCAGCACGATCAGCAGCGGGTTGATGCCCTGAAAATACGACGCCGGGATTTCCCAGCCGAGCAGCGCGCGGTCGGTCAGCTTGTCGGCGAACAGGTTCATGGTGCCGCCGGCCTGCTCGAAGCCCATCCAGAAAAAAATCACAAACACGCCGACGATCACGATCGCCAGCACGCGATGCCACTCCTCGCGGGTGCAGGTCCGTTGCTGCCACGCGAGATAGGCGATGAAGGCCGCGAGGGGAATGCCGACCTTGAACTCCGCGCCGAGGCGGTGCCACAGCGGCGTGATCGCGCCGCCCGCGGCGATCACGGCGTACACCAGCGGGATCATGAGCGCGCTGATGAGCAGGATATGCAGCCAGGCGCGGCGGTCGAGTTTGTCCCGACCGGGCGGCAGCCCGGCGCTGCCGAGCTTGCGCTGGCCGCGCACGAACCACGCCACCGCGAACAACATGCCGACGCCGGCGGAGCCGAAGCCCCAATGCCAGCCGATCTTCTCGCCCAGCGTGCCGGCGATCAGCGGCGCGATGAACGCGCCCAGGTTGATGCCGATGTAGAAGATGGTGAAACCGCCGTCGCGCCGCGGGTCGTGCTCGCGGTAGAGCATGCCGAGCAGCGTGGAGATGTTGGGCTTGAAGAAGCCGTTGCCGACGATGATCAGGCCCAGCGCCGGCAGCAGCAGCGCGGGGAACGCCATGGCGAAGTGGCCCATGGCCATGACCAGGGCGCCGATCAGGATCGCCTTGCGGTAGCCGAGATACCGGTCGGCGAGATAACCGCCGAGGATCGGCGTGAGATACACCAGACCGGTGTACACGCCGTAGATGGCGAGCGCGTCGCCGCGCGGGTAGCCGAGCGCGTTGACCAGGTACAGCACCAGCAGCGCGCGCATGCCGTAGTAGCTGAAGCGTTCCCACATCTCGGTGAAGAACAGCGTGGGCAAGGCGGCGGGGTGACGCTCGCCATGCGCGGCGGCGTGCGGGGGAGTGTTCACGCGCCGAAGAATTCCCTGATTTCGGGCAATGCCTGTTCCGCGGCCCGTTGGCCCTCGGTGATCGCGGGCGCGGCGCGGTGGTAATCCATGCCGGCGATGTCGGACAGGCGCGGCCGGATGAGAATATCCGCGGGTTCGCCGGCCAGGCGACTGCGGGTGATGCGCACCTGCATGATGTTGAGGCTGGTGCTCAGCACGTCCAGCATCGAAGGCATGACGATCGAGTTTTTCGGTCCGCTCTTCAGGCGCGCCGGCGTCAGCATGGCCATGATCGACGCGAACGCGCCGGGCCTGGTTTCGGGTGGCGGCGCATCGGGCTCCTCCGGCGCGTGGAATTGCCGTCCCATCAGATCCGAATTCACGTCCACGGCGATGACGATGTCCGCGCCCATCGCGCGGCACAGCGAAACCGGCACCGGGTTCACCAGCCCGCCGTCCACCAGCAGGCGCCCGTCCCGTTCCGCCGGCGTGAACAGGCCGGGCACGGCGATGGAGGCGCGCACGGCGTCGATCACGGGGCCGTCGCGCAACCAGACTTCGCGGCCGGTCGCCAACTCGGTCGCGACGACGGCGTAGGCCTTTGGAAGTTGCTCGATGCCGGGATCTTCGAAATGCGTGCGGAAAAAACTCAGCAGCTTGTTGCCCGCGATCAGGCCGCCGCCGATCTTGATGTCGAGCAGTTTCACCACGGCTTGCCACGTGAGACTCTTGGCCCAGGTCTCCAGCCGGTCGAGTTCGCCCGCGGCGTAAGCCGCTCCCACCAGCGCGCCCATCGAAGTGCCGCATACGATGTCGGGCGAGATGCCGGCCTGCTCCAGCACGCGGATCACGCCGATGTGCGACCAGCCGCGCGCCGAACCGCTGCCGAGGGCGAGGCCGATGCGCGGGGAGGTATGCCGAACACTGCTCAATGGCTTCATGCCGTCATTCTAAATGACGCGGATTCAGTCATGGAATTTCCGGGAACGATGGGCAGGAGCTTCAAGCAGATAAATCATTAAGGAACCTCTGATTAAGTCCGTTCGTGGTGAGCCTGTCGAACCATGAACGGACGAATCACCTGTTATTTACGGTCTTTCCCGTTCACCCCCTTCGACTGGCTCAGGGCGAACGGGAGACTTAATCAGAGCTTCCTTAACACCCACATTTTGCATTTTTATACATTTTATATCCCTATGCTGATTGAAGGATACGGTCGCGAAGCATTCAGGAGGTATAAAATATTTCCGGGCCTCCTGTCCCGCCCGTCATGGAACCGCCGGATACGTCCGGCGGCCTAAGAGATAGAGTAAACGGTCAATCTGGCGGAGGTGCATCATGGAAACGAAACGCTGGCAAGACTGGGCCATGCTCGCATTCGGGGGATGGCTGATCATTTCCCCGTTCGTTCTGTCGTATATCTCGTACACGGGCATAGCCGCGTTGAACTCCTACTTCTTCGGCGTCGTGGTCGCGGCCATCGCTATCGTCGCGCTGTTCTACCCCAAGATGTGGGAGGAATGGGTCAATCTCGCGCTCGGCATTCTGCTCATCATCTCTCCGTTCCTGCTGCAATACTTCGGCGAAGAGATCACGGCGACCCGGAATCATGTCATTCTGGGTATTCTGATCGCCGCGGACGCCCTTTGGGTGATGCTGCAGTATCCGACTCACAAGAAGCTGCGAGTGTAACGACACACCACGTTCCGGGCACGGCCGGCTGAATCCAGGCTGGCCGCGCCTTCGGGTTTTCTCCCCGGTGCGGTTCAACCGCCGACGCTTTCGCGCAGCTTGCTGACGGGCGCGGAGGGCGCGGCATCCACGTGCGCGAAATCCACCGATACCCGGTCCACCGCGATCGGCCGGAACAGGCTGTCGGCGAACTGCTTGTGCAGCGGATGTTCGCGATAGGAGTCGATCACCGCGCGATGCGCGAATTCGATCAGCCAGCAGAAACGGAAGCGCGGCTTGTCGGCCACGGCCCAGCCGGTGACGACGCGCCGCACTCCGGGGATGGTGGCCAGCATCTCGCGGCCGCGCGCCATCATGGTCTCGACCTGCGCGTCCGGGACATGCTCGACGTTGTAAACGATGACGTGCTCGACCGGCTGCCACGGCTGGCATTGCATCAGCACCTCGGCGGCGCGCCCGGCGGAACCCCACAGGCGCATGACGCGCTCGACTTCCTCGCGGATGCTTTCCTGAACGCCCTTCACCAGTCCGGTGTAGCCGCTACGGCTGTCGGCGCGCGCGTTGGCGCGGATGCGCTCGCCGGCGGCGTCGACCAGCGCGGTGTAGTAGTTGATCTTGGCCACGCCATGGGAGATCAGCTTGCGATACTGCTCGTCAGCCAGACCGGTGCCGCCGTGGATCACGAGCGGGATTTTTACCGCGTCGTTGATGCGCTTGAGGCGCTCGCAATCGAGTTTGGGCTTGCCGCGCAGGCGCCCGTGCACCGTGCCGATGGAAACCGCGAGGCAATCGACGCCGGTGCGCGCCGCGTAGGCCTTGGCCTCCTCCACCGAGGTGTACTGATTCTCGCCCGGGTGCTTGGCGGCGTCCTCGCCTTCCACGCCCGCGACATAGCCGAGCTCGCCCTCGACCGCCACGCCGCAGGCGTGCGCCATCTCGACCACGCGCCGCGTCTGCGCCACGTTGACCGGGAAGGGTTCGTGCGAGACATCGACCATCACGCCATTGCAGCCAAGATTGATGGCGCGCACCGCGGATTCGTGTGAGGCGCCGTGGTCAAGATGGATGGTGACCGGCACGTCGGCGCGGCGTGCCGCCTTTTCGGTCGCGGCCATGGCGAGCTCGAAGTCGTAATGCTCGAAGTGGGATTCAGCCAAGCTCAAGATGACCGGCGAGCGGCAATTCTCCGCAGCAGTGAGAATTGCCTCGAGGAAGTCGAGACTCACCAGATCGAACCCGCCCACCGCGTAGCTGTTGCGGTAGGCATGGTTCAGCATGTCACGCATGTCCACCAGTGGCATGGTTACTCCTGATTTGTCTATGGAATTCCTGATTTATGAGTTCTTGCCGCAAAGGCGCAAAGAGCGCAAAGGTTTCCTGGATTTTATTCTCATGAGTCTTTCTTAGCGTCCTTCGCGTCTTTGCGGCAGATGATCATATAAATCAGAATTTCGCTAACATGAATCGAGTTTTCCTACTTCTGGTGCCCGGCGCTTAGCCCACCTCGCTGTCGGGCTGGCCTTCCTTGAACACACGGCTCACCAGAATGTCCTCCGGCTCGAGCGTGATGAGATCGAGCCGGGTAAGCTTGCGGCTCTTGCCGGCGAACAGGCGGTTCGCCTGCCGCAACCGCGCGCGGTCGAGCGCGTTACGGATCGAGCGCGCGTTGGCGAAATGCCCGAGCTTCATCCGCAGCGGGATGTATTCGGCAAAGGCTTTCTCGCCCTCGGGGCTGAAGCGGTAGTTCTGGCTCGCCAGCATGAGCCTGGCGATCGCCATCAATTCATCCGCGGAATAATCCGGGAAATCCAGATGGTGCGCGATGCGCGAGCGCATGCCGGGGTTGCTCAGAAAAAACTTGTCCATCTTGTCCTTGTAGCCGGCGAGAATCACCACCAGGTCGTCGCGGTTGTTCTCCATCACCTGCAACAGAATTTCGATCGACTCGGCGCCGTAGTCGCGCTCGTTCTCGGGCTTGTACAGGTAATACGCCTCGTCGATGAACAGCACGCCGCCCATGGCCTTCTTGATGACCTCCTTGGTCTTGGGCGCGGTGTGGCCAATGTACTGGCCGACGAGGTCGTCGCGCGTGACGGTGACGAGATGACCCTCGCGCACGTAACCGAGACGCTTGAGGATCTCGCCCATGCGCATCGCCACCGTGGTCTTGCCGGTCCCGGGATTGCCGGTGAAACACATGTGCAGCGTCGGCGTCTCGGAGGTCAGCTCGAAACGCTTGCGCAGCCGGTCCACCAGCAGCAGCGCCGCGATCTCGCGGATGCGCGTCTTGATCGGCTTGAGGCCGATCAGCTCGCGGTCGAGCTTGTCCAGCACTTCCTGGATGTTGGAGGCCTTGAATTCGGCCTCGAGGTCGACGGCGTCGTCCGCCTGACCAGCCAGACGCGCAGCGGTGCCGGCGTTCTTGCTATCGCTCATGACGGCTCCGTGAAAGCATTATCGCTGTTCCGTTCGCACTGAGCCCTTCGACTCACCGTTCGGTCTGAGCTTGTCGAAGACCGAACGGTTCGCTCAGGACAGGCTTGCCGAAGTGCGAACGGTTCAAAACATTCTCGAAAAGATCCTCCGTTCGTGCTTCGACAGGCTCAGCACTAACGGAGGAAGGTGGCTTCTTCAACTGTAGCGTTCGCCTTCCGGCTTGTCGGTGGCGTAGGGCTCGATGGTGTAACCCATGCTGCGCCCGTCGCGCTCCTGCCGCACCAGCCGGTAGCCCGGCTCGTTCTTCGGCCGGTTGACGATGAACGACATGCGCGGGGTTTCCCAGCCGCGCGTGCTGTCGAAGGCCGTCACGCGAATGTAGTGATTCGGGAAGGTCTTGCGGCAATTGTTGACCTCCATCAGGATCCCGGCCGGGTCCTTGAGATCGAACATGGGATTGCCGAACATTTCCCAGTAGGTGTTGCGCGGGTGCGGATCGTCGGTGTACTCGACGTTCACCGCCCAGCCGTTCTTGAGCGCGTACTTGATCTGGAGCGTGATCTCCTGATCGGTCAGATCCGGCAGGAATGAAAACTGCCCCTGCGTGATCCGGTTGCCGTGATTGGTCATCATGGTTGCAATCTCCCAAATGGTTAAACGTTCGCCGTCGCGGTGGGCACGAAGTCCGCGGTGTCAGTGGATTCGTAGTTGAAGGTGATGTCCTTCCACGTATCCAGCGCGGCCTTGAGCGGCGAGCACCACTTCGCCGCCGCCTCCAGGATCTGCGGACCTTCCTTGAGATAATCGCGGCCTTCGTTGCGCGCCTTGATCATGGCCTCGAGCGCCACGCGGTTCGCGATCGCGCCGGCCTGGATGCCCTGCGGGTGGCCGATGGTGCCGCCGCCGAACTGGAGCACCACGTCCTCGCCGAGATAATGGATCAGCTGGTGCATCTGGCCGGCGTGAATGCCGCCGGAAGCGACCGGCATGACCTTGTTGAGCGAGGCCCAGTCCTGCTCGAAGAACAGGCCGTTCTCGAGCGACATCGGCGTGTGCGTCTCGCGCAGCGTGTCGTAGAAGCCCTTGATCATGAGCGGATCGCCTTCGAGCTTGCCGACCACGGTACCGGCATGGATGTGATCCACGCCCGCCATGCGCATCCATTTGCAGATCACGCGGAAGTTCATGCCGTGGTTCTTCTGGCGCGAGTAGGTCGAGTTGCCGGCGCGGTGCAGGTGCAGAATCATGTCGTGCTTGCGCGCCCACTTGGCCATGCTCTGGATCGCGGTGTAGCCGATCACGAGGTCGATCATGACGATGACCGAGCCGAGCTGTTTTGCGAACTCGGCGCGCTCGATCATCTCGTCCATGGTGCCGGCGGTGACGTTGAGGTAATGCCCTTTCACCTCGCCGGTGGCGGCCGAGGCGCGGTTCACGGCCTCCATGCAGTACAGGAAGCGGTCGCGCCAGTGCATGAACGGCTGCGAGTTGATGTTCTCGTCGTCCTTCACGAAGTCGAGGCCGCCCTTGAGCGCCTCGTACACCACGCGCCCGTAGTTCCGCCCCGAGAGGCCGAGCTTGGGTTTCGTCGTCGCCCCGAGCAACGGACGGCCGAATTTGTCGAGGCGTTCGCGCTCCACCACGATGCCGGTGGCCGGACCCTGGAAGGTTTTGAGATACGCGACCGGCAGACGCATGTCTTCGAGACGCAGCGCCTTCACCGCCTTGAAGCCGAAGACGTTGCCGATGATGGACGCGGTCAGGTTTGCGATCGAACCGGGCTCGAACAGGTCGAGGTCATAGGCGATGTAGGCGAAGTACTGCTTGTCCACCTTCGTGCCTTCGCCGGTGTTGGGCACCGGGTCCACGCGGTAGGCCTTGGCGCGGTACAGTTCGCAGGCCGTCAGGCGGTCGGTCCATACCACGGTCCAGGTGGCGGTGGACGATTCGCCCGCGACCGCCGCGGCGGCCTCTTCCGGATCCACGCCTTCCTGCGGCGTGATGCGGAACAGCGCGATGACGTCGGTATCCTTGGGTTTGTAGTCAGGCTCCCAATAACCCATTTTCTTGTACGGGATGACGCCGGCAGCGTAGCGCTGCTTGGCGTCCTTGATGGTTTCAGTCTTGCCCATGACGGCCTCCAATGTGTTTGTTTAACCGCTCCGCACCGGACCCTCGTAGTGGCCAATCCACGCACAAGAGTTGTAACCCTCCGATCTTCAGGGGTTTATTTCGTGTCAGTACGTTGCGCGCATGCTGCCGAAATGGAATCATCTATAACAGTCAATCTTTTCGATATTGTCGATAGAGAATCATCTATCCAAGGAAAAGTGATTCATGCGCCACAGCACCCTGCGTCAGCTCGAAGTCTTCGATGCCATCGCCCGGCTCGGCAGCTTCACGCGCGCCGCCGAGGAATTGTTCCTCACGCAACCCACCGTCTCGATGCAGATCAAGAAACTCACCGAGGCCGTCGGCCTGCCGCTGTTCGAGCAGGTGGGGAAAAAGATTTACCTGACCGACGCCGGACGCGAGCTGCACAAGACCAGCCGCGGGATCTTCGAGCACTTCACGCGCTTCGAGATGCTGGTGGCCGACATGAAGGGACTGAAAAAGGGGGCGCTGCGGCTGGCCGTGGTGACGACGGCGAAATATTTCGCGCCGCGGTTGCTCGGCCCGTTCTGCCAGCAGTATCCGGGCATCGAGGTATCGCTCAAGGTGTCGAACCGCGAGCGCATCCTCGAACGTCTCGCCGAGAACCAGGACGATCTGTGCATCCTCGGCCAGCCGCCGGAAGAACTCGAAGCCGAATCCGAACCGTTTCTGGAAAATCCGCTGGTGGTGCTCGCGCCGGCGAACCATCCGCTGGCCGGCAAGAAAAAAATTCCACTGGCGCGTCTTGTCGAAGAACCGTTTCTGTTGCGCGAGCCCGGCTCGGGCACGCGCATGGCGGTCGAGCGGCTGTTCGCCGCGCAAGGCCTGAAGCTGAAGGTGCGCATGGAACTGGGCAGCAACGAAGCCATCAAGCAGGCCATCGTCGGCGGGCTCGGCGTCTCGGTGCTGTCGCGGCACACGCTGGCGCTGGATGCGCCGATGGGGCAACTGACGATCCTGGATGTCGAGGGATTTCCGATCGAACGCCACTGGTACGTCGCCTATCCTTCGGGCAAACAACTTTCGGTGGTGGCGCGCACCTTTCTCGATTATCTCCGGCAGGCGCCGAAACACGTAAGCGATGTTCCGTTCCATCACGCCGAACAGGGGGAGTGCCCGCCGCTGACAGCGAAAACCGTCGGGCATAAAACCGACTGCTGATCAACCGCCTATCTTGTAAGCCCGGCGTACAGCATCGGCAACCGTTCCGGCAGACGGTTGACGTGATCCACCACCATGTAGTTCTTGGCGCCGAAGATGCGCGAGACGTAGTCGTCGGCGTTGGGGTCGAGCGTGAGGCAGAAGCTGTGCACGCCGCGGGTGGCCAGCTCCTCCACCGCCTTCTTGGTGTCGTGGCGCAGGTATTGCGCGTCGCGCACGTCGATGTCGGCCGGTTCGCCGTCGGAAACCAGCAGGATCAGCTTTTTCTGCTCCGGCTGCTTCAGCAGGAACGAAGCCGCGTGGCGCAGCGCCGCGCCCATGCGCGTCGACAGCCCGCCTTGCATGCCGGCAAGTCTGGCTTTCACCTCGTCGCCGTAGTGATCGCCGAAATCCTTGAAGCGGTAATACTGCACGTCGTGGCGGCCGTCGCTGGCGAAACCGTGGATGGCGAACGGATCGCCGACGCGGTCGATGGCCCAGGACAGCAACGACGTCGCTTCGCGCGCCAGCTGGATCACCGGCCGCTCGCTGTCGCCGAGCTTTTCGTTCGTGGATTCGGACAAGTCGAGCAGCACCAGCACCGCCAGGTCGCGCACCTTGCGCACGATGCGGATGTTGATGCGCGGGTCCGGCGTCTGGCCCATGCGGATGTCGATCATGGCGCGGATCGCGGCGTTGAGGTCGATCTCCTCGCCGTCTTCCTGACGCCGGATGCGTTGCACGCCCTCGGGTTGCATGGCGTCGATGATGTGCCGCAGGCGCGCGGCCACCGGCTTGTTCTCGGCGAGGATCCTGTCGATCTCGCGGGGATCGCCCTGCTTCTGGCGCTTCTCCAGCACCGTCGCCCAGTTCGGCCGGTGCAGCTGCACGCTGTAATCCCACTCCTGGTAGTGATACGGCTCGCTGACGGGCTCTTTCCCTTCCAGTTCATTGATCGTGCAGCCTTCCTGGTCGAGGTAGAACGGCTGGTCGAGCACCCAGATTTCCTGCGCGTCGTCGCCGGCCAGTTCGCAGTCGAGCTCGTTCACCATGTCCATGGTCGTGACATGCTTGCGCACCTGTTTGGGCGCCGGAACGTACTCGGCCTGATGCCAGGCGACTTCGTCCGAGGCCCAGATATAGCGGTTGTCGTCCCGGTACGGGATTGCCATCGATTCGAGCACGCGCAGCGACGGAACGACACCGCGTTCGCCGAGCCGGTTGTACAGCGTCACACCCAGGTCCCAGGACAGCCGATTGTCCTCGGCGCGTTTCGTGAACTCTTCGCGAAACGCCGCCGCCATCTCCCGGATCAGCCCGTCATCGTCGTGATAGGCGTCGTCGAGCAACGCGTAGGCGAGCCGTTCGAGCAGCGCCACCACCGGATCGGTCGGGCAGCTGACTTCCTTGACCTTGGCATGAAACTGCGCCCACATCTGCTTCATGCCCGGAAACTCGCGAATCGCCAGATGCTCGACGCGCGCATCCTCGACGAGCCCGATGAAAAACATCTGCGCCGGATTGAGCTGCTCCATGGACAGCGGCGCGCGTGTGTGCACCAGATGCGCGGCCGCATGCGCCGCAGCGGCGCGAAACAGGTCCTTACCCGACAGGCCGGCGAAATCGTCGTAGGCGTCCGGCAGGTGAATGACGCGCGTCTCGATGAACGGCTTGTAGCCCTCGCGCGTTTCGTAGTCGCCGGAGGTCGGGCGCATGAAGAAAGCGCGGCCCCAGAAGGCGCGCAGGTAGAAATTGAGCTTGCGCTGATTGTCGATGAACAGCGTGCCGCGCCGTTCCTTTTGCAGCATCGCC
>DAIDLH010000103.1 GCA_027449605.1 Candidatus Muproteobacteria bacterium | reverse complement strand
TTCGGCGTAAAAGCAGGGCTCCCGGTTGTTCCCGCGCTGGATGACATGCTGAGGAACGCCCGGCAGGCTGAAGCGGGGTTTGCGGGCCATGACACCATCCTCCCGGAACGAAAGCTTGAATCTTAATCTGGGTTTTATTTGTATGCGGGTATATTAGCAAAAACTGTGATCTGACCCCGGTTTGTTTGACCCCGGTTTGTTCCGGAGGGGACGCTCCGGGCGATTTTGCGCCAGGCGGGGATTGAGCCGGAGGAGTTTTTGAGGAGGAAGTGAGTAAAGTTATTAATTCCTCCGTCTCCCTTTACGATTTCATTTCCCCACTCCAAGCTCTTCCCGCACGGTAGGATCATCGGTAATGTAAAAAATCGGTTCCATTTTACGGTGTTCAATTATTTCAGTTATCCCGTTTGCTGTAACGATCTCATAGGACGGATAGCCGGGCGGAAATCCCGGCCGTGGATTTTTCAGCTTAAGAGGCTCCAATCCCTTCTGTGTGCCGTTCACTTCGGCGAGCTTATTCTTCTTCGCATCCAGCAATATGAACTTCGATGTGCGTCCCGATGATGTGATGTAATAGTTCATCGTGACCGTAACATCGGAACGTGAAAGCCCCGAAGGAAGGGAAAACCATTTCGGTAACCTTGACTCACGCGCGAGTTCAAAAGACGATTCAGGTGATGAATCGCAGCCGAACAAAGACAGACACGCAGCTACAAGAACAGCGCTAATTAGCCTGTGCAACGCTCTCGGCCAAGGGAATGATGTATTGTTGATTGTCATTTGCTGCCGCATGATGAACACCCGTTGGTGATTGCAGTTGAGACGCAACGTTTTGCCTCAGCATTACATTGCTGGCATGCCATGCTGAACCCGTAGTAGTTTCCTTTCCAAGAGGATGAATTGCAACCGTTCCTTGTGTAGCAGTCATCGTGAGCCTTACAGCAATTCAAGACACATGAATTGGAATTCATCATGCCGCCAACTATGGGTACCGTACATACACTATCTTGGGGAGCAAAACCCGGCTCGTAGTTTCCATTCGGGAAGGGCGGTGGATTAACACCCGGCGCTTTCGATCCTCCCCACCCCTGTCCCATATGTCCGTCGGGATCAATCCACCGCAACGGATTATTCGCGACGTAAACATACGGGTTAATTTCTAACGGCGGTTGATTCGGCAATCCGAGATTCGCTTTCCACCGCGCCACATGCTCCGCCACGCTCATGCCATCCGGTTGTGTGCCTCTTCCTGTTTTTGGATCGGAATAACGCGAGTACCAGTAATACAACCCCGTCTCGCTATCCGCATACATGCCCGGCAAACGCAGGTTATTGGCAATGGTGCTCACCGTCACCGTCGCCTTCCCGAACGGCTCATATAACGCCTTCCACACCACATTCCCCACGCTGTCCGTGATCACCTGCGGCGCCCCCAACTGATCGGTGTGATAGTAATAGATATTCGTGTCGTCATCGATCCGCGCTAGGGAAACGTCATTTAAATAGACATAGGCCTTACTGTCGGTCCCATCCGTCTCGTACAGCAGCTCGCCCTGCGGTCCGTAGTGGAACGTTGTGGTGACGCCGCCCGCGGTTTTCTGGAGGCGTTGATCGAAGGCGTTGTAGCCGTATTTTGCTTGCGCCTTGCTCGTCGAGAGCTGCCGTCCGTAGCCGTCGTAATTCACCACCCAAAGATCGCTACTCCAGGTGGTGTTGCCCGCCGCGTCCAGCAGCCGCCAGTCGCTGTCGCCGGCATGGTAGAGCCGGTTCGTATTCTCATAATAGAAGTATGGCGTGGATACTCCGTTGCGGGTCTCCGATTGGCGGTTGCCGTTGGCGTTATAGAGATAACTGAGATTCCCATAGCTGCCGCTGCGGGTGTCCGCCGCCCCCGTCAGCTGATTCAGCGCGTCGTAGGCGAAGGTCTGACTGGTGTTGTTGATGTCGTTCAAGGCGGAGAGATTCCCTGCCGGGTCGTAGGTGGCGTATTTGTACCGCGGGCCGCTGAACTGATAGACCGGACGGTAGGCCTGATCGAAGCTGGTCCAGAAAGAGCGGTTGTTGCCGAAGGTAAAATTCTGCATCGGCCCGAAGGGGTAGTATTGAAGGTTCTTGGCCAAGACAGTAGTCGTGCCGTTGGCCGTGGTGCTGACCTGGCTGACGCGGCCCAAGGCGTCGTACTGGTAGTCCACTGTCCGTCCCGTGGGGTGGGTGATGTTTTGAAGCCGCCCGGCGGGAGTGTAGACGTACATGCTGTAGAGCCAGGCGGGGCCGGCGGCGAGTTGATACGTTCGCCGGCCGAGACCGTCGTAGCCGAAGTAGAAATGAAACTGCCCGTTCCGTTGAATGGAACACAGCCGCCCGCGCCCGCAGCCATCGTAGCTATAGGTGTAATGCGGGGTGGCAGTATCCGAGCTTTGCTTGGATGTCACCCGGTTCAGGGAATCGTAGGTGTAGGTGGTGGTGATCTGCCGGGCGTCCGTGACCGTCAGCACGTTTCCCGCGGCATCGTGGGTGTACGTCGTGGTGTTCCGGTCCGGGGAGACCTCCTGCAACAGGTTGCCCAGATCGTCGTAGCTGTACCGGGTGCTCAAAGTATTGGGCGCGGTGACCGCCTGGGGACGGTTGTTGACGTCGTAGCCGTAGTCGGTCACGCCAGATAACGCATCTACCGTCCGGATCAGGCGGTTCAGGGCATCCGGCGTGTGGGTAGTAGTGTGGGTGTTGGGGTCGGTCTCTTGTCGGAGGTTACCCACGGCGTCATAGATGAGTTGGGTAGTATTGCCCGCGAGGTTGATCGAACTGAGGTGATTGCGCAGGTCGTAGGCGTAGCCCACCGAGCGGGTGAGCGTGCCCGAGGGATCGTAGGTGTAGTCCCCCGTGCGGTTACCCTTGAGGTCGTAGCTGTAGTGGATGTAATTGCCGGCCGCATCGACGATGAACCGCAAATAATGGGCCGCATCGTATTGGTAGTTCAGTATAACACCGTCGGGGTCGATAACCTGAGCGACATCGCCCCAGGGGGTGTAGCTGTATTGAGTAAGCGCCGCGCTGCCGGAGACGGGGGTCTGGGTAACGGTCTTGACCCGCCCCCGGGCGTCGTAGGTGTAACTCGTCACCAAACCGTTGGGGTCGGTCATTTGCTGGAGCCGGCCGTTGGCGTCATACAGGTCATAGGTTGTGATGTGGCCCAAGGCATTGGTGACTCGGCTCAGCTGGCCGCAGGCACCGCCGGTGGTGCAGACGTAGTAATCCAAGGTGGTGACATCCGTGACATCGGTGCGTGGGCCGTCGACGCGATTCACCTGACCATAGGTGTTGTAGCCTAAGGTGACAGTGCGCGACACGGCCACTCCGGCAGGCGTGAAGCCGCGCTGGATAATGTTTGTCGTCAGGTTCGGGTGGGTCGCATCCCCGTACTGGATTTCGGTTTCGTAGGTCTGCCCCGAGGCCACGCTCGGGCGGCGGATGAAGCGTGGTAAATCGAGGGTGGGGGAGACGTACTCGTAGGTTGTAACACGCCCTGCTCCGCCCACGTTGCAGTTGGCGGGGTTGGCGAGGCAGGTGTTGCAGTCCGTGCCTGACAGGCCTTCGGTCATGCTCAGTTTCTGATTGGTGCTGTTGTAGCTATATAAGGTGACGCGGTTCTCTTCGTCCTTGCGGCAGGTGAGGTTGTTGTTGGCGTCGAAGGTCTGTTGCAGCGCTTTGCCGTCCGACTGGTTCACCTTGGCCGTGAGGTTCTTGACTCCGAGGTTTTCCGCGAAGGTCATTACATTCTGCATGTTCACCGGGTCGGTGACGGCGGTTTGGTTCGCCGCCGGCGCATCGTAAGCCAGGGTGAATTTTTCCTGAGCAGAGCCGTTGTCGGTTTGGGCATGTTGGGTGAGGGTGGCTTTGCCATTATTCGGATCTGCGACATTGCCGGAGTTGTAGTAATAAGCATAGGTGCTGTAGCGCGTGGTATTGTTTGCAGCATCGACAAAGGCGATGCCCGTCAGACCGTGTGGATTGTTAGCGTCCTCGTAATAGTAAATCTTGGCGGTGCCGTCGGGGTAATTCACTTGGGTCAGGTTACGTTTGTTGTCGTAGGCATAACCGATCGTATTACCGGCTGGGTCGGTGACGGTGGAGACATGGCTGTTGGCATCGTATCCAAACATCAACGTATGCCCAAAAATATCAGTGACGGTGGACAGCTTCCCATTGGTGTCGTAGACGTAGGTGGTGATTTGTCCCGTGGATGACGTTTCGGCGAACAGCTTGCCGGTCGTGTCGTAGCGGTCCGTGGAGTTGTCGTGATAGGTCAATGTGTAGCCAGAACCATCCTTCGTTAAGAATAGTTTGGTGTCGACATCCCCGGTGCAGATATTGTTGGCGCACGTAAATTGCTCGCCCCGGCCGTCCGCTTGGCGGATTTGCACGGTGGAACTAAAGATCTCCAGGCGCTTATTGAAAGGGGTCATCCAGCCAAAACCCAAGCTGAAATTATTTGCCAACCGGCTGTTGTAGGAACGGGTGAGAGATAGCGCCATGCCGGCACTGCGGTAATCAATCTCCAGCTGATACTTGTTGCCACTGCTGGCGTCGCAGGGGTTACCGGCACATTGTCCCGGTTTCGGGGCTCCTAAGCTTTTATAAAATCCCGAAGGTGCCGGCCCAGTAATGAATTCACCGAGCACATAAATTGCACCGCCATCCGGTTTGTTTATTTGACTGAACTCTCCTTCCGACGCCCACGTACCAGCCGCTATCGGCGGACAACTAGTTGCGTACACGAACCCAGGCCCTTGCTGCCCTGAGCAATAACTTGCCGATGACGAACACGCTTGTCCCCCCGCAATACTCGATGGGTAATAGCCCGCGATAGTTACGCTACAGTCATACGTAGGTGTTGCGCTCACGACACCCGAAAAAACAAAGAGTAGCGTTGCGGCAATTACGCGCCATGCACCCATGACGACGTTACCAACCTTATGTATCTTGCCGATGAAAAACGCGGCGAATCCGTCATCACGACATTCGGTTGAACGCAGCCGGACCATGGCATTCTCTCCTGATGGCGCACAGGCAACAGTGGAACAGGTGTTGCGCGCGGATTTATTGTTGGTTCTTGGTTCTGATTTTTCAGCGTCGCTATCGTATGGATAACGCACTTATTTCTTGCGCATGCATTTCGCCGTGACGGGAAAGACTTGTCAAGTTGCTTTATGATGAAGGCTTTATCAGGGAATGCTGAAATAGCGGGCGAAACAAAGACTTGGGTAGTCCGACTTCCAATCGGACACTTGACGTGAGATAGCAATCAGGTGGAAAAGAACGAAAACGTGGAATAGCTCATTGGCATAGTCCGCATGGCGCCTGCTAAATTGAGCGATAAGTCACATGAATTTTGTTTCGAAGATCAATGCTTGTTAAACTGAAAATATTCCAAGGAGCAACCGATGGCCACCGGCTCGAACCAAAAACGTACGTTAATCGACAAGCTCGATGAGTTGCCGCCGGAGCGCGTGGTGGAGGTGGAGGATTTCGTGGATTTCCTGCGCAGCCGGGACCCGAACTTGACCCAGGCGGCGGGCAAGGTCTCGGAGGCCAGTTTCAAAAAGGTATGGGACAACACCGACGACGCGGCCTATGACCAGCTTTGAGTTCGGCGATGTGGTTCTCGATGCGCTGGAGCCCACCAAGAAGCGCCAGGCGCGGTGTCTAATCGCTGCCTTCATCGGACGTGGGCAATTAAAGCGCTGGGCAGGATAGCGGCAGCGTGAGCGCTGAGATCGTCTATGATTTTGAATGGGATGCCGCTAAAGCGCTCGCCAACGTGGCCAAGCACGGGATCACGTTCGACCGGGCGGCGACGGTGTTTCGGGATGCGTTGGCGCTCACAGTCTTTGACTCGGCCCACAGCCAGACCGAGGAACGCTGGTTTACGCTGGGGGTTGATGCGAGCGGCGTGCTCATGGCGGTGGCGCACACGTATCAAGTCACGGGGTCGGCCAGTGCCCGGGTGCGCCTCATCTCGGCACGCGCGGCGACCCAACGCGAACGACGTTTTTATGAGGACGAACCTCGATAGGTGACATCATGAATGCCACGAGCAATCCATCCAACGACGACATGCCCGAGGAGATCGACTTCTCGGGGGGCGTGCGCGGGAAGTTCTACCGGCCGGGCGCCACGTTTAATCTGCCGGTGTATCTCGATGCCCCGGTGCTGGAGTACCTGGCCGAGCGCGCGAAGGCCAAGGGCGTTCCGCTCAATGAGTTGGTCAATCAGCTGCTCAAGAAGGACATCGAGTTGATCGAGGCGGGGCGATAGCCGATGAAGCGAAGAAGTCGGCGCGTCCTAGCCGGCTAGTGCATAGGCCGCTTGTCTTCTTGCAAGGCCATTACATAGCCTTCGATGGCCTCTTTGATGTTGGCAATGGCTTCTTCGCGGCTGTGGCCCTGGCTGATGCAGTCCGGCAGGCTCGGACACTCCGCCACCCAATAACCGTCTTCACCTGGAGCGATGACCACTTGTCTCATGAGTGAGAACCTCAAGTTATTTATGGTTTAACGATTTTTATTTTAGCAACTTTGTTACGGCGCTGCGCACTTAACCCAACGTACATTTTTTCTACGCGTCCATTTCGCGCTTACATGAACGTCTTGTCATGGCAGTTTGTCCCGGATTCCGCTGCGCTGCATCCGGACTACATTAATTTTTCGGCAACCGTATCAACCTCGTCCCCGACCACCGATCATGCCACGCCAGCTTGTCGCGGTCGTAGAGCACCCACAGAAATCCCAGGCCGAGGCAAAGCAAAGAGACCCACGCGAAAGCGAAGCGCTTGAACGCGATTGCCCAAGTGATCGGCCCGCCGTCGTTACGCACAAGTTTTATCCGCCAGGTACGCATGCCCAAAGTCTGTCCGCCGCGGACCCAGAAGCCGCCGTAGAACAGAAAACAGATCGCGAGCAGGTAAAGCTGGTAAAGCGTTTTGACGAACAGTCCGGGTTTGGCGCCGCCGGTGAGCCACACGTAGGGATAACTCAGCATCATTAATAGAGCGAGCAGCAGCAGAATGTCGTAGGCGATGGCGCCGATTCGGCGCAGGAAGCCGGGAGAAAGGAGGTCTTGAGTCATGGGGTATTTTATCCGGAAATTTTCCGGAACGAGTGTTTAAAAAATATCCAATCCAACGAACGCGCGGTACGTCAAATAGTTTGGGCAGGACTTGTGACTTTTGCGCACAAACTTATGCACAAAATCTGTGAGTAGTTTTGCGGGCACGGTTCACGGCGGCCCGTTTAGCCGCGGAAAACAAATATCAACGCCGCCCGCGCCCTCCGACTCTATACGCAGCCAACGCGATAGGATAATCTTGCAAGCCACTGATGGACGAGGGAACGGTTCCCGGCTTGGGTAATTTCCCGCGGTTATATCCTCCAAGGATTTCATTTTAAGTGCTTGCCAACAACCTTTCACTGAATCTGGTCGAGCTCGGGCATTACTGCGCCTATCTCGCGCTGATCGTGGCGCTGATCCAGGGCTTGGCCCCGATCGCGGCGCATTACCTGCGTCAGCCGCGGCTGGCGCAGCTGAGCGTGAACGCGAGCGTGGCGGTGTTCGTGCTGACCTCGATCGGCGGACTGAGCCTGGTGCACGCCTTCGTCACCAGTAATTTCACGGTGCAGTACGTCGCGACCAATTCCAACACGCTGTTGCCGATCTTCTATAAGGTGGCGGCGCTGTGGGGCGGTCACGAAGGTTCGCTGTACCTGTGGGTGTGGATTCTGACCTTTTATACCATGATCGTCGGTTGGCACGGGCGCAAGCATTACCCGGAACATCTGCCCACCATTCTCGCCGTCGAAGGCTGGTTGATGGTCGGCTTCTTCGGCCTGATCCTGTTCCTGTCCAGTCCGTTCACGCGCGTGTTCCCGGCGCCGGCGGAGGGTAACGACCTCAATCCGCTGTTGCAGGATCCGGGCATGGTGTTCCACCCGCCCGGGCTGTACATGGGCTACGTCGGCTTCTCGGTGCCGTTCGCGTTCGCCATGACCGCGCTGCTCACACGCTGGCGCAGCGAGCTGTGGGTCGGGTTGATCCGCCGCTGGGCGCTGATCGCGTGGGGATTCCTTACCACCGGCATCATCCTCGGCGGCTGGTGGGCTTATTATGAATTGGGCTGGGGCGGTTACTGGGCCTGGGACCCGGTGGAGAATGCCTCGTTCATGCCGTGGCTGCTCGGCACCGCGCTGGTGCACTCGATCGCGGTGCAGGACCGCCGGCGCATGCTGCACGCGTGGAATATTTTTCTCGTCATCTCGACGTTCTCGCTGTCGCTGCTCGGCACCTTCCTCGTGCGCTCGGGCATTCTCTCCTCGGTGCACGCGTTCGCAGTCGATCCGGGTCGCGGTGCCTACATCCTCGCTTTCATGACCATCGTGCTGACGGTGTCGTTCGGCATCTTCATGGTCAAGGGCCGCTACCAGCAGGCGGAGGAGACCATCACTTCGCTCATGTCGCGCGAGTCGCTGTTCGTGTGGAACAACGTCCTGTTCACGATCGCCTGCGGCAGCGTGCTGCTCGGCACGCTCTATCCGCTGGCGCTGGACGCGCTGAGCGGGCAGAAGATCACCGTCGGCGCGCCGTACTTCAACGCCGTCATGGTGCCGCTGTTCCTCGTGATCATGCTGCTGATGGCGGTGGGCCCGCTGGTGCCGTGGCGCAAGGTCAATCTCGAACGCCTGCGCACGCGTCTGCTGTGGCCGCTGGTTATCGGCATTGCCGCCGGCGTGGCGGTGCTCGTGTTTCTGCCGCCGGCGCACTGGACCGCGCCGGTCGGAACCGGACTGGCGCTGTTTGCCTTTTCCAATCTCATGGCCGACTATCTGCGCGCGGTGCGGCAGCGTCGCCAGCAGATGAAGGAGCCTTTCGGCCGCGCCTGCGCCAAGACCGTGCTCGGCAACCGCCGGCATTACGGCGGCATGATCGTGCACTTCGGCATCGTCATCATCTCGCTCGGCCTGATCGGCTCGGGCCTGTTCCGCTCCGAGGAAATGGTGTCCATGGGACCCGGGGACGTGATGGAAGTCGCCGGCGAAAAGCTGCGTTTCGAGGGCATCGAAATGTTCCGCCGCGACAATTACGACGCGATCCAGGGACGCCTGACGCTGCTCAACAGCGGCCGCCTGGTCACGCCGGAGCGACGCCGCTATCCGCGCCAGGAGGCGCCCACGACCGAAACCAGCATCGACTCGACGATGTTGCGCGACGTGTACGTGGTGCTCGCCGAGTCGAATGACGCCAACAAATGGGCGGTGCATGTTTACGTCAACCCGCTGGTGCGCTTCATCTGGACCGGCGGCGCGATCGTGCTGTCCGGCCTGTTCCTGTCGCTCACCAGCCGGCGCGCGCGGGAAGTGAAGCTTCCGGCCGGCGCCCAGGTTGCTGAATAATCCCTGATGCGGCGTTCGAAAGCTAAGGAAACTCTGAACAAGTCATTCCCCTTCTCCCTACGGGAGAAGGGAGGGATGAGGGCAATCATAAAAACATGCGTTTGTCATTGTACGATCCCCCTCACCCTGACCCTCTCCCGGAGGGAGAGGGAACTTAATCAGAGGTTCCCTAACAGGGTGTTGATAAAGTCTGAAAAACATCAGAACCTGTCATTCCGGCGGAAGCCGGAATCCAGCATATTACTGATTTTATGGGTTCTAATATTCTGGACACCGGCTTTCGCCGGTGTGACGAACCGTTTATCAACACCCTGCTAACTCAATAATCATGCTCCGATTTCTCGTAGGGTGCGTCCCACGCACCATTGGCTTTCTAGAAGCTGTCTCAGAAATATTTCTGGCAAATATTCGTAGGGTGAGCGAAGCCCACCCTACATATATTTTGAGACAGGTTCTAATCATTTTGACGGCAGTTGCTGTGTTTCCGGTATTCGCCGCGCAGGTGACGGAGGACCCGGTCGAACGCCAGGTGCTCGACATCGCCAAGGATCTGCGCTGCACCGTGTGCCAGAACCAGCCGGTGTCGGAGTCCAACGCCGACCTGGCGCGCGACATGCGCGCCATCATCCGCGAGCAGGTCCAGGCCGGCAAATCGCGCGACGAGATCGTGAAATATTTCGTCGATCGTTACGGCGATTACGTGCTGATGAAACCGCCCAAGCGCGGGCCGGGCATGATCGTGTGGATGGGTCCGCTGGCGCTGATTTTCGTCGTCGGCGTATCCGGGTTCGTGTTTCTGCGCCGTCGGCTGCGTCCGTCGTTGCCGCCGGCGCCGCCGCTGTCCGAGGAAGACGCCGAACGCGTGCGCGCCGCGCGCAAAGCTGGCAAAGCGGATAAAAAAGACAAGAAGGATAAAAAGCATAAGAAGGATAAGACATGATCTGGTTTGCCGCCGTCGCGGTGCTGATCATGGCCGTCACGGTCTGGTACGTGGCGCGCCCGCTGGCGCGCATGGCGCCCGCGGACAGTACCGAGCACCTCGACCAGTTGCAGCAGTTGCGCGACCGCCTGCTGGCGCAGCTCAACGAGCTCGACG
The DNA here is from genome assembly GCA_027449605.1 of Candidatus Muproteobacteria bacterium. GTDB lineage: Bacteria > Pseudomonadota > Gammaproteobacteria > Acidiferrobacterales > Sulfurifustaceae > Sulfuricaulis. The sequence goes on along the minus strand of DAIDLH010000103.1, from coordinate 53,868 downwards.
TCGAGGAAGGCGACCGCAACGTGGACCGCGACGTGGCGGGCGACGAGCGCCGCCGCCTCGAAGCCGAACTGGCGCGCACCTTGCGCGAGATCGAGACGCTGGAAGGCGGGAATGGCAAAAAGAAAAAGAAAAAAGCCAAAGCCGAATTGCGCCGCGGCTGGGCGATCGGTTTGATCGGCCTGGGTGTGCTGCTGCCGCTGTCGTCCGCCGGTCTTTATATCCTCGGTCAGCGCGAAACCCTGTCCTATCTCTACAATCCCGAGGCGACCGCCGACGCCTCGGTTCCGCCGATGGTGCTGAAAATGGTCGCGCGTCTGGAAAAGCGCCTCGAAGAACAGCCGGACGACGCCGCCGGCTGGTTCCGGCTCGGCCGCGCCTACGCGGTGATGGGCCGGCAGGAGCAGGCCGGCGCCGCCTATGCGCGCGCGTACAAGCTCATGCCGGACAATCCGGAAGTGGTCGCGGAATACGCCGCGTTCCTCTACAACGGCGACCCGCAGAACACCGGCGGGCCGGTGTTCGAGCTTTACAGCAAGCTGTTGAAGCTCGATCCGCAGAACCAGAACGCCCTGTGGTTTCTCGGCTTTGCCGCGTTCCAGCAGGGCGACTACAAGCAGGCGCTCGGATTATGGGACAAACTGCTGAAATCCCTGCCCGCGGACAGCAATGAGGCGGAGCACCTGCGCCAGATCGTCGCCAAGACGCGCGAAAAAATGGGAAAAAAATAACGACCGCGGGGCGAGCCGACCGGCGGCATCGGTTTATTTTGGCGTCATGCCGTCGTCGCGGTAAACTTGGGCGTAATTCAGCGCCACTGGGAACACACAAAATAACCACCATGCAGTTTCATGGCCCCCTGACAGCGTCGATATTCGCCCTGACAGTTCTGACCGCCGCACCGGTGCAGGCGGATGTCTATGCGTTCATGGACGCCGGGGGAGTGGTGCATTTCACCAACATGCCGTCCGACCCGCGCTATGCCGGCATGGCTCGCGCGCCGTACCGCGTGTCGAACCCGAAGCCGGTGAAAACTTCATACCGCCCCGCGATGAATCCGGATCGCTATGCATCGCTGGTGGAGCAGGCGGCGCGCGAGCACCGTGTCGATCGGGCGCTGTTGCAGGCGATGATTGCGACCGAGTCTGGATTCGATCCGCACGCCGTTTCGCCCAAGGGCGCGGTCGGCCTCATGCAGCTCATGCCCGAGACCGCGCGCCGCTACGGCGTGCGCAACCCCTACGATCCGGCGGACAACATCCGCGGCGGGGCGAAATACCTGCGCGACTTGATGCAGAAGTTCAACAACGACCTGTCGCTGACGCTGGCCGCCTACAACGCCGGCGAGGAAGCCATCGTTCAGCACGGAAACCGTATTCCTCCCTATCGCGAGACGCTGGATTACGTGCCGCGCGTGCTGACCCTGTACCGGGAATATCAGCGCAAGGTCCGCTAGGGAACCTTACTGATTAATTCAAAAAGTAGGGTGCGCCCTGCGCACCGATCGACGAAATGGTGCGTGGGACGCACCCTACATCGAATTATTCAGGCCTTCCTTAGTCGCGTTCCCCTCAGAAATCCCAGCGATAGCCGAGCGACCAGTAGCGACGCCGTGTCGTGTCTTCGGTCGTCGGACCCCGGTTGACCGTGCGCTCCTCGCCGAATTCCGCCTCGAAGGTGATGTTCTGCTTCCACTTGTAGCTCGGCTTCAACGAAGGCGAAAAGCGATCGACGTCGGTGCTGGTGCTCGAATCGTGCTGCGTGTACCAGCTCAACGTGGTATCGAGACTCCAGCTCTGGCCCCACAGCAGACGGTTGGTCAGGGAGTACGCGTTACCGTCATAGGTCGGCGCGACGATGTGGCTGTAGTCGATCACGTTGACATCACGGTGTTGCCGGCCATCGGCCGGCGCGGTACGCCGCGCAAGCTGGAAGTTCCGGGGGAGGAACTGCCGAAGGTGGTATACCGTCTTATCGACCCCGAGCAGTATCGGAACCAGCACGTTCTGGTCGTCAGCGTCGGCGGCGTGCTGCCGACGCCGTTGCTGAAGGAGATCGGGGTGATGGTGGAGACGAAGTACGGAACGGCGTGAACGCCGCTCATGCAGGTAAGTCGGAGAGGGGATCTTCCGGCGGCCTGTCAGAGAACCCCTTCCGGCAGTTGCATGGTAATGCAATGCAGGCTGCCGAATTGATAGATGAGCGGCAGACAGTTGACCGGCACGATTTCGCGGTCCGGAAAGCATTCCTTGAGACGGGCCAGCGCTACGGCGTCAGCCGGGTCTTCATAGGTCGGCGCCAGCACCGCGCCGTTGATGACGAGAAAATTCGCGTAAGTCGCGGGCAGGCGCCGTCCCTCTTCGTCGAATTTTGCGCGCGGCCAGGGCAGGGGCACGAGGCGATAGGGCTGGCCGTCGGCGGCGCGGAAACTTTTCATCTCCGCTTCCATTTCTTTCAATTCCGCATAATGTTCGTCCTGGGGATCGTCGCAGCTGACATAGGCGATCGTGCTCCGGTCGCAGAAACGCGCCAGCGTGTCGATATGGCTGTCGGTGTCGTCACCGGCGAGATAGCCGTGGTGCAGCCACAGGATGCGGTTTATGCCGAGCGAAGCCATGAGCCGTTCCTCGATCTGTTCCCGGGAAAGTTTCGGGTTGCGCGTCGGCGCCAGCAGGCAGCGTGCGGTGGTGAGCAGGGTGCCGGAGCCGTCCACCTCGATCGAGCCGCCCTCCAGGACCATGTCCACGGTTTGCATCGGGGAATAACCGAACGTGTCCATGCCGTAAAGCTTGCGGTTGATCTGGTTGTCGAGTTCATAGCCGTATTTGCCGCCCCAGCCGTTGAAGCCGAAATCGAGCAGCATGGTTTCGCCGTGGCACTGGACCGTGATCGGCCCGTGGTCGCGCGCCCAAGTATCGTTCGACGGCACGGTGCGCAGCATGACCCGGCCCATGTCGACGCCGGTGTCGGCGAGCAGCTGTCCGACATGCTCGCGGTGTTTGCGGTCGTAGCAGGAGATCAGCACTTTCTCGCGCAGACCGATCTGGCGCGCGATCTCGGCGAACACCGGTTCGACCTGCGTCATGCGTTCGGCCCAGTCGCCATGCGCATGCGGCCAGGTGAGCATGACGCCGCTTTGCGGCGCCCATTCGGGCGGTAGATAGTTGCGGCAGGGATCGGCCATCGAATTCTTTTCCTGTCAGGCTGGAAAACCGGCGCGTATGCTAGCCCAGCGCCTCGGCCTCCGCCACATGGATGAATGGTTTGATTTCCGTCCGCAAGTAGTTTTGAATGTGCGCCCGGTAAACAGGGTCGCGCGTAGCGCGATCGGCTCGCCTCCCTCTCCCGCTTTGCGGGAGAGGGAATGAGGGTGAGGGAGACAACCTTTTCAGCACAACATCAACATAGAGCAACGATATGTCCCTGATTCGTCCTTTTCCCGGCCTGCGTCCCGCGCCCGGTCGCGCCGCCGACGTGATCGCGCCGCCATACGACGTGTTGAGCACGGACGAGGCGCGTGCGCGCGCGCAGGGGAGACCGTGGAGTTTTCTGCACATCTCCAAGCCCGAGATCGATCTGCCGACGGGCACCGACCCGTATGGCGCCGCGGTTTACGCCAAGGGCCGGGAGAATTTCCGGAATCTGCTCGGCGCCGGTGTGCTGCGGCGCGACGCCGCACCATACTATTACGTATACCGGCTGGTGATGGGCGCGCACAGCCAGACCGGCATCGTCGCCGCCGCCTCCGTTCCCGATTACGACAGCAACCGCATCCGCAAGCACGAGTTCACCCGTCCCGACAAGGAGGACGACCGCGTGCGGCAGATCGACGCGCTCAACGCCCAGACCGGCCCGGTGTTCCTGACCTATCGTCACTCGTCCGTCGTGGACGCGGTCGCCGGCGACGTGGCGCGCGGCGCGCCGGACGTGGACGTGACCGCCGACGACGGCGTGCGTCACACGCTGTGGGTCATGCGTGAGCCGGGACAGATAGACACGATCACGCGCGCCTTCGAGGCCATGTCCTGCCTTTATATCGCCGACGGGCATCACCGTTCGGCCGCGGCGTCGCGCGTGGCGGCGGCGCGCAAGGCCGCCAATCCGGAACATACCGGCGATGAACCCTGTAATTATTTCCTTTCCGTGATTTTCCCCGACAACCAGATGCAGATTCTGGATTACAACCGCGTGGTCAAGGACCTGAACGGCCTGTCGCGCGAGAGCTTCCTGCAAAAAATCGGAACCGCCTTCAGCGTAAAGCCGGAGCCGGCCATGGTGAAACCCGGCCGCGCCGGAGAATTCGGCATGTACATGAAAGGACAGTGGTATCGCCTGAATATCGAGCCCGGGCGCATCCCCGCGGACGATCCGGTGAAACGGCTCGACGTCAGCCTGCTTCAGGACAACCTGATTTCACCGGCGCTCGGCATCCACGATCCGCGCCGCGACAAACGCATCGATTTCGTCGGCGGCATCCGCGGTCTGAAGGAGCTGGAGCGGCGCGTGGATTCCGGCGAGATGGCCTGCGCGTTTTCGCTTCATCCCACCTCGATGGCGGACCTCATGCGCGTCGCCGATGCCGGCGAAGTCATGCCGCCCAAGTCCACCTGGTTCGAGCCCAAGCTCGCCGACGGGCTCGTGTCGCAGATGCTCGATTGAATTTCAGCGTTAACCCACCGGAGCCATGATCGTCCGGGAGACATATGCGCCATTCATTGCATCCGGCTTCCGCACCTGTCCTTGAGGCGATCCCGTCATGAACTCAATCAGTTAGCGGCGTTTTCTAATCGGAAATTCCGCGCCGTTGTCGAAGCGCCACGCTATCGGATACAATGAGGGCACAATATAGAAGACTCATGGACTCCAGAGTATTTGCATCTAAGGATAGAAATGTCTTTCTATTCCAAATAAGTTGAAGCAGGAGGAGATTTCACATGGGCCGTCGTTCACCTCAAATCGTCCGCCGTTTTCCTGCGGTAATCCTTTCCGCCCTCAAGCTCGCCTGTGCGCCTGTTCTGTCGGCGCTCGCGTTGTCGCTGACGTTCGCTTCTTCTCCCGCGCTGGCGGTCAGCGTCGCCTCCTCCGGAATCGCCTACGAATACGTCGCCAGCGACAACATCAGCTGGACGGACGCCAGCTTCGCGGCCGCGGCAATGCAGTATTCCGGAATTAATGGCCATCTCGTCACCATCTTCAACCAGACGGAAAACGATTTCGTCCTGGGACTGCTCAACGGCGTCATCGGCTCGGTGTGGCTGGGCGGTTCCGACGCCCAAAGCGAAGGGGCGTGGAAGTGGGCGACGGGGCAGCAATTCTGGCAGGGCGGCACCAACGGCACGGCCGGCCCCGACGTGAATTATGCGAACTGGGTTTCCGCGATCGAGCCGAACAATTCCGGCGCGGGTGAAAACTATCTGTCCATGTACGGCGCCTCCGTGTCGAGTGGAACCTACGTGCTGCCGGGCAAGTGGAACGATCAGGTGAACAGCCCCGCGGCCGGTTCGGATTATTATTCGATCAAGGGCTACGTGGTTCAGTACGATATCGTTCCGGTTCCGCTCCCCGCGGCCGCGTGGCTCTTCGGTTCCGGCCTGCTCGGTTTACTGGGAGCAGCCAGGCGGAGCAGGCGGTAACGCGAAGTCGGGGATTTTCCCGACGTCCGTCAGTTCATCTCCGCGCGGGTTGCCAGGACGAGGTCGCCAGCCAGTCTTGCAGTTGCTCGTACGGCCGGGGCTTGCCGATGAAGAAGCCCTGCGCCTGGTCGCAACCGAACGTTCCCAGCAGATCGAGCGTTTCCTTCGTCTCCACGCCTTCCGCGACCACCTTCAGTCCCAGGTTGTGCCCGAGATCGATGATCGAACGCACGATGGACAGATCGTTCTCGTTCGAACTCATGTCGATGACGAAGGATTTGTCGATCTTGATCTCGTTCACGGGCAGCTTCTTGATGTAGTTCAGCGATGAAAAACCGGTGCCGAAGTCGTCGATGGATATCTGGATGCCCATGTGGTTCAGCACCGCCAGGGTTTCCACCGTGCGCTGCAAATCCACCATGAACGCGCTTTCGGTGACCTCCAGCATGAGCTTCTCCGGCGGGAAACCGCTCGCCTTCAGTAATTTATCGACCATGTTCGGGAACCGCAGATCGTGCAGGGAGCGGGCCGAGACGTTGAAGGCCACATGCTGCATGGCGCCGTTGGAAAGAAGACTCGAACATTGGCGCATGCCGGCGCTCAGCACCCAGTCCGTCAGGGGTCTGATCAGCCCGGTATTCTCGGCGAACCGGATGAATTGATCGGGCGGGATGACGCCGGTTTTCGGATGCCGCCAGCGCAGCAGCGCCTCCGCGCCGATCGTCCCGCCCGTGGCGAACTCTATCTTGGGCTGATAGTGCAATTGCAACTGGTTGTTCTCGATGGCATGCCGCAGTTCCGCCATCAGCGCCAACCGCCGCGGGTTGTGCGGGTCGCGCGCCGGGTCGTAAAGGGCGTAGCTCGCGCCGGTTTCCCTGGCGAGGTACATGGCCACGTCGGCGTGTTGCAGCAGGATATCGGCGTCGGTCCCGTGTTCCGGCGCGACGACGGCCCCGAGACTGGTTTCCACCACGATGGGAATCCCCTCGATGACGAAGGGCGCTTCGAGCGTATTGAGTATTTTTCTCGCCACGATCTCGATGTCGTCCATGGCGGCCATCCGGGGGAGCAGAATTCCGAATTCATCGCCGCCCAGCCGCGCCACCGAGTCGTTCGGGAACATGGCCGCGCGCAGGCGCGCGCCGACCTGTTGCAGGAGCTGGTCGCCGCAACGGTGACCCAGGGTGTCGTTGACTTCCTTGAATCGCCGCAGGTCCATCATCAACATCGCCACCAGTCGTTCTTCCCGGATGCCGGCCTGGATCGCCTGTTGCGCCTGGTTGCGGAAGTTGCCGCGGTTGGGCAGATCGGTGAGCATGTCGTAGAACGCCATGCGATGTATCGTCTGCTCCGCCTGCTTGCGTTCGCGCCGGTTCCTGGCCTCGCGCAATTCGCGCTCCACGGCCGGGAGCAGGCGTTTCATGTTGTCCTTGAGAATGTAATCGTGGGCGCCCGCCTTCATGGCCTGCACGGCGCGATCCTCTCCGATGGTGCCGGAGACGATGATGAAGGGCAGATCGATCTCGGTCTCGTGCAGCAGTTGCAGCGCCTCGAAGGCGTTGAACCGCGGCATGGTGAAATCGGCGAACACGATATCCCAGTTCTTCCGGCCCAGCTCGGCGCGCATCGCTTCGCGCGTATCGACGCGCGCGAACTCCGGTTCGTAACCGCCTTCGCGCAGCGCGCGGACGAGCAGCAAGGCGTCGTTCTCCGAGTCTTCAACGATCAGCGTGTGCAGCAATCCGGGCATTCGACGAATCCTTCTTTACCTTGCGGCTGGCCGCGTTATTTCGACGGCGTTTCATTCAATACCAGCCAGTATAAGCCAAGCTGGCGCGCCGCCTCGACGAACTCGTCGAAATTCACCGGCTTGCGTACGTAACTGTTGCAGCCCAGCCGATAGCCGGCTATCAGGTCCTGTTCTTCCCTGGAAGAAGTCAGGATGACGACAGGCAGAAGCCGGGTGTGTTCGGTTTCCCGGACGCGGCGCAACACTTCCAGTCCGTCCACCTTGGGCAGCTTGAGATCGAGCAGCATCACCTGGGGAAGGTCGGTGACGTCGCGTCCGCCGTGCCGGCCGGCGCCGAACAGATAATCGAGCGCCTCGGCGCCGTCGTGCGCCACCACGACGCTGTTCTTGATGTTGTTTTTCTTGAAGGCGCGCAACGTCAGCGCCTCGTCGTCGGGGTTGTCCTCCACGAGCAATATCACCTTGCTTTCCATGTTCGCCTCCTGTGTCGACTCACGATAAAGTGAAATAAAAGGTGGCGCCCTCGTTCACCGTGCTTTCGGCCCAGATACGTCCGCCGTGCCGGTGGATCACGCGCTGCACCGTGGCCAGGCCGATGCCGGCGCCGGGAAACTCGCGGACGTCGTGCAGCCGCTGAAAAGCGCCGAAGAGCTTGTCGGCATAGGTCATGTCGAAGCCGGCGCCGTTGTCGCGCACGAAGTACGTGTGTTTGTCCTCGTCCAGGACGGCGTCGAATACGATGCGCACGCCGGTTTTTCCGCGGGTGAATTTCCAGGCGTTGTCCAGCAGATTCTGCAGCGCGATGCGCAACAGCCGCGCATCGCCCTGGACCCGGAGTTCCGCCGCGATGACGAAATCGCCGTCGCGTTCCGGCTCCTGGCGGCGCAGGTCCTGCGCGATGTCCCGCGCCATCTCGCTCAAGTTTACTTCCTCCAGCGTCAACTCGGCGCGCGTGACGCGCGAGAGCTTCAGCATGTCGTCGATGAGCGCGCCCATTTTGCGCGCGGCGGCGCGCACGCGTTGCAGGGAGTTGCGCCCTTCGGCGTCCAGATTCCCGGCGTAATCCTCCAGGAGCATCTGGCTGAAGCCGTCGATGGCGCGCAAGGGCGCGCGCAGGTCATGAGACACGGAATAGCTGAACGCCTCGAGTTCCCGGTTGACCGCTTCGAGTTGCACGGCGCGCTGCTGCAGGTCCTGATTGAGCTGCTGTATGCGCTCCTCGGCCTGCCGGCGCGCCGTGATGTCGCGCAGGATGCCGGTAAAGAAAACCTCCTCGCCGACTTTCCAGGTCGAGAGCGACAGATCCAGCGGAAATTCTTCGCCGCCCTTTCTTTTTCCCGTTAATTCCACCGTTTTCCCCAAGAGCTGGCTCTCGCCGCCGGCGAGAAAGCGCTTGATGCCTTGCTCGTGTCCGGAATGGAAACGCGAAGGCATGAGGCAAGTGAGCGGTTGTTGAAGCATCTCGGCGGCGCTGTAGCCGAAAATGCGTTCCGCCGCCTTGTTGAAATAGATGACACGGCCCAGTTTGTCCGCGGAAATAATGGCGTCGTTCGCGCTGTCGGCCACGGCGCGAAACTGTGTTTCGCTGGCATGCCGCTCCTGCTCCATCCGCCGGCGCTCGGTGACGTCGCGAATGATGCTCGTGATCCAGACGTCATCGACGGTTTCGATCGGACTCAGGTTGATCTCAACCGGGAACTCGCTGCCGTCCTTGCGTTGTCCGAACAGTTCCAATCCACCGCCCATGGGACGGGTGTGTGGCGCGGCCAGATAGCCGGCGCGGTGACCGACGTGTCGTTGACGAAAGCGTTCCGGCAGCAGAATCTCGATGGGTTGGCCGACGAGTTCGTCACGCGCGTACCCGAACCATTTCTCCGCCTGTGAGTTGACGAGAACGATGCGGCCTTTCCGGTTGGCGATGACGATGGCATCCGGCGCGGATTCGAGCAGTTCGCGAAACCTGATCTCGGCGCGTTCGCGCTCCGCGAATTCCGCGCGCAGCTTTTCGTTGGCTTGCCGCAGTTTTTTGTTCGCCTCGTCGAGATCCCGGCTGCGGCGCAGAATTTCCAATTCCGTCGCCGCGCCGCGTTGCTGCAGGGCTTCCGAACGTTCGCGCTCAAGCTGGCTCCGGCGACTGACACGCACGAATTCGGTGACATCCTCGACGCGATGGACGATGTAAAGAATCCGGCCGTCGGCGGCGAGCACCGGCGAATTCACCGGGCTCCAGAATCGCTCTTCGAATCCTCCGCCTTCGCTCGGCGGCCGGCGAATGTCGTATTTTTGCACCGCCATCGCGTCGGAGGCCTTGGCGGCAAGCACGCGTTCCAGCGAAGCGCGCAAATTGCTCGCGCCGGTGGCGTTGGGATCGTCGGGATTATCGGGAAACACCTCGAACAAGCTCCGTCCGACGATGTTTTCCCGCTCGGTAAGCGTGGCGCGCAGGTAGGCATTGCTCGCGCCGAGAATCGTAAAATCCGCATCGGGCCGCAGCACCAGGAAGAGCCCGGGGGCGCTTTCGAAAAGGAGTTTAAAATCCAGATCGTCCATGATCCTTTCCGTTGTTGTTATTCGTTGTTCCTCGCCGGGAAACTTCCAGAAGATATTTCCTCCTGTTCCCGGGTACGCTGGTCCATTCCTTTGTCCGACAGCGGAATCCCGGCGATCCTTTTTAAAGCTAGCGCGAAAGAAACCTGACTGCAATGCCAGGCAACATGCAATGTAAGGGTATTAAATGAGCGATGAGATTGTCAGCGGCGCCCGCCATGGCTTACGGCGGCCAGGACCGCATCGAGCGCGCGCACCGGCAGCAGCCGCCGCAGCACGGCAAAGAGGTGCATGGGAAATGTGACGCCATAGCGGGCTTTCGGCCGGCGCGCTTCCAGCGCGTGAATCACTTTCTTCAGCACGGCTTCCGGCGGAAGGGTGAAGGGCAGGGGCCTGGGGCCTTCAAGACGTTTTTCCACGCGCGCATAGTATTCGCGGTACACGCTGTGCTCCCGATCGATGTTGCGCTTGAACGCGGCGTGGGCGTTGGCGCGGAAGCGGCTTTCGATCGGCCCGGGCTCGACGATCGAGATGTATATATTGGTGTCGCGCAGCTCCAGGCGCAGCGTGTCCGACAGCGCCTCGAGCGCGTACTTGGTGGCGTTATACGCGCCGCGGTAGGCGAGGCACACGATGCCGAGCATCGAGCTCATCTGCACGATCCGGCCCTCGCCCTGGGCGCGCATGGCGGGGATGACCAGATTGGTCAGCTCCTGCGTGCCGAACAGGTTGGTCTCGAATTGCGCCCGCAATACCGCGCGCGACAAATCCTCGACCGCGCCGGGCTGACCGTAGGCGCCGTTGTTGATGAGCGCGTAAAGCCGGCCCTGCGTGCGTATGAGCACTGTTTCCACGGCATCGCGGATCGAGCCCGACGAATCCAGGTCCAGCGGGAAACTTTCAAACCCTTCCTGCGCCAGCATCTCGACGTCGGCCGCCTGGCGCGCGGTGGCGAACACGCGGTAGCCGCGCTCGCGCAGGCCGCGCGCGAGACGGCGACCGATGCCCGAGGAGCAGCCGGTAATCAGGACTGTCTTTTGTTCCATGACCGAAGCCGTTACTGCGGGGCAGAGTGGAACGCTGACGGGGTTGCAGCGTCACGGAAGTGACTGTAGGGTGTTTGTCAGTCCCGTGCAACAATACTGTTCCGACCGATGACGGAAATCCGACCCGCCTTGCTGATCGCGCAGGAGGCGCAACTCGACGCGGAGGTGCTGCGGTCCTTCGCGCCGCCCGAGCGCCAGCGCCGTTTCAGCGCGCTCGCGGAAATCCGGAAGGACATCGAAGGCGCGGTGCTGATCCTGTCGCCGTCCCTGGCGCGCGAAGCCTTGTCGCGTCGCAAGGCCGAGAACACGCCGGCGCCGGCGTTCGCCGTGATTCTCTGGCTCCGCGACCCCGCCGAACCGGTGGACCGTTCGCTGCTCGATCATCCGCGGGTGGCCGGCGTGCTGGACGCGCGATGCTCCAGGGAGGCGACCTATGCCGCGCTCAAGTCGGCTCGCGCGTTGCTGCGCGAGGGCGGCGAACGGCGCGCGGCGCAGATGCTGGAGCGCGTGCTCGCCATCGGCCGCGCGCTCGCCTCGGAGAAGGATCTCGACGCGCTGCTCGGCCTGATCCTGACCCACGCGCGCCATCTGACCGGCGCCGACGGCGCCTCGATCTACACCCGCGACGGCAACGGCAAACTTTATTTCCGCCTGTGGCAGAACGCCTCGACCGGCGCCACGTCCGATGCGCAGAAAACCCTGGTCGGCGAATACAGCATCGCCGGCTATGTCGCGCGCACCGGCGAGCCGGTGATGCTCGCGGACGCCTACGCGATCGCGCCGGAGGCGCCGTACAAGTTCAATCCGGCCTCGGACCGTTCCATCGGCTACCGCACCCGTTCGCTGCTGACCGTGCCGCTCACGAACAAGGCGGACGAGGTCGTCGGCGTGCTGCAGCTGATCAACCGCAAGCAGAGCGCCGACGCCGTGCTGCGCCGGCCCGAGGATTTCGACAACCATGTGATTCCTTTCGAAGAGCCGGACCGCGCCATCGCCATGGCGCTGGCGGGGCAGGCGGGCGTGGCGATCGAGAACTCGATGCTGTACGCCGACATCGAGCGCCTGTTCGAGGGTTTCATCAAGGCTTCGGTGCAGGCCATCGAGGCGCGCGATCCGACCACGGCCGGTCATTCGTTTCGCGTCGCCGATTTCACCGAGCGCGTCGCCGTGGCCGCGGACCGGGCCGACGATCCCGACTTGCGCGACCTGCGTTTCACCCGGGAACAACTGCGCGAGCTGCGTTATGCCTCGCTGTTGCACGACTTCGGCAAGGTCGGCGTGCGCGAGAACGTGCTGGTCAAGGCCAAGAAGCTCCAGCCGGGGCATCTCGACCTGCTCAAGCAGCGCTTTCGCTACGCGCGCGCCAGCCTCGAACGGCGCGCTTACCGGCGCCTGCTCGAATTACACGACGCGCGTCATCGCAACGGCGACGAATTCGACGCGCGCCGCCGCGAGATCGAGCGCGAGCTCGCCGCCGACCGCGCGCGTTTGGACGAATTTCTGCAACACGTGCTGCGCGCGAACGAACCGACGGTGTCGCACGAGGAAGTCGGCGCCGAGCTGGCCGCGGTGGTCACGTTCCGGTTCCCCGGCGAGGACGGCGAGGAACAGCCGCTGCTGCATGATTTCGAGTTCGCCGATCTCGCCTTGTCCAAGGGCAGCCTGAACGCCGAGGAGCGCGCCCAGATCGAGTCGCACGTCAGCCACACCTACGCGTTCCTGAGCCTGATACCGTGGACCAAAAATCTGGCGAACCTGCCCACGATCGCGTTCTCGCACCACGAGAAGCTCGACGGATCCGGCTATCCGCGCCGCCTCGCCGGTCCGGCGATCCCGGTGCAGTCGCGCATCATGACCATCGCCGACATCTACGACGCGCTCACGGCCGGCGACCGCCCGTACAAGCAGGGCCTGCCGGAAGAGAAGGCGCTGGACATCCTCGCCGCCGAGGCCAAGGCCGCCAGGATCGACGCCGCGCTGTACCGGGTGTTCGTCGAATCCGGGGCGTGGCGACTGAAACATTGAGCGCGGCGTTCATGGCGGCAGCGTTGAATTCCGGTATAATTCCCGCCGCGAACATGCAATCGCCTTGTTTTCGACCTGGCTGAAGGATTTCGCCACCCAAGCATTCGATGACCGCCGTTACCCACATACCCCCGAAAGGCGATGGCGAGAAGCTGCGCGTCGGCGTCGCCGGCGTGGGCTATCTCGGCCGCATTCACGCGCGCATCTATGCCTCGCTGCCGGACGTCGAGTTGGTCGGCGTCGCCGACGTCAATGAAAAGGCGGCGCACGAGATCGCCCAACAGCACGGCTGCCGCGCCTACGCCGACGCGCGCGAGCTGCTCGGCAAGGTCGACGCGGTGAGCATCGTGGTGCCGACGGTGTACCACAGCGAGGTCGCGCGGCCGTTCCTCGAGCACGGCGTGCACATGCTGATGGAAAAACCCATCGCGCCGACCTACGAGGAATCGGCCGAGCTGGTGAAGCTCGCCGAGCGCGCCGGAATCATCTTCCAGGTCGGCCACCTCGAGCGGTTCAACGCCGGCGTCATGGCGCTGGCGGAGCGGGTGCGGAACCCGCGCTTCATCGAGGTGCACCGCATCGGCCCGTTCGTGGCGCGCGCCACCGACGTCGACGTGGTCACGGACCTCATGATCCACGACATCGACATCGTGCTGTCGCTGGTGAAATCCGACATCAAGAGCGTCGCCGCCACGGGCATCGCCGTGATTACGAATCACGTCGACATCGCCAACGCGCGCATCGAGTTCGAGAACGGCGCGGTCGCGAACGTCACCGCCAGTCGCGTGTCGAACAAGAAAATGCGCCGCATCCGCGTCTTCGGCGACCATCAGTATTACGGCCTCGATTACGCCGACCAGAAGCTCGAGGTGGTGCACGCCAGGCCGGGCGAGGGCGACGCCGAGTGGCCCACGATCGTCACCGAGTCGGTCTCGATCACGCCGCGTCCGCCGCTCGACGCGGAGCTGGATTACTTTGTCAAAGCGGTGCGCACCAACACCCCGCCCGTGGTCAACGGCCACGTCGGGCTGGAGGCGCTGCGCGTCGCGCACCTGGTTAAGGAGAAAATTTCTGCATGCACGCGGTAACCAAGACCTCGCCCGTCCCGTTCCTGGATCTTTCCACCCAGTACAAGAAGCTCGAGGCCGAATGGCTCGATGCCATCCGCGCCACCGGCGCCAGGGGCAGTTTCATCCTCGGCCCGAACGTCACCGAATTCGAGAAGGAATTCGCCGCCTACGTCGGGGTCAAGCACGCCATCGGCGTGGCCAACGGCACCGATTCGTTGATCCTGTCGCTGCGCGCGCTCGGCGTCGGGCCGGGCGACGAGGTCATCACCACGCCGTTCACCTTCTTCGCCTCGAGCGAAGCCATTGACGTCGTCGGCGCGACGCCGGTGTTCGCCGACATTTTGCCGGACAGTTTCTGCATCGACCCGGCGAGCATCCGCCAAAAGATCACCTCGAAAACCCGCGCGATTCTTCCGGTGCACATTTTCGGCCATCCGGCCGAGATGGACGAGATCATGAAAATCGCGCGCGAGCGCAAGCTGGCGGTGGTCGAGGACTGCGCCCAGGCCTTCGGCGCCACTGCCGGCGGCAAGGTGACGGGCTCGATCGGCGACACCGGCAGCTACAGTTTCTACCCGACCAAGGTATTGGGTTGCTACGGTGACGGCGGCATGATCACCACCAACAGCGACGCGCTCAACGAGCACATCCGCCGTCTGCGCAACCACGGCGCGGTGAAGCCGTTTATTCATACGGAAATCGGCTGCAACAGCCGCCTCGACGAAGTGCAGGCCGCGGTGCTGCGCATCAAGCTCCGCACCATCCGGAACGACATCGCCGGACGGCAGCAGGTCGCGGCCGAATACACGAAACGTTTTGCCGGCACCGCGGTGAAAACACCGAGCCTGCCCAAGCAGGGCATGCACGCCTTCAATCTCTATACCGTCCGCGTTCCGAAACGCGACGCCGTGCGCCAGGCGCTGACCGACGCGCAAATCGGCACCTCGCAGTGCTATCCGCAGGGCCTGCATCTGCAAGAGGTGTACAAGCGTCTCGGTTACAAACCCGGCAGCCTGCCGGTGTGCGAGCACGCCTGCACCGAAACCTTGTCGCTTCCCGTCTACCCCGGCATGCCGCTCGATCACATCGAGCGCGTGTGCGAGGCTCTGCTTGGAGTGGTCAAGGGCTGAAGCTCCCGGAGCTGGAAGCTGTCTCAAAATCGTCGCGAGCGGCCGTCAGCGGGTGAGGGTGAGGCGCAGATATCACGAACGTCCGGTGAGGACGTTCGTGCCGCCAGGGATGGCGGCCCCGGACTTTCCCGCGAAGCCGGACGGCGCAGCGGGAAAGGAGCGCAGAACGCGCAGCAGGTTTTGAGACAGCTTTTAGAACGTTCCGCTGTTCCAGCCCCACATGGAATCCCTGGCGTCGGCGAATTCGATATAAATCCGCTCCGACGGAATCTTGAGTTCGTCGTTCACGAACTGACATAACACGCTGGAAAGCATTTCAGTTTTGCTTTCCAGCAGGCCGATGGATTTGAGCTCCAGATAGGCGCAGGGGTGGTTATTGCCGGCGAACATCATGGGTTGCGCGGGATCGAAGCGCACCATGACGTACGTTTCGGGTTTGCCGAGATTTTTCGACACCAACAGCGACGCTTTTCTCAGAATCTCCTGTCTGACGTCATCCGCCACTTCGCGATTCGTCTGGATTTTCAGATACGGCATGGACGCTCCTCCATGATTGCCTTGGCGAACATAATAATCCACCATACCGCAACAGATGAAGCAATCTTCGCCATCCTGCGAGCGCAACAAGGAACCGATCCTGGCGGTGTTGCGCGAGATTCTGGTCGAACCCGGCCTGGTGCTCGAAATCGGCAGCGGCAGCGGCCAGCATGCCGTGCACTTCGCGCGCGGTTTGCCGCATGTCATCTGGCAACCGACCGACGTGGCGGCGAACCTTCCGAGCATCTCCGCGTGGCGCGACGAGGCCGGGCTGGCGAATTTGCGCGCGCCGCTGGATCTCGATTTGTTTTCCGGCGACTGGCCGGTGCGCGCGGCGCAGGCGGTGGTATGCATCAACACGGTTCACATCGTGTCGTGGGAGGGAGTGAAAAGACTGTTTGCCGGCGCCGCGCGGCGGCTCGCGCCCCGCGGCATCCTGTATGTTTACGGCCCGTATCGGTACGCGGACCGGCCGCTCGAACCCAGCAACGAGGAGTTCGACCGCTGGCTGAAGGCGCGCGACCCGTTGTCGGGCGTGCGCCGGTTCGAGGACGTCAACTGCGCAGCCATGGAAAACGGATTGACGCTGGCGGGCGACCGCGCCATGCCGGCGAACAACCGTTCTCTCTGGTGGACAAGAAACTGAACCGGCATCGCCGGCGGAGCGATCCGGGAAAAATTTTTTAAATGACGAGCGCGGACATGGCGGCGGGTCGCGACTACACTTTGATTGGAAGGAGAATTTTCGGCAGGAGCGACGCCGTTTCATGGCTCACGGCGGCCGATCGATCCAGTCGGAGCCGCAATCGTTTCGGCAATGGTAACGACCGATGCTGCATCTGATCGCCGTTGGACTGGTCCTCGCGGGCGCCGTTTTGCTGATGCTTTCGCTCGTTCCCATGCGCCGGATGATCGCCGAACTGCCGGAAGGCGCGTTGCGCAATCGCTGGCGGCTGTTGCGGGTCATGATCGTCGCATTTCTTCTCGGGTACTTCGGCTACCTGCCGGCAAGCTGGCGGACGCTGCAGGTTTCGGGCGACCTGATGGCGCCCGCGGTTTTCTTTCTCGGCGGCTGGTTCGTGTTCCTGGTCAGCCGGCTTTCGCTGCGCACCGCCGTCGATATCCGTCGCCTGGTGCTGCTCGAGCAGGAGAACATCACCGATCCGCTCACCGGCGTTTTCAACCGGCGTTACCTGGAGCGCCGCCTGGCCGACGAGATCGCCCTGTCGCGTCGTTATGATTTGCCGCTTTCCGTGTTGTTGATGGATATCGACCGCTTCAAAAGCATCAACGACACCTACGGACATCTGGAGGGGGACCTGGTGCTGCATCGTCTCGCCAAGCTGGCGGCGCACACGATCCGGGAAACGGACGTTGTGGCGCGCTACGGCGGCGAGGAAATCCTGGTGATCGCGCCCAATACCGCGATCAGCACCGCGGAAACGCTGGCCGAACGGCTGCGCGTTGAAATCCAGGCCGCCTCGCTGCTGTCTCCGGACCTTCAGACGGATCCGTCGCTGAAAATAACGGTGAGCATCGGCGTCGCCTGCTTCAATCCAACCATGCGCGGCAACCGGGAGCTGATCAACCGCGCCGACGAGGCTTTGTATCGGGCGAAGGGAGCCGGGCGCAACCGCGTCGTGGTCGACGGCTAGGATATTCCTTCAATCACCGACGCGGCCGGCGCGGAATTTCTCGCGCGCGCCACGGCTTCGGGCAGGTCGCGACAACCCGCGGCGGCGACGCGTTCGGCGAGGCCGCGCACGATCTCGCGCACGAGGCGCGGTCCTTCGTAGATGAACCCCGTGTAGATCTGGATCAGGTCGGCGCCGGCCAGCAGTTTCTCCCACGCGTCGCCGGCGCTTTCGACGCCGCCCACGCCGATGATCGGCACCCGGCCCCGCAGATGCGCGTGCAGTTTGCGGATGATTTCCGTGGACAACGTCTTGAGCGGTCGTCCGCTCAAGCCGCCGGCCTGGGCCGCAAGCGGCTCCTGCGCCAGGCCGGGACGCGTGACGGTGGTGTTGGTCGCGATCACCGCATCGAAGTGGTGTTCCAGCACGCGGCCAGCGATCGCGGCGATCTGGGCATCGTCCAGGTCGGGGGCGATCTTGAGCGCGATCGGCACGTAACGCCCGTGTTTTTCGGCGAGCACCGCCTGTTCCGCCTTGAGCGCGCGCAGCAGGGCATCGAGGTCTTGCTCGTTCTGGAGATCGCGCAGGCCGGGCGTATTCGGCGAGGAAACGTTCACCGCGACATAATCGGCGTGCGCATACACCGCCTGGAGCGCGGAGAGATAATCATCCACGGACCGTTCCGCGGGCGTGTCGCGGTTCTTGCCGATGTTGATGCCGACCGGGCAGGGCTTGCCCTGGCGCACGAGGTTGGTGATCAGACGGTACACGCCGACGTTGTTGAAACCCATGCGGTTGACGATCGCCGCGTGGCGCGCGAGGCGGAACAGGCGCGGGCGCGGGTTGCCCGGTTGCGGTCGCGGCGTGACCGTGCCGACCTCGAGAAATCCGAAACCGAAATCGGACAGCGGCTGTATGTGCTCGGCGTTTTTATCCAGTCCCGCGGCCAGCCCCACCGGATTCGGAAACGTCAGGCCCATGACGCTGACCGGCAGCGATGGCGCGTTTCGGGAGCATATCGCGCGCGCGATCCGCGACGCGCCGGGCAGGCGATGAAGCAGATCCAGAGCGGCGAAAGCAAGGCGATGGCTGGTTTCGGCATCCAGCCGGAACAGCATGGCACGCAGCAGTTTGTACAAGGGACAGGCGCCTCGTTTGCCCGGGTCGGCATGATAACCAAACCCCGGGGCGAAATGAATGCCGGCGTTGCGGCGCGTCTATCCGGTCGCTGCCTTGCCGTTGCCGGCCGGCTCGACGCCGGTCGCGCGTTCGGCGGCGAGCGCCGAGAGAAAATTCGCGGCCCAGCGGTAGATATTGTGCTCCTGCACCTGGCGGGAAAGACGCTGCATGCGTGCGTGCCGCTCGGCTTCGTCCATTTCCAGGCCGAAGCGGATGGCTTCGGCGAACTGCTCGGTGTCGTACGGATTGACGATCAGCGCGTCGGCGAGCTCGCGCGCCGCGCCGGCGAATTCGGAGAGCACGAGCACCCCGTCGCCGGATGACTTGGCCGCGACGTACTCTTTCGCCACCAGGTTCATGCCGTCGTGCAGCGAGCTCACGATACACATCGGCGCCATGCGCAGAAACGCATGCACGGTTTTGGCGTCGTGGTGCGCGATGAGGAAATGGATCGGCTTCCAGCCTTCGCTCTGGTACTTCCAGTTGATCTCGTCGGCCAGCGCCTCGAGCATGTCCAGATGCTCGCGGTAGCGGGGTATGTGCGTGCGCGAGGGCGCGCCGAGCTCGACGAACGTGAAACGCCCGCGGTACTGCGGATATTTTTCGAGCAGCCGCGCGACGGCGCGGAAGCGCTCCGACAGGCCCTTGGTGTAGTCGATGCGATCCACGCCGACCGCGATGAATGCGTCCCCGAGCTGGTGCTGCAATTTGAGTTCGTCGATCTGGCGCGCGAGCGTTTCGTCCGTCGGTACATGGCGCTCGGACCACGGTTGCACGCTGATCGGAAACGGCCGCACGCGCGTGCGGTTGCCGCGCAGTTCCACGGAGAAGTGATCCCAGTTGAGGCGCGACTCGAGCACGCGATCCACCGTATCGAGGAAATTGTTGCAGTACGATTGCAGGTGAAAGCCGAGGAGATCGGCGCCGAGCATGCCGTCGAGGATTTCCACGCCCCAGGGACAGATGCGGAACGCCTCCGGATTGGGCCAGGGGATGTGCCAGAACAGCCCGACGCGCAAGTCGGGACGCGCCTCCTTGAGCATCCGCGGCACGAGCGCGAGCTGGTAATCCTGCACCAGCACCACCGCCTTGCCCGAGCCCGCCTCGTCCAGCACCGCGTCCGCGAAACGGCGGTTGGCGCGGCGGTAATGTTCCCAGTCCTCGGCGCGGAAGATGGGGCGTTCGTGCGCCAGGTGACAGAGCGGCCACAGGCCTTCGTTCGAGAAGCCGTAGTAGTAACCTTCCTCCTCCTCGCGCGTGAGCCACACGCGCTTGAGCGTGTAGTGCGGGTCGTCGGGCGGCACCGTGAGCCGACCGCCGGCGTCGGCGCTCGCGCGGTCGGCGTTGCCCGCGCCGTGAGCGATCCAGACGCCGCCGCAGGTTTGCAGCACCGGATCGAGCGCGGTCACGAGACCGCCGGCCGGGACGATCGCATGCGACCGGCCGTCGCGCCACTGGTGCATGTAGGGTTCGCGATTGCTCGCCACGATGAGCTGGTGCGCCTCGCCGAGGGCGGCCACCGCGTGCGCGCGCAGCCGTTCCGGGGTCCACACCTGTTCGGCATGCAGCGCCGCCTCCGACAGCGCCCGGCCGGTGGAGCGCGCCGCGCGGAACGACGCCGCAAGACGGTCCGATTCGCTGCGCAATCGTCTCGAGGGCAGCCCCGGCGGTGGCGATTCCGCGACGTTCTCCACCCGCAGGCGCCGCATCCAGTCGGCGAGCTTGGTGAGCGGCCGCTCGTACACGAACCAGGTGCTGCCCACGACCAGCGCCACCGCCAGCAGCGAGACGATCAGGACCCAGAAGGCGAACTGCGCGAGCCGGACGAGGGCGCGGTCGTCGATATAGGACACGTCGTGCACCACCACCAGCACGCCTTCCGCCTCGCCATTTTCGGGAAACTTCTTGGCAAAAACATGGACCCGCATGCCCGCGCCGCGCGTGAGTTGCGTGACTTCGCTTCCGGATTGCAGCGCCTCCCGCATCGCGCCGTCGAGTTTGTCGGTGAAGTCGGAGATGGCTTTGCCCGCCGCGACCAACCGGCCATCGGCGCGATATACCGCGTAACCGAGCAGCCGCTGATAACCCTCGACCCGTGGCCGCAACAACGCGCGCGCCTGCGTGTCCGGCATCGTCAGCGCGTACAAGACCCGGTCGGAAAGCTGCTGCGCCAATGCATGCGCGCGCCGCCCCACGTCCTCCAGATCTATCGCGCGCTCATTCTGAACCTGGCGCCAGGCGAACAGGCCGGTGACGAGCCCGATGATCGCGGCGATAAGCAGGCCGAGGCGCAATGAACGGGCTGTCCGTGGACGGGCATGGTCAGCCATGAGCCGCTCCGGTCTCGCGGTGGAGATACAGCGTGCGCGTCGGGTAGGCGAATTCGATGCCTGCCCCGGCAAAGCGTTCGAAGATGGCCAGATTGACGGCCTGATGGATGTCCATGTAGAGGTTGTAATCCGGGTCCTTGACGAAGTAGACGACCTCGAAATTCAGCGACGAGTCGCCGTACTCCTTGAAGTGCGCCCGGTCAAAGCGGGTTTTCTCCAGCGCCTCGATGATCTCCCGCACCATCGCGGGGATCATTTTGAGCTGCGCGGGGGGTGTCTGGTAGACGACACCGAAGCCGAACACCACGCGGCGCTCGTGCATGCGCTTGTAATTGCGTATGCGGCTTTTCAGCAGGTCGTTGTTGGATAGCACGATCTGCTCGCCGCTCAGGCTGCGCAGGCGGGTGGTCTTGAGCCCGATGTATTCCACGGTCCCCATGATTTCATCGATGATGATGAAATCGCCGATCACGAAGGGCTTGTCCATGGCGATGGAGAGCGAGGCGAAGATGTCGCCGAGGATGTTCTGCACCGCGAGGGCCACGGCGATGCCGCCGACGCCGAGGCTCGCCACGAGCGCGGTGATGTTGAACCCGAGGTTGTCCAGGATCATCAGCAGCAGCACCGACCACAACGCCACCCGCGCGATGAATCCCAGCACCGATACGGTGGTCGCGCCGGCGGCGTCGGTATCCTTGTGCCGCTTCAGGTAACCGCCGAGCCACTGCGCGATGCCGCGGTTGCCCCACAGCGCCGCCTGCACCAGCAGCGCGATGATCGCGATGTGCGTGATCAGGCGCGTCGGCTTCGGGGGCAGTTCCAGGTATTGCGATCCGAAGTAGAACGCGATCACGATCAGGAACAGGAAGCGGGTGCCGGCAAGGACGTCCGTGATGAAATCGTCGAATCGGGTTTCGGTCTTGCGCGACCAGACCGCGAGCCGGGCGAGAACCAGGCGTTTGGCGAAGAGCAGCAGCAGCGTCAGCGCGATGACGACGGCCAGGGCCGTCAACCAGTCCCGCAGCGTGTTTCCGTAGTAGGTTTGCCCGAGCAGATTCATTTCGTCCCTCCGCTGGCTTCATGCCACTGGCGCAGGAAATCGAGCAGTTCTTCCGGCGGTTGCAACCAGAAATCCGCGGCCGTGGCGCGGAACTGCGGACGCACCAGCACGCCGATGCCCCGGCCGTGGATGGCCTTGAACGCGTCTTCATCGGTCGTGTCATCGCCAAGGTAGGCGGCGGCGGTTTCCGGGTCCATTTCGGAAAGCACGGTGTCCACCACGAAGCCCTTGTGGCGACCGGGCACGCGCAGCTCGATGCCGCCGTCGAAGTCATGCCACACGAGGGTTTTGTGCATTTCCTTCAGCAACAGGTTCTGGAACACAAGGCCGCGGATGTCGGCGATCCGGTCGTGGCCGAGTCCGCGCCAGTGGATCGCCAGCCCGCCGGGCTTGATCTCGCAACGTCCTCCCTGGGCCTCGATCTCGGCGGTCCAGGCATCGGCGTCCGCGAGTTGTCGCAGCGCCGCTTCGTTCATGCGCGCGACGGCGTATTCGCCGCCGGGTTTGAGCTGTTCCCAGCCGTGCGAACCCCAGACTTCGGGCAGGCGCTTGAGGCCGAGCAGCGGAATGAGATCGCGCGTCCAGCGGCCGCTGACGATGACGACGCGGGTATGGCCGCCCTGCATGATCGCATCGAGAAGCTCGCGCACGCCGGCATAGGGCAGCGCCTCGTCACGCCGGACCTTGAACGGCGCGAGCGTGCCGTCGTAATCGAGCAGCAGCGTCCGATGCGGCGCCGCGGCGAGGCGCTGAAAGAAATCCGCAAGATGGCGCTGTTGGTCGGTGGCCTGCATGATGCGTTTATCCCAGTCTCACCCGGTCTTCGGCCCCGTGCGTCAGGCCGACCATCAGTGTCAGGTATTCGCGCAGCTGGCGCGTGGTCAGAAAATTCTGGCGCACGAACTCGCGCGCCTTGATGCCCATCTCCACGAGTTTTTCACGGTGATGCAGCAGGTAGCGTATGCGCAGCGCCGCGCCCTCGGGTGAATTCACCAGAAACCCGGTGTGGTGATTGATCACCTGCAGGCGGATGCCGCCGGTGTCGCCGCCGATCACGGGTTTGCCTTTCCACATGGATTCGGCCACGGTCAGACCGAAGCCTTCCTTGAGCGATTTTTGCAGCACGAAATCCGCGGCGCGCTGCAGCGCGTTGATGGTGCGATGCGCGTCGGACGGCAGCAGCAGAATGTGGATGTCGGGGTCCTCCCGGGCGGCGGCGCGCACCTCGGCCAGCACCGCCTCGCCCTCGGGGTCGTCGCTGGCGCCGCCGCCGGCGAGCACCAGTTGCAACGCGGGAATGAACGCCGTCGCCTGACGATAAGCCTCGATCACGCCGAGGGGATCCTTGAAACGATCGAAGCGCGACACCTGCAACATCATCGGCCGCGCGGGATCGATGCCAAACCGGCCGCGAACGCCGGTGACCTCCTCCGCCGGCAGGTCCATGTTTTTTTCGCTCAGCGGATCGATGCTGGGCGGGACCAGGTAAACCGTGTGCGGCAGCATCTGCACGAAATCGGCGAGCGAGAAGATGCTGGCGTCGTAACCGGCCACGAGGCCGCGCAGATATTTCCACACCGGCCGGTAGGGATGACTGGCGTCGATATGACAGCGCCAGATCCATTTGCCTTTGCGGTCGGGAAAGTGCTTGAGCAGCGCCGCCGGCTGGGGATCGTGGATGAAAACCACGTCGGCGTCGCGCAGCACCGGGCCAAGCTCCTCCGCGGCGTCGCGGTTGGTCGCTTCGTACGCCTTGAGCAGGCCTTCGGAAATCAGGGCGGGGGCGCCCTGCAAGGCGTTATGAAAATGCTTGGTGCACTGATAGAACTCGTTTTTGCCGGTGATGATTTCCCAGCGCGCCTCCATGCCCAGCTCACGCTGGAGCGGGATCAGCCAGCTCAGGATTTCGGCCACGCCGCCGCCCTGGCGCGTGGAATTGACGTGCACGATCTTCATGCCGTTGAGCGGCGCGGCCAACTGCCTGAGATGGTCGATGACATCCTCTCCCACGACCCCGGCGTAATCGGACAACATCGTCATCGTCCGTCCTCCCTGAAATAGTCCGAGAAAACGGAAGACAGCTGATCGCGCAATTCGGTCAGCGTCACGAAGTAGGGGTCGAGCCCCGCCAGGCGCGTGCTCAGATCGGCATAATGGCCGCCGAAGCGCGCGAGCCAGGCGCTGAAATCGTCCACGCCCTGGGGCTCGCGGCGGCGTGCGTCGATCGCGTGATAATAGATGCTGCCCACCGACAGGCCGGGAATCGTCGCCGCCAGTTCCCGCGGATGCTCGAGACGTCGCCGGGTGTCGAACACCACGGTCTGCGCGCGGATGAAGTGGAACTGGTGGTCGCGCGGCGCCCACGAGAGGAATTCGGTCTCATCGAGACGTTCCTCGATGACGTCGATGACCTCCTGGCGCAGTGCTTCGATTTCGCCGAACTCGGCGGGGTCGATGACCCCGAGCCGTTCGGCGAGCTTGACGTCGTGCAAGCGGTGTCGCGCCCACGCGGCGAAGTCGTTGTTGTATTCGGGATCGTCGAAGCTCGGTCGCAGCAGCCTGCCCCAGAAGTGGTAATAAATGCTTCCGGGGTGCACCGTGAGCAGACCGTCGCGCAGCTCGCGCAGGTTCTGCGCGCGCCGGCCGGTGGCGATCGCGGACAGGGCGCAATCCTTGACGGCAAACGGCTCGATCTTCGATTTTTCAGCCATCTTCACCTCGAAATGAATACCGGTGTCAGACTTGGCTTGAGAACCGCCACCCAGGGAGGCGGAACCTGCATTTTTTGTTGGCGCGATACCGCTTCGCCGGAACAGCTTGATTACAGCGGCTGACCCGGCCCGGCCAAAGTCGATGCGGTGGCGCGGGCGGGACAGCGGAAGGAAAATCTGATTGTCCCGGCAATATTACCTTGATTGGCGCGCCCGCGCCAACCGTTTATGCGCCGTGTTTGAATTTCCACCGGCGGCGTGTTATGACAAACCGACAAACGTTCAATTCCCATCGCTCGGAGGCGAGACAGACATGAGAGCACTGAAGGTCAGTTACTTCGCGATGCAGGTTCCCAACCGGCCGGGCGAGGCGGGCCGTATCCTGGCGGGATTGGCGAAGGCCGGAATCAATCTGCTCGCGTTCACCGGTTTCCCCAGCGGCCGGCAGGCGCAGATGGATTTCATTCCCGTCAATCCGAAAACCTTTCTCGCCGTCGCGCGCGGAATGAAACTGCGGCTGCGCGAACGCAAGACCGCGTTTCTCATCCGCGGCTCGGACCAGCGCGGCGCCATCGCCCGGATTACGTCGCGGCTGGCCACGTCCAAGATCAACGTCACGGCCGTGGACGCCGTCAGCGCCGGCGCCGGGCGGTTTGGCGCGATTCTCTGGGTCAAGCAGAAGGACGTGAGCCGGGCGGCCCGGGCGCTGGGCGCCTGACCCGGCGGTTCCCTTGCTTGCGCCGCGCCCGTCGAAGCGGGCGCGTTAGTCCGCTGTCATTTTCCCTCGGCGCTTTTCCGGACTCTACGGTAAAATCCCGTCCCTTGCCGCCGTGAAAATTCCGCACGGCGGGAAACAGCATATATAAAGAACGATGTCGGACCCGTTGTTCTCCGCGAACAGAGGTCTGACGAATTTATTCCGGAGTCATGCATGGCGATGAAGCTGAACCGTTACAGTTCCCGCATCACGCAACCCAAGTCCCAGGGTGCGTCCCAGGCGATGCTCTATGGCGTCGGTCTCACCGCCGAGGACATGAACAAGGCCGAGGTCGGCATCGTCGCCAACTGGTGGGAGGGCAACACCTGCAACATGCATCTCAACGACCTGGCGGCGAAGGTGAAGGAAGGCGTGCAGGCCGCGGGTCTCGTGGGATTGCGCTTCAACACCATCGGCGTGTCCGACGGCATTTCCATGGGCACGGAAGGCATGAGCTATTCGCTGCAATCGCGCGACATCATCGCCGATTCGATCGAAACCGTCGTGTCGGCGCAGTGGTACGACGCGCTGATTGCGTTGCCCGGCTGCGACAAGAACATGCCCGGCTGCCTCATCGCCATGGGGCGGCTGAACCGTCCGGCGATCATGGTCTACGGCGGCACCATCAAGCCCGGTCACGGTCATCACGGCGAGACGCTCGACATCGTGTCCGCGTTTCAGAGCTACGGTGAATTCATCGCCGGAAAGATCGGCGAGGAAACGCGCCAGGACATCGTGCAGCACTCCTGCCCCGGCGCGGGCGCCTGCGGCGGCATGTACACCGCGAACACCATGGCAAGCGCGATCGAGGCGCTCGGCATGTCGCTGCCGTACAGCTCGTCCATGCCCGCGGTCGAGCCGGGCAAACTGGAAGAATGCCTGAGCGCCGGCCGGGCGATACGCCAGCTGCTGGAAAAAGACATCAAGCCGCGCGACATCATGACGCGTGCGGCGTTCGAAAACGCCATGGTCATCGTCATGGCGCTCGGCGGCTCGACCAACGCCGTGCTGCATCTCATCGCCATGGCGCGCGCCGTGGGCGTGCCGCTGGCCATCGACGACTTCCAGGCAGTGAGCAACCGCGTGCCGTTCCTCGCCGATCTCAAGCCGTCCGGCAAATACGTGATGGAAGATCTGCACAATGCCGGGGGTACGCCCGCGGTCATGAAATATCTGCTCGAGCAGGGGATGATTCATGGCGACTGCCTCACCGTCACCGGCAATACCGTCGCCGAAAATCTTGCCAGGCTTCCCGGACTCAAGGCCGGACAGCATGTGTTCATGCCGATCGAGAAGCCGATCAAGCCGACCGGGCACATCCAGATCCTGAAAGGCAACCTCGCCCCCGGCGGTTCGGTGGCCAAGATCACCGGCAAGGAGGGTCTGCGCTTCTCCGGGCCGGCGCGCGTGTACGATTGCGAGGAGGACATGCTGAAGGGCCTCGAGCGCAACGAGATCAAAAAGGGCGACGTGGTCGTGATCCGCTACGAGGGCCCGAAAGGCGGCCCGGGCATGCCGGAAATGCTGACGCCGACTTCCGCGATCATGGGCGCCGGCTTGGGCAAGGACGTGGCGCTGATCACCGACGGGCGTTTCTCCGGCGGTTCGCACGGCTTCATCATCGGTCACGTGGTGCCCGAGGCGCAGGAGGGCGGGCCGATTGCGCTGATACGCGACGGCGACGTGATCACCATGGATGCCGCCAGGAACGAACTGAGCGTCGCCGTCAATGATGCCGAAATGCTCCGGCGCAAGGCGGCATGGAAAATGCCCGCCTACAAGGCCACGCGCGGCACGCTCTACAAATACATAAAGAGCGTGAAGAACGCTTCCGACGGTTGCGTGACGGACGAGTGACGGCTGATTCATCCAAGTTCCCCGCCCGCGTCATGACGGCGCTGGCGGTTGTAGCAGTGACCGTCTTTTTCGCCGCCATGGTTTTGCGGCATGGCTTCCCGCAGGGCGAGCCGTCAATTGTCCATCTCGTCATGGCGGTCGGCATCATGCCGCTCATCATGGGCGCGATGATCTATTTCGCGCCGGTTCTGACGCGCAGCCGGGCGGCGGGATGGCCGCCATTCATGGCGCCGCTGCTGGCGCTGGTTGCCGGGGTGCTGGTGTCGGCCGGTCTTTTCTGGCGTCGTGATCTGCTCCCCATTCCCGCGGTCCTGGGCATAATCGCGACCGGAATATTGTTCGGCTGGATGAGTTACCGCGCCCGCACCATGCTCGGCCGGCCGCATCCCGGCCTGGCCTGGTACCAATGGGCCCTGGTTTGTCTGTTGCTGGGACTGACGGCGATACTCGTGGCAACGTATCTGCCTGAATTCCGGACAAACCTCAGACGTTTCCATCTGCACGTCAATCTCCTGGGCTTCGTCGGACTCACCGCCTTCGGCACCCTGCGCGTGCTGATTCCCACGGCCGCCGGATACGTCGATCCCGACACGCACGTGCGTTTACATGGCGATCTTTATCCAGCGGTGACCGGCGCCCTGCTCATCGCGACGGGATCGGCCTGGTTGACGTGGCTTGTCTGGCCGGGCGTTGTGCTCTGGTTGATTCCGCTTTTGCGTTTTGCCGCGGCTCTCGTCACGAGCCGGAGCAAACCGGTTTGGGGATGGCATCGTCCTGCGGCTTCGCTAGGCGCCGCCGTTTTGGGTTTGCTCACGGTGCTGATCGCGTCCGGTTGGCATGCCATCGATGCGCGCCACGCCGGCGCCAGTCTGTCGTTATTCTTTTTTATATTTCTTTTTCCATTGGTGACCGGCGCGGTCAGTTATCTTCTGCCTGTCTGGCTCTGGCCGGCACGACGGGGCGCCGCCTATGAATCCGGCGTCCGGCGGCTGGCGTGGGGCAGCGGTCTGCGCTCGCTGGTTTTTCTAGCGGCCGGTGTGATGGTGTGGATCGGGATGGAGCAGGCGGTTTATCCGGCGGCCGGCGGGGTCCTGGTGTTCCTGTTCCAGGCGGCATGGGTATTAGGGTTGCGCTTTTCCTCGAATGTTTAGCCTTGGCACGTTTTCTGTCTTGTTATCCGGCATCTGAACCAACCGGCCGGTTTGTCCGCCAAGACCCGCGCCGGAAGAGGGCACCATGGCAAATCATGACAATGCCGGCAAGCCGGTCTACAAGGGTACGGAACGCCGCAAATTTGCACGCCGTTTCGTCGCCCGATGCGGGCCGGATGCCCGCCGGCGACGCAACTGTCAGATGTGCGAAACCAGACGCGCTTCGGGAATGACCGCGCGCAAAGCCTCGGCGATCTGGAAGCGGATCCCCGGAATCGGCTTGACGCTGATCCACAGCAGGCTGAGTTTGAGATTGAGTTCGGCGAACACCACCGCCTGATCGAATTGCGCGAACACCTTCTGGATATGCTCGATCGTGGCCTGGATGTGGTGCTGCGGTTTTTTCACCAGTCCCGGAAACAGCATCATGAAGTCGCTCAATGCCTTGCCGTGCTCATCGAACGCCGGCGCGCGCTTGCGCAGCGGTTCAGCCGGCAGGAACGGCGTGGTGACGATCAATGCCGACATGGGACATCCCCCGTGGGTGGCGGATTTGAAGCCTTGCTGATGCAAAAGCATATCTGAATCCGGAAAAATAACCAGATATCCATTTCGGGGTGGACGGTAGCGGAATTTCCCCTATTTTTCTCTTGTCCGATGAGCCGCGATTGACCTGCGCTCACGACAATAACATCATTGGACCGCGCGGAGCGGCATACCGGGGGAAATAATGAAAACCGAGCAACGCACCAGCATTCGCAAGAGAATTTCACTCAACATCGTGATCAACCACGATTTTGCCTACTCGAAAAGCTGGAGATTGCGCGACCTCAGTCTCGGCGGCGCCATGATCGAAATGGATCGGGAAGAGCTCGTGCCGGGCGCCATGATCGAAGCGGTGCTGGCGCTCAGGGAGCGCGATCAACACGGCCTGTACCGCTTGCCCGCCGACGTGGTGCGCGTGGACAAGAACGGCGTGGCGCTGCGTTTCCGTCGTTACGATAACGAGGCTTATACCGCGTTGGTGAAGCTGCTCTACAGCGGTTAATCCGATTATTTTCTGCGGGGTTTGTCCGCGTCCAGCGAATTGTCCACGGCCCTCGGCAGCATGAAATCGTGGCGTGAAAAATTGTAGCCGCAGAAGCAAAGCGTGGAGGTCACGGGGAGCGTGGTGTTGCAATGCGGACAGGTCTTGGTTTCGGTGTTGTTGAAGGCCTCCACGATTTTTTCCGCCCGGGCAGCCTGCTGCGCACGGAAGGTTTCGGTGGGACGCTCCGATTGCGCCGGGGCGTCGGTGATTTCGGAAGAAATTTTTTCCCGCGCCGCGCGCGCCTCGATTCGCGCCTGCGTCGTTTTGGCGGACTGGGCGTCCCGCTCGTCGCGCAGAATCAGCGCTTCCTGTACGGCCTGAAGCAGGCGATCCGCCTTGCGCAGATCGGCGGGATCGGCCGCGAGTTCGATGCGCGCCGATTCGACCTTCGCCACGGTCTGTTCCACGCGCGCGGCCAGGTACGCCTCGAACAGTTCTTCTTCCTGCAACGCCTGTTCCTCGGGCAGCGGAGCGGTTTCGTCCGCGGCGCCGAAGGCATAGCCGCAATCGCAGCGTTTGGCGTCGGCGGACACCACCGAGCCACAGGCCGGACAGGGCTTGTGATAAATGCTGTATGCGCTCATGGTAAATTCCCTGTCATGGCGGCGATCCTTGTGAATACTACTCCACAAAGTATAGACCGGTACTGCCGATTTACCGCGGCATAAGGGCGTTTTGGGGCGATGGGTTGAGGCGGAGCGATCAGCGGCGGCAGGCAAGCGAAGTCAGAGGCTTGCGAGGCCGGTTGCTGTTGCGCCAATCGGACGATCGCGGGAATTTGACGGATCTCCCGATGTCTCGCGCGCCCAGGCCCGGTTCCGGCGTGGATGCTGGTACACTTTACGGGGTTTTCTGCCGAGCGGCACGGGAATGGCCAGCATTACGTACGAAGAAAAGAAACAGCGCCTGACGGAATTTCTGCGCGCCGCCGCCGGACGCCCGGTTCGCCTGGGCAAAACCACTTCCAACCTGTTTCGCGATCGCCAGAAAGTCGAGGCGCAGCGGCTCGACGTGCGCGATTTCAACAATGTGCTGCGCGTCGATGCCGCAGGCAGGTATGTCGAGGTGGAGGGGATGACCCGGTACGTCGATCTTGTCGCCGAATGTCTCCGGCATGGCGTCATGCCCGCCGTGGTTCCCCAGCTAAAATCCATCACCATCGGCGGGGCTGCCGTCGGTTGCGGGATCGAGTCTTCTTCCTTCCGTTACGGGCTGGTCCACGAGACGGTTCAGGAAATGGATATTCTGCTTCCCGGCGGCAACACCGTTCTGTGTACGCCGGACAACGAACACAGCGATTTGTTTTACGGTTTCCCGAACTCCTACGGCACGCTCGGATATGCCCTGAAACTCAAGGCCAAGACGGCGCCGGTCAAGAACTTCGTGAAACTCACTCATCTCCGCCATGCCGATCCGGAGACTTATTTCGCCGAAGTCGCGCGGCAGTGCGACAACCCCGACGTCGATTTCGTCGACGGCGTGGTGTTCGGACGGAATGAAATGGTGCTGACGCTCGGCCGGTTCAGCGATGACGCGCCTTACGTCAGCGACTACACCTACGAAAAAATATATTACCGCTCGCTGCGCGAACGTTCCGAGGATTATCTGACGACCGGCGATTATATCTGGCGCTGGGACACGGACTGGTTCTGGTGTTCCAAAAATCTTTACGCTCAGCATCCGCTCATCCGGCGGCTTTACGGCCGTTCGAGACTCAATTCGATGACCTATACCCGGATCATGCGCTGGAACAGTCGCTGGAAACTCACGCAGATGCTCAACAAGCTGTCCGGCGCTCACGCCGAATCGGTGATTCAGGATGTCGAGATTCCCGTCGAGCACGCGGCTCAATTTCTCGAGTTCTACCACGACGTGATCCGTTTCATGCCGGTATGGATCTGTCCCACGCGCGCGTATGACAAGCAGGCGAGATTCGATCTCTATCCGATGGATCCGGGAAAGCTTTACGTGAATTTCGGATTCTGGGACGTGATACGCGGGAGAAAAAAACTGCCGCCGGGTTATTACAACCGTCTCGTCGAGCAACAGGTCATGGCGCTCGGCGGCATGAAATCGCTGTATTCGGATTCCTATTTCTCACCGGAGGAATTCTGGCGGATATACAATAAGCCGGCGTACGACAGGCTCAGAAAAAAATACGATCCGGACGGTGCGCTCAGGGATCTTTATCAAAAATGTGTGCTGAAGGCATAAGTGCCGGAAACACTGGGACTGGATTTTTTGGAGTGTCGTTGGCAAAAACATACACCTGTCGTATGCGACTCACATATGGATTGAACATCGATATGCAAGTCACAGCGCCGCTTTTCGGCATTTCATCGGATGGAGTTGCGCGGTCATCCTTCGGGCCGAGTTAATAATGATATTCATATCTTGAATTTTGCTGTTTTTTCCCCCTTAATTATGTATACCTCTCGACTCCTCGCGGCTTCAGGTGCAGGAGCAGACAGGGAAAATCATCGCGTATCTGGTGACAGCCGGTTCACACAAGGAGGTCGCATGAGTGAAGCATGGCGCGCAGCAAAGATGGAAACAGATACACCCAAAGATGATGCAGGCCGGCAAAACGTCGAGGTCGCAGAGGCGATCAAGGCGCTGCAAGCTCAGCTCGCCGATCTGCGCAAGATCGTCCAGGCGGCCAAGTCGTCGGACTACGTCATCGATTCCCGCCGTCGTCAGTAATTTCTTTTTCGATTTCACGCGTCGCACTTCCCGTCTCGTCATGCCCTCCCGGGGGATGACGAGGCTGGCCTGTGTCCGTGAAATTCTCGTTGGATCCGCTGATGGTTCATGCCCTATCCGGAACAGGGAGCGAACAGCCCGCCAGGCTTCTTGGGTGGCCCGCGAAGCAAGGAGCAATTAATGGTATTGTATGCGCCCATGGGGGCAATAAATAACGACGTCCCGGCCACGGGCGGTTGAAGCACTGAGGCAGGCATGTATCTTCAATATTTCGGGTTGTATGAAAATCCCTTTTCGATTCCGCCGGACCCGCGCTACCTCTACCTGAGCCGCGGACATCAGGAAGCGCTGGCGCATCTGCAATACGGACTCGGAGAAAGCGGCGGGTTCGTGCAACTCACCGGCGAAGTCGGCACCGGCAAGACCTTGCTCATCCGCGCGCTGGGCGAGCGCTTGCCCAAGGACGTGGATGTGGCGCTGGTGCTTTACCCGGTGCTGACGGTGATCGAATTCGTCGCCGCCATCTGCGATGAATTGCGCGTGCCGCACCCGGGCGAGCGCGCGAGCCTCAAGCAACTGATCGACGCGCTCAATGCCCATCTGCTCCGCAGCCATGCACAGGGCCGGCGCACGATGCTGATCATCGACGAAGCGCAAAACCTGAGCCGCGAAGTGCTGGAACAGATCCGGCTGCTCACCAATCTCGAAACCACCAGGCAGAAACTGCTGCAAATCATCCTCATCGGCCAGCCCGAACTGGCGGGCCTGCTGGCGCAGCCGGATCTGCGCCAGCTCGCGCAGCGCATCACGGCGCGCTATCGCCTGACCGCGCTGACCCGCGAGGAAACCTGTTATTACATCGTTCACCGCTGCCGAGTGGCCGGCGGGCGCGCGTCGCTTTTCAACCTGTCGGCGATGCGCCGCGTGCATGCGCTTTCGAGAGGGACTCCGCGACTGATCAATATTATCTGTGACCGCGCGCTGCTGGGCGCCTATACGCGCGAGAGGACGGTGGTCGACGCCGGGCTTGTGAACCGCGCCGCGGCCGAAATCGGATCGTCGGTCAAGCCTTCCCGCGGGCTCAACTGGCGCGTGATCGCCTCTGCGGCCGCGGCGCTGACGGCGCTTCTGTTCGTGGCGGGCTGGCAATGGTGGCCCGGCGCCAAGCAGCCGTTGCCCGCTGAAGACAAAACGGCGGCGGTTGCATCCGACACAGCGCCGGCGGCCAAGCTTTCACCGGACAGTGCGATGGTCATGGCGGCGAATGAATCCCGTGATGCGACGGCTTCCACCGCCGTTCCGCCCAAAGCGTCGATCGCGCTGGAGAGCCTGCTGGCCAACGCCGGAGCGTCGACCGACACCGAATCGGCGCTGAAGGGTCTGTTCGAACGCTGGAATCTGAATTATGCCTCGCTGCTGGGAAGCACGGGCTGCGAGCGGGCGCTGAACGCCGGCCTGCATTGTGTGTACAAGACCGGGACATGGAACAATCTGCGCAGCTACAACCGTCCGGCGGTCATCGAGCTGCAAGACGTCGCCGGCGGCAAGCATCACGTCCTCGTGGCGGAACTGACAACCGATACTGTCTCGCTGGTGATCGGCGGACAAGCGCATGAATTTCCGGTGAACGAAGTGGGCCGCTACTGGTTCGGAAAATACCTGTTGCTCTGGAAACCGCCGTTGCCGGAACAGGCAATGCTCCGGCTCGGCGACCGCGGCGATGCGGTGATCTGGCTGCGCGACGCGTTGGCCCGTTATCGCGGCGAAACGCTCGCGGCGGAATCGAGCGACTTGTTCGACAGGAACTTGCAGGCGCAGCTCCGTGAATTCCAGGGACGACACCGGCTTGCCCCCGACGGCGTGGCGGGCCGGATCACCCTGGAGCAATTGCAGAACTATCTGCCGGGCAAATCGCCGACGCTGGTGGCCGACGCCAGAACCGCGGAGACGCGCTGAGCATGTCTTATATCCTGGATGCGCTGAGGAAGTCCGAACAGGAACGACAACCGAAAACGCCTTTGCGTCCCGGCGGGCCGGTGCACAATGTTTCATTGCCGTGGTGGGGCGGCTGGTGGCTGGTGACCGGCGCCATTCTTCTGCTCATCATGCTGGGTGTGGCGGTGATATTCTGGCGAAACACGGCCAGCAGCTTGGCCACCGAGGCGCCCGTAGCGGCCGCCGTTCCCGATGCGCCGACTTCCGGCGCAGCAACGGTTGCGATCGTGTCGCCCGTCGCTGAATCGGCGGCGGTCGCAGCTCCCATCGTGCCGGCGAAGAGCGATCTCCCGGTGCGCGACCTCGCGGAACAGGCGCGGGTGCCCGTTCCCGTCGTTGCCAAAAAAACCGCGCCTGCGCCGCATCGCAAGACGGCAGCCGTGAAGCAACGTTCTTCGCCGCCGGCGAATGCGCCCGCCATGCCCCTGGAAACGGACACCACCCCGTTATTGCAGCAAATGCCTCTTGAAATGCAGCATGCCTTGCCCGCCATGGCTGTTACGATCCATGTGTACTCGCCGCAGGAATCGCAGCGGATCCTTTTCATCAATAACCACGAGTACCGCAAAGGCAGCCTGATCGAAGGCGACGTCCGCGTGGAGGAGATAGTCCCCGACGGGGTTGTCCTGAGTTACCACGGGGAACGCTTCAAGTTGCCCCGCCCGCGTTGACGGTAATTTCGCGGTACGCCGGCTGGTTCGATGCGTCAGGGCGCAACCAGGCGATTGCACTCAGGGAGAATTGAAAAGCTTGGCGAACTCCGCGCGTTCCTCGTCGCTCATGGCGAGCGACGGAATCAGTTGCTCGCTGGAAGGAAATTCATAACCGCAGCGGCACCGCGCCGCGGCGATGGCCACCGAGGACGTGCAATTGGGGCATTCCTTTTTATCGGGTTGGGCATAAAGCCGCGGCGCCGTCTTGACGGGAATCGGCGCGGTTGCCCGGGCTGGTTCGGGTTTTTTCACCGCCGGCGCCGCCGGCAACTCTTCCCTGGCTGGTTGGGCGGAGGGTTTGGGCGCCGGTTTGACGCTGTTGACGGCCTGCAGAATTTTCTCCGCCTTGGCGGCCTGCGCCTGGCGGAAGGCGGGATTCGGCGTCGCCGATTGCGCGGGCGGCTGGGTTGCGGCGACCTCCCGTTTCGCGGGCGCCACGACGACCGCCGCGGGCGGTTTCTTCGGAGCTGCGGCTGCCGCTTTCGCGTGGCGTTTTGGGTGGACCGGCTGGGGCGCGGCGGCGACCACCTCGGTCAAGACCGGTATCGGTTTGCGTTTAATCTGCGCCTGCGGTTTTGCGGCGACGGCTTTTAACGCCGTCGCCCGTTTCCTGGCGGGAGTCGGCACGGGGCGCGGGGCGGGCGACGGGGCCGTGGACAGCATGGCTTTTCTCATTTCCGTCATACGCGCGGACTGCGCCGCCAGGGCGGATTTGGCCGTCTGCGCTTCACGTATCGCGGAAGCGACACGATCGGATTTGTCCTGATTCGAAGGATCGCGGGCGAAATCGGCTTGCGCGGTCTGCACGGTCTTGGCGGCCTGTTCGACGCGCGCCGCGAGATAATTTTCGTAGAGTTCCTCGGCCTTCAGCCGAATTTCTTCCGAGGTGAGCGACGCGTCCGCGTCATCGTGGTCGAACTGGTGCCCGCAAGCGCATTCCTGCGCATCCCGTGCCACCGTGGCCATGCATCCCGGGCAGACCTTCTGGAAAATACTTCTTGCCGTCACGTGACTTCCTTGCCAACCTGAGGGAGAGTATCAAACTAGGGTTTCAAAAAAGTATAGGCTTCATATGCGCGGTCCGGGCCGCCGCCGCGATATCTGGGCTTGCCGAGCCGACAGGAGGTGGCGGGATGAACATGTCCGCGGTCGTTTACTCTCGATCGTCAAGGGATACTAAGAGCCCCTAACAAAATGAACACCGGCACGAAACCCCCTCTCCCCGTGGGAGGGCGGGGCCTCCCCGGGACCGCCGGCCGCCGATCGTCTCCGCTTTTATTCCGGGTAATTCCGCACAGTTGTTTTCCCGCGCCGGTTTCTGACACATAATCGCCGCATGACCAGGCCCGACCCGCGCGCGGAAGCGGCGGCGGTTTTCAACCGCGTTGCCTTCGGCTATGACAATCCCGCGATGCGTTTTCCCCCTTTCTGCGCCGACCGGCTGATTGTCAGGCTCAACCCGGCGCGCGGAGCGAAGATTCTCGACGTGGCGGCCGGAACCGGCGTGGTCTCCATGGCCGCGGCGCAGGCAGTGGGGAACGAGGGGCGGGTCATGGCCATCGACCTGGCCGAAAACATGCTCGACCGCTTGCAGGAAAAAATCGTCAAGTTCGGCATTCCCAACATAGACCTGCATGTCATGGATGCGTCCGTGCTCGAATTCCGGCGCGGATATTTCGATCACGTGGTCTGTTCGTTCGGCATTTTCTTTTTACCGGACATGGCCGCGGGATTGCAGGAATGGATGCGCGTGACCAAGCCCGGCGGTCGCGTCCTGTTCACGGTGTTCGGCAAGCAGGCGTTTCAGCCGATGATGGAAATGTTCATCCGGCGCATGGAACGTTACGGCGCGAGCGTACCCGACAGGCAAGCGCCCCTCGCCGACCCCGAAAGCTGTCTGAAGTTGCTGAACGACGCCGGACTCGAGAACTCCGAAGTTCATGCCGAACAACTGGGCTACCACCTCAAGGATGAAGAGCAATGGTGGGAGGTGGTCTGGAACAGCGCCATGCGCGGCTGGGTCGAGAAGATTCCATCCGACCGGCTGGATTCGTTTCGCGCCGAACATCTCGCGGAAGTGCGCACGCTCATGGGCGAACAGGGTTTGTGGCTGAACGTCGAGACCCTGTTTGCCGGCGGGACCAAACCTTCTAGCGTCTAGTATCCGTCCATCCCGGCGATGTTTTACAAAAGCGCGCGGTATTTTTTCAATCGCCGGCGCATGAGTTCACGCTGCTTTTTCCACGGTTCCTTCCAGGCCAGTCCCGGTTCCATCAGGCCGCGGCAAAGCTTCAGCATCCCGTCGATGTCGTCCAGATGCACGAACTCCGGCGCCGGTCCGCGCGCGGCGCGGCAATCGGGTCCGCCTTCGAATCCTTCATTGTGGTAATTGCCCAGCGGCGCCGAGATGCCGATCGCGGGCAGCCCGTAAGCGGTGGCCGCCGTCGCCTCGCAGGCGCCGCCGTCCATGATGCGGCGCTGATGCCGCTTCGGCAGGGATTTCTGCGCCACGTCGGCGAGCAGCTTGAGATAATCCGGATGAAACACGGTGCGCCGGTCGCCGAGCCGCACGACCGGCCCCTGGCCGACGATCGCGCCCGGCAGGGTGCGCGATGTTTCGAGACTGACGCACAATACCGGCCGGCGCGCCTCGGCGAGCCATCCTCGATCGAGGTGCGCGATCGCGCCGATGAAACCGACTTCTTCCGCGCGCGTGAGCAGGCCGATGAAGGGCGGCGCTTTTCGACCGCGATGTCGGTGCAGGTCCATCGCCGTGCGCAGAACCGCGAACACGCCGACGAGATCGTCGGCGGCCTTGGTGTGCAGTTTTTTTCCGGCGCGCCAGACGGGCGAACGGAACATGAAGCCGCCGTAAAGCGCGCCGGCTTTCGGTCGCGGTGTTTCGGGGTTGACAGTGAGGCGCACCTCCGCGGTGTCAATCGCGTGCCGGGATTTGAGAAGCCGCACCCGATCCAGCCGGCCCTGCGCCCATTCACCATCGCGGGTCGCCAGCCACACGCGGCTGCCGGCGAGGTGACGCACCGGCGAACCGCCGTGCCATTTGATCCGCAGGCGCGTCGGCGAGAGCCAGCGGATGCCGTGAAAACCCGGATGATCCATGTGCGCGATGAAAACGCGCAGCGGCTCGTCGCCGCGTTCGTGCAACCGCCGGCGGTAGTCGGCGAGCGAGCCGCAGCCGACGACGATGTTGCCGTCCGGATCGCGGAAATAGGGGACGCGCGCCCGTTCGAGTGCGCGCGTCGCCGTCGTGATCACGTGCTCCTCGCGAAACGGAGCGGTGGGTTGCCTGAGCAGGTCGATCAGGAGCGCATGATCGCGGGCGTTCATGGCGCGCGACTATAGCTTTTCTCCCGGAATAACGACAGCTAAAATAGCGGCTGTTTCCGGGCTGGCGACGTCAGCGATTCTTTTTGTGTCTTTGTGCTAAGGAACCTCTGATGTAAGTCCGTTCGTGGTGAGCCTGTCGAACCATGAACGGACGAATCACCTGTTATTTACGGTCTTTCCCGTTCACCCTTCGACAAGCTCAGGGCGAACGGGAGACTTAATCAGAGCTTCCCTAAATAAAAATGCCTGCTTCGCCGATCTTTGACGTCAACGAAAATGATTTCGCCGAAAAGGTGCTGGAGGTCTCCCGCCGCAAGCCGGTGTTGGTGGATTTCTGGGCCGACTGGTGTCCGCCCTGCCGGGCCCTGACCCCGGTGCTGGAGAAGGTGATCCGCGGCTGTCATGGAGAGATGCTGCTCGCCAAGGTGGAGGTGGACGAGAACATGCGCCTCGCCGGACGTTACAAGCTGCGCGGCTTTCCCACCGTCATTCTGTTCGTGCAGGGAGAAGAAGCCGGTCGTTTCAGCGGCGCGCGTTCGGAACAGCAGGTGCGCGCGTTTCTTTCTGGATGCCTGCCCGTGGCCCGTGACGGGAATGCCGCCAGCTGAAAAGGATCATTCGATTTTGAGGCGGATACGGCGGCGTTCGCCCGATTCCGTCGCGGCGCTCTCCAGGATGGCGCGATCGACTTCGTCGTGCTGGCCGAGGATCGCGCCTAATTCGATCCACTCGCCCAGCTTTGCTTCCACCGTCGTGGCCAGCTCCTGAAAGTCGGCAAGGCCGGTGGCGGGATCGCGCAAGCTGGACAGCCGCGGCGTGATCTCCAGACGCACGCGGTCGCCGTGCGCGCGCGGCACCACGTCAAAACCGGTAGTGACATCCTGATATTCGATGCCCTGCGTCAGCACGGCCCGATGGCGGCCGAGCGCGAGGATTTTTTTCACGTGCGGCACCGACTGGCCGATGCGGATATAAGCGTGCTGACCGTCCTGCACCAGGACGGTCTGGACGGCGGCGTTCCGGCTCGCTGTCTCGCGGTTTTCGGCGCGCAACCGGAGATCGTCTTTTTGCACGACGAGCCCGCGGTCGTCCGTGGCTTTTCCTGGCAACTTGATCCGTGCATGGTCGCCGACTTGTACTTCGCCTTCGACCGAATGAGTCGTGGTGGAACGATCGTCCATCGCCCGCTGCTCCACGGTGATGCGCAGCTGCCGCGGCGCCACGTCCAGCTGGGCCAACAGACGCTCGATGGCCTTCATGTTGTTATCCGAGGTGCGGATGATCAGCCGGTAGTCGACGCCGCTTAGCGCGTCTTCCGGCGCGAGCAGTGGACGCAGCAGCGGGATGATTTCGGCGGCCGGCCGGTGTTTCAGCTGGATGATGCGCGCCTCGTCGGCGCGGCCGCCGATCGTCGTCAGTGAAATCGCGAGAACGATCAACAGGCGGGCGAGGAGCGACGCGTGCCGGGCCATGTCAGTCGCTATCGGGGCGACGTGCTTCCGAGAAATGACGCCGCCAGTAGGAATCGTCGAATCCCGCCACGTAGACTTTCTTGCCGCTCGAAGGGGCATGCACGAAACGACCGTCGCCGATGTACAGCGCCACGTGCGAGGATTTCCGGCCGTTCTGGGTGAAGAACAGGAGATCGCCGCGTTGCAGATGCTTGCGCGAAATCGGACGCGTCATGCGACGCAATTCGTCGGTACCGTGGGGCAGCTCCACGCCGGCGAGCGCATAACTGTACTGCACCAGCCCGCTGCAATCGAAACCGGCCGGGGTTGTGCCGCCGTAACGATAGGGTTTTCCGACCATGGTCAGCGCGAGATGCGCCGCGCGGCTGCCCGTGGTTTCGGACGGAGGCTCGACCGGCGCGTGACTGCACGCCGCCAAGACGCCCAGGAACGGCGCCAGGAACAGAAAACGGGAAAACCAAGATGACATCGATGGCATGGCGCTTACAATCCCGTCGCGCGCAGGGAAAGAATCGGTTCGCTGCGATCCCATATTTCATCGAAGCGCCGCGCCAGCAGCGCCGCTTCGTGCGCGTCGTGAGGGTCCGCCACGCAGTCGGGTTTGGCGACGTCCTGCTGGAACAGGTAGCCGCGATGGTCGATGACGAGGAACATTTCGCGGATGCCGATGTGTTCCTCGGAAACCTGGTGCATGTGGATGAAATCGCTCAGTCGCCGGCACAGACCGACGAGACGGTCGTTGTCGCGCAGCGCCTGTTCCGTGTCTTCCACCACGATGCGCGCCAGATTGTTGCGATGGCGCGCGGCGAAACTGGCGAGCGCGCGGGCGAAGCGGGGGGTATTGAAATACGCGCCGTCGAGCTGCGGCGCGAAAACGACGATCTCGCGCATGGCGCTCTCCGCCAGCCCGGCGAGAAAGTCGCCGACTTCGGCGCGTTCCCGGATGATCCGGCGCGTGGGCTGTGGTTTGTCACCGGGCGGCGTGTCTGTTGCCGTATCCATGCCTGCGCAAGCGCTCCTCTCACGGGCGGCCGATCGCCGCCATCAAGATATATATAGACCACATCGCGGGCGATTGGTGCGGTGGCGGCGTTGCCGCGGATGGAAACGGCCTGGTCAGTTTCTGGTCTTGGCCAGATTTTTTGCCTGTGCGGCGGCGTTGCCGGTGTAGCCGGCGGGCGTCAGCGCCAGCAGCCGTTTCCGCGCCGCGTCGGGGATGTCCAGCGTGCCGATGAAGGCGCGCATGGAGTCGCGGGTGATGCCGCCCTTGCCGCGGGTCAGGTCCTTGAGTTTTTCGTAAGCCTGTTCCACGCCGTGACGGCGCATGACGGTCTGCACCGCTTCGGCCAGGACTTCCCAGTTCTGGTCGAGATCCTGCTGCAACCGTTCGGTGTTCACTTCGAGTTTGCCGATGCCCTTGAGGCAGGAGTCGCAGGCGAGCAGCATGTACCCGAACGCCACGCCCAGATTGCGCAGCACGGTGGAATCGGTGAGATCGCGCTGGAAACGCGACACCGGCAGTTTTTCCGCGAGGTGGCGCAGCAAGGCGTTCGCCAGGCCCAGGTTGCCCTCGGCGTTTTCGAAGTCGATCGGGTTGACCTTGTGCGGCATGGTCGACGAGCCGACCTCGCCCTTGACCACCTTCTGCTTGAAGTAGCCGAGCGAGATGTAACCCCACACGTCGCGGTTGAAGTCGATGAGGATGGTGTTGAACCGCGCCATCGCGTCGAGCAGCTCGGCGACGTAATCGTGCGGTTCGATCTGGGTGGTGTAGGGGTTCCACTCGAGCCCCAGTCCCTCGACGAAGGTCTTGGCCAGCGCCGGCCAATCCACTTCCGGATAGGCCGCGAAATGCGCGTTGTAATTGCCTACGGCGCCGTTGATCTTGCCCAGGATCGGCACGGCGGCGACCTGCCGGCGGGCGCGTTTCAAACGATAGGCGACGTTCGCCATTTCCTTGCCGAGCGTGGTCGGCGAAGCCGGCTGGCCGTGGGTGCGCGCCAGCATCGGCTGGTCGGCATGACGCGTGGCCAGGTCCGCGATCGCGGCGATCAGCGCGTCCATGCGCGGCAGCAGCACCGTGTCGCGGCCGTCCTTGAGCATCAGCGCGTAGGCGAGGTTGTTGATGTCCTCGGAGGTGCAGGCGAAATGAATGAATTCGGTGCAGCGCGCGATTTCCCGGTTGTCGCGGGTCTTTTCCTTCAGGAAATATTCGATCGCCTTGACGTCATGATTGGTGGTCGCCTCGATTTCCTTGACGCGCCGCGCGTCGCTTTCCGAAAAGTCCGCGACAATGTCTTCGAGGAGTTTTTTCGTGGCCGGAGAGAAGGGCGGGACTTCTTTTATCTTCTTGTGCGCGGCGAGCGCGAGCAGCCAGCGAATCTCGACCAGCACGCGCCGGCGGATCAGGCCGTACTCGCTGAAAAGCGGACGGAGCGGCGCGGTCTTCGATTGGTAGCGGCCGTCGAGCGGCGACAGGGCGGTGAGCGGATTCAACTGCAAGACATCGGACGTGTCTGTTTTTTTCATGCGTGCCGGTTGGTGTTGGCGTTCCCCGTTGACCGGCGCATTTTACCAGAACCGCCTGAAAAAAGCCGGTTCAGCCGAGCGCGTAACGGTCCGCTTCGTTCCGCGACACCGGCGCCGACTGTTCGATGATTCCGCCGCCGAGGCATTCCTCGCCGTCGTAGAACACCACCGACTGGCCCGGCGTGACCGCGCGCTGCGGCTCATCGAACGACACGTGCAGCGCGTCGTCATGCCGTTCCGCGGTGCACGGCTGGTCCGGCTGACGGTAGCGGATCTTGGCGCGCAGGGCGCGTGGCCACGTCGGCGGCTGGCCGCCGATCCAGTGCAGCTGGTTCGCGATCAGCGCCGCGCTGTACAGCGCCGGATGATGTTCGCCCTGTTCGACGTAGAGAATGTTGTCGGCGACGTTCTTGCCGACGACGTACCAGGCTTCGCCTTCGCCGCCGATGCCGAGCCCGTGGCGCTGGCCGATGGTGTAATACATCGTGCCGTCGTGCCGGCCTTTTGGTTCGCCGGCGAGCGTGCGCATCTCTCCCGGGCGCGAGGGAATATAGTGCGCCAGGAAGGATTTGAAATCGCGTTCGCCGATGAAACAGATGCCGGTGGAATCGTGACGATCGTGATTCGGCAGCCCGGCCTCGCGCGCCAGACGGCGCACTTCGGTCTTGGCCAGATCGCCGACAGGGAACAGCGTGTGCGCCAGCGCTTCCTGGCCGAGCAGGTACAGAAAATAACTCTGGTCCTTGCCGGCGTCGCGCGCCTTGAGCAGCCGGTGGCGGCCGTCATGTTCGTCGGTGCGCGCGTAATGGCCGGTGGCGATCCGGTCCGCGCCGAGCACGAGCGCGTGATCGAGAAACGCCCGGAACTTGATTTCCTTGTTGCACAGCACGTCGGGATTGGGCGTGCGGCCCGCCTGGTATTCGGAGAGGAAATAGCTGAACACGCGATCCCAGTATTCGGAGGAAAAGTTGACGGTCCGGAGCGGAATCCCGAGGACATCGCAGACCGCGCGCGCCATCTTGAGGTCTTCTTCCGCGCCGCAATGCCCGGCGGCGTCGTCCTCTTCCCAGTTCTTCATGAACAGACCGGTGACTTCGTGTCCCGCGCGCTTCAGCAGCAACGCCGCGACGGCGGAGTCCACGCCACCCGAAATGCCGACCACGATCTTCATGGCGGTTCAGCCGCTGCGCCGCGACGCGGCGGGCGCGGCGAGTTCGCCCAGGTCCTTGAGCAGGTCGAGGGAGTGACGTTGTCCGGCGAGATAATCGTCGAGGCAGCGTTCGACCTGGGGGCTGCGGTGACGCGCGCGTTCGGCGCGGATTTCCTCCGGCGTCAGCCACAGCGCGCGCGCGATCCCGTGATCGAGCCGGCGTTCGGGTTCGTGGCGCGTGACGCGGCCGGTGAAGGCGAAGCGCAGGTAGGTCAGGGGTTTCGCCGGATGCGGCCAGCGATAGACGCCGAGCAGGGCCTCCGGCTCGAAGTGCCACGCGGTTTCCTCGAGCGTTTCACGCACCACGGCGTTCAGCAGGCTCTCGCCTTCGTCGAGATGTCCCGCGGGCTGGTTGAGCACCAGCTGACCGTCCGCTTCTTCCTCGACCAGCAGGAATTTTCCGTCGCGCTCGACGATGGCCGCGACCACCACGTTTGGCTTCCAGATCATAATGAGTATGATAAAAAAGAATTCACAGGATTCACAGGATTAAAACAGGATTAACAAGATTAAAACCAAAAAGTTTTGCGAATTAATCCTGTAAATCCTGACAATTCCGTCAGGAACGGAATTGGACGGCCGAAGGCCGCCCGATGGGTGCGCGCCAGGGATGGCGCGCATCAAAAATCCTGTTAATCCTGTGAAATAGGTTTTACTTCTCGCCATTCGCCCGGCGCGAGCCCTTCCAGCGTGTGGCCGCCGACCGCGTGGCGCACGAGGCGCAGCGTGGGATAACCCACGGCTGCGGTCATGCGCCGCACCTGGCGGTTGCGGCCTTCGGTGATCGTGATCTCGATCCACGCGGTCGGAATGGACTGACGAAAACGGATCGGCGGATTGCGCGGCCACAGCGTCGGTTCCGGGATGCGCCGCA
Organism: Candidatus Muproteobacteria bacterium; assembly: GCA_027449605.1. Lineage (GTDB taxonomy): Bacteria > Pseudomonadota > Gammaproteobacteria > Acidiferrobacterales > Sulfurifustaceae > Sulfuricaulis. The sequence continues at coordinate 9,520 of DAIDLH010000103.1, read as the reverse complement.
CTTCGGCCGGCAGGGTCCGGCGGCCGTCGAGCACCACGCCGCGGCGCAGGCGCTCCAGCGACTCTTCGTCCGGCTCGCCTTCCACCTGGGCCCAGTAGGTTTTGGGCAGCTTGAAGCGCGGATCGGACAGGCGCTGTTGCAGCTTGCCGTCGTCGGTGAGCAGCAGCAGTCCCTCGCTGTCCCGGTCGAGCCGCCCGGCCGGATAGACGCCGGGGATATTGATGTAAGCGGCCAGGGTTTCGCGTCCCACGGCGTCGGTGAACTGGGTCAGCACGCCGTAGGGTTTGTTGAACAGAATCAGCCGTGACATGGGCGCAGTGTAGCGCGATCCGCGGTTTTACCGCATCGGACCGCGTCTGATGATAAAATGCGCGGCAATTTTTATCGGAGCCGCCCATGTCTTTTACGCATATCAAAGTTCCCGCCGGCGACAAGATCACGGTCAACGCCGATCACTCGCTTGTTGTTCCGAACCGCCCGATCATTCCTTTCATCGAAGGCGACGGAACCGGCGTGGACATCACCCCGGTCATGCGCAAAGTCGTGGACGCGGCGGTGGCCAAAGCCTATGGCGGCAAGCGCGCGATCGCGTGGATGGAGGTGTACGCGGGCGAGAAGGCCGTGGCCACCTACGGCGGCAATGCCTGGCTGCCGGAGGAAACGCTGCGCGCGGTCAGGGACTACGTGGTGTCGATCAAGGGACCGCTCACGACGCCGGTCGGCGGCGGCATTCGTTCGCTCAACGTGACCTTGCGCCAGGATCTCGATCTGTACGTCTGCCTGCGGCCGGTGCGCTATTTCAACGGCGTGCCGAGCCCGGTGAAGCATCCGGAAAAAACCGACATGGTGATCTTCCGCGAGAACTCGGAGGACATCTACGCCGGCATCGAATGGGCGTCCGGTTCGCCCGAAGCGCAGAAGGTCATCGCCTTCCTGCAGCGCGAAATGGGTGTGAAGAAAATCCGCTTTCCGGAAACTTCCGCGATCGGCATCAAGCCGGTGTCGCGCGAGGGCACGGAACGCCTGGTACGCCGCGCGATCCAGTACGCGATCGCCAACGATCGTTCCTCGCTGACGCTGGTGCACAAGGGCAACATCATGAAATTCACCGAAGGCGGTTTCAAGAGCTGGGGCTATGAACTGGCCGCGCGCGAGTTCGGCGCGCAGCTCATCGATCAGGGTCCGTGGATGCGCATGCAGCATCCGAAGACCGGAAAGGAAATCGTCATCAAGGACGTGATCGCCGACGCGTGCCTGCAGCAGATATTGTTGCGGCCCGAAGAGTACAGCGTGATCGCGACGCTCAATCTCAACGGCGATTACATTTCCGACGCGCTCGCGGCGCAGGTCGGCGGCATCGGCATCGCGCCGGGCGCGAACCTGTCCGACACCGTGGCCATGTTCGAGGCCACGCACGGCACCGCGCCCAAGTACGCGGGCAAGGACATGGTGAACCCCGGTTCGTTGATTTTGTCCGCCGAGATGATGCTGCGTCACCTCGGCTGGGTCGAAGCGGCCGACGGGATTCTGCGCGGCGTCGAGGGCGCGATCGGCGCCCGGACCGTGACCTACGATTTCGCGCGCCTGATGCCGGGCGCGACCCAGGTCAGCTGTTCCGGATTCGGCGAGGCGATCATCCGTCACCTGTAGTTTTGGCGCCAAAAAAGAAAACCCGGCGATGCCGGGTTCATAAAAAAATCCGCGGAAATAACGCTGACTACTTGGATAGGGAACGTATGTGGGAAGCCTGGGGGCCCTTCGGGCCTTCCTGGACTTCGAATTCGACCTGCTGACCCTCTTTCAGAGTCTTGTACCCTTCCATTTCAATGGCGGAATAATGCGCGAACACATCGTCGCCGCCGTCGCTGGGTGTGATGAAACCGTACCCTTTGCTTGCGTTAAACCACTTCACGGTGCCTAGTGGCATACATCCCCTCCTGCCGCGGCCTAAGCCGCTGTGTTGCGGATTGCCGATAGCGCGTCCCTGACCCACACCGGAGCCGAAGCGCAGCCTCGGTCATCATCCTTCTTTTTGTCGGCAAGTCAAGCAAGGGCCTCGCCGGGCGGACCGGGAGGCCGGATACGAGGCGCGAGAGCCTCAAAATTCATGCCATTGGCGTTGGGGTTGAATTTTCGGACGCGGGTCGCACAATGTACCTGTAGCGCGGAGCCGGGCCGGCGGGGCCAAAATATATTGGTGTAATCTATAGATTATGAGCGACAAGCCAGAGCAGCATTATCTCGACGGTCCCGTCGTCCAGGAAGCCAAGCCCCAGCTGCAGAAGCCGCAGCTGTATAAAGTTATCCTGCTGAACGACGACTATACTCCAATGGAGTTCGTCGTGATTATTCTGGAGCGGTTTTTTTCCAAGAACCGCGAGGATGCAACCCGCATCATGTTGCATGTGCACCAGAAGGGAATCGGGGTTTGCGGGGTCTATACCCGGGAAATTGCGGAAACCAAGGTGCGGCTGGTGCTGAACTATGCTCAGGAGCATCAGCATCCGTTGCAGTGCACCATGGAGCCTGAATAAGGTCTATAAATTAGAAATAGGGATATCTGTTAAGGGAAGACTTCTGTTAGTTAATGGGCTTTATGGCCCGGAGGCAGTGACATGTTGTCGCAGGAGCTTGAGTTCTCGCTGAACAGCGCGTTTCAGAACGCGCGCGAAAAGCGCCACGAATTCATCACCGTGGAGCATCTCCTGGCCGCGTTGCTCGACAATCCGTCGGCGGCGCGCGTGCTGCGCGCCTGCGGCGGAAACATCGAGGAACTGCGTCGCGGCCTCAACGCCTTTCTCGAGGAGAACGTGCCCAAGCTCGCCGCGGGCAGCAAGATCGACACCCAGCCGACCATCGGTTTCCAGCGCGTCATCCAGCGCGCCGTGCTCCACGTCCAGGGCGTGGGCAAGAAGGAAGTCACCGGCGCCAACGTCCTGATCGCGATTTTCGGCGAGAAGGAGTCGCACGCGGTTTATTTCCTGCACAAGCAGAACATCAGCCGTTTCGACGTGGTGAATTACGTGTCCCACGGCATCTCCAAGGTGCCGGGGGAGAGCCCGAGCGAAACGCCGGCGCAGGAAGAAACCGAAGAGGGCGCGACCGCGACCGAGAAAAGCCCGCTCGACGTGTTCTGCGTCAATCTCAACGAACAGGCGCGCCTGGGCAAGATCGATCCGCTGATCGGGCGCGACCGCGAGGTGGAGCGCACCATCCAGGTGCTGTGCCGCCGGCGCAAGAACAACCCGCTGTTCGTCGGCGAGGCCGGCGTGGGCAAGACCGCGATCGCCGAAGGACTGGCGAAGAAGATCGTCGACGGCGAAGTGCCCGACGTGCTCTCGCAGAGCACGATCTACGCGCTCGACATGGGTTCGCTGCTGGCCGGCACCAAGTATCGCGGCGATTTCGAGAAGCGCCTGAAAGCGGTGCTGCAACAGATCAAGAAACAGGAGAACGCGGTCCTGTTCATCGACGAGATTCACACGATCATTGGCGCCGGCGCCGCGTCGGGCGGCGCCATGGACGCCTCGAACCTGCTGAAGCCGGTGCTTGCCTCGGGCGACCTCAAGTGCATCGGTTCGACCACGTATCAGGAATACCGCAACATCTTCGAGAAGGACCGCGCGCTGTCGCGCCGTTTCCAGAAGATCGACGTCACCGAGCCGTCGGTGGAAGAGACGGTGGAAATTCTGCGCGGCCTGAAGAACCGCTTCGAGAATCACCACGGCGTGCGCTACACGCTGCAGGCGCTGCGCAGCGCGGTGGAGCTGTCGCATCGTTACATCAACGACCGGCATCTGCCGGACAAGGCGATCGACGTGATCGACGAGGCCGGCGCCGGCCAGCATTTGCTGCCGCCGAGCCGCCGCAAGAAGACGATCGGCGTGCATGACATCGAGGACATCGTCGCCAAGATGGCGCGCATTCCGCCCAAGACCGTTTCAACTTCTGATCGCGAGGCGCTGAAGACGCTCGAGCGCGATCTCAAGATGGTCGTGTTCGGCCAGGACGACGCGATCGACGCGCTCGCGACCGCGATCAAGATGTCGCGTTCCGGTCTCGGGCATCCGGAAAAACCGGTCGGCTCCTACCTCTTCGCCGGACCCACGGGCGTCGGCAAGACCGAGGTCACGCGCCAGCTGGCGCGCATCCTGGGGCTGGAGCTGATTCGCTTCGACATGTCGGAATACATGGAACGGCACACCGTCTCGCGCCTGATCGGCGCGCCGCCCGGCTACGTCGGGTTCGACCAGGGCGGGCTGCTGACCGAGGAAATCGTCAAGCATCCGCATTCGGTGCTGCTGCTCGACGAAATCGAGAAGGCGCATCCGGACGTGTTCAACCTGCTGTTGCAGGTGATGGACCACGGGACGCTCACCGACAACAACGGACGCAAGGCCGACTTCCGCAACGTGATCCTGGTGATGACGACCAACGCCGGCGCCGAGCGCCTCGGCCGGTCGAGCATGGGCTTCACCAAGCAGGACCACGCCGGCGACGAGATGCAGGAGATCAAACGCCTGTTCAGCCCGGAATTCCGCAATCGCCTGGACGCGACCATCCAGTTCAAGCCGCTGGACGAAACGACCATCGCGCACGTGGTGGACAAGTTCATCCTCGAGCTCGAGGCGCAGTTGTCGGAGAAGCACGTCACCATCGAGCTGGACAACGACGCGCGCGTCTGGTTGGCCAAGCGCGGCTACGATCCGACCATGGGCGCGCGGCCGATGGCGCGGCTGATCCAGGAACGGGTCAAGAAGCCGCTCGCCAACGAGCTGCTGTTCGGCAGCCTGGCCTCCGGCGGTCACGTCAAGGTCACGGCGCGCGACGAGCAACTGGCGTTCGACTTCATTCCCGCCGTCGACAAAGCCCCGGCCTGATCCGTTTCTAGAGCCTGTCTCAAAAACGCTCCGGCAGATATTTGTAGGGTGGGCATCGCCCACCAATACGGCTTCGCTGACTGTCCGACGGTGGGCAGTGCCCACCCTACGTCTATTTTGAGATAGGTTCTGGTAGAGCAGACAAAAACGCCGCGCTGACGTTTACAGGTCAGTGCGGCGTTTTATTTTGATCGCTTCGAAAAGGGATAACGATCAGCGGGCGCGGAAGGTGATCCGGCCCTTGGTGAGATCGTAAGGAGTGAGTTGCACCGTGACGCGGTCGCCGGTCAGGATGCGGATGTAGTTCTTGCGCATCTTGCCGGAGATATGGGCCGTCACGACGTGTCCGTTGTCGAGCTTGACCCGGAACAAGGTGTTGGGAAGGGTTTCGGTGATCGTCCCTTCCATCTCGATATGCTCTTCTTTCGCCACGCGAAGCCCTGCTGCGGTTGATTGGCGGCGTATGATGCCGCAGTCGCGCGCGTGCGTAAAGCGGAATGATGCCTCCGGGGACGGCGGCGAGCTACAGGATGCGTCCCCGTTCGCGCCCGGAATGACCGCCGACGTGGCTCGTCGGCAGCCAGGCGACGTAGGGATGCGCGGCTTCGGGGCTGATGACGATCTGCATCATCAGGAACCGGGAAACTTCTTCCTGGCTTTTCATCTCCGGGAGGCTTTCCAGCAGCTTCCGGTAATGCCACGGGTTCAGGTACAGCAGGTTCGGATGCAGACCGTGTTCGCGGTGATAGTTTTCGACAAGCCGGTACAGAAAGCTGAGCATCGTGTTGCACCCCTGGCCGGACGGACCGGCCGCTACGTTCCATAAAGTGATGCAATGGACGTGCCAGGGTCAGGGCTCCGGGTCGAGGCGAGTGTCGTGCGGGATCCAGCGCCCGTCCTGGAAGATTTCCAGCGGGCGGTAGTTGCCCTTGTAGGACATTTTCGGACTTTCCCGGATCCAGTAGCCCAGATACAGCCACGGCAGGTGACGTTCCGCGGCCTGCGCCACCTGCCACAGCACCGCGTACACGCCGAGCGAGCGCTGTTTCTCGTCCGGGTCGAAGAAGGTGTACACCGCCGACAAGCCGTCGGGAAGGATGTCGGTGACCGCCACGCCCAGCAGTTGTTCCCGGCGGCGGATTTCGTAGAACACGGTGTGGATGTGTTGCGAGGCGAGGAAATTGATGTACTTCTTCGGATCGGGATCGTCCATGCCGCCGCCCGGATGGCGCGTGCTCTGATAGCGCTGATAAAGCGCGAAGTGTTCCGCGCTGTAGAGCGGCGGGCGCGCGACGACCGACAAATCCCGGTTGCGTTTCCACACGCGGCGCTGCGTGCGGTCGGGGCGGAAACGCTCGACCGGAATGCGCACCGGGATGCAGGCGTGACACTCGCGGCAATGCGGCCGGTAGACGAGGTCGCCGCTGCGCCGGAAACCGAGACGCATGAAGCCGGCGTACTGGCGGCTGTCGAGCGGCTGGCGCGGATCGAGAAACAGCGACGTCGCGGTGCGCCCCGGCAGGTAGCTGCACGGATGCGGCATCGAGAGGAAGATTTCCGGCGGTTTCTGGTGGTCCGTCATGTCTTCTTTGAATAGACAGGATTAACAGGATAATCCCAGAATGAAATCTTGTGAATCCTCAGTTTGCAGGGTGGGCATTGCCCACCAACACGGCTTTGCCGGCTGTCCGGCGGTGGGCGTTGCCCACCCTACGAACTATTTTTATGTAGCCCGGATGAAGGCGCGCAGCGCCGTAATCCGGGAGTTTCGCCGATAACCTGGATTCCGCTGCGCTCCATCCAGGCTACAAATAACAATGTTGTTTCCGGGACGGCACACTGGATCAGAAAAGTACCATCAAATCGGGATCGAAGCGCCAGTGCCCCGGGCGGTCGGGGTGTTTGAGCGCCTGTTCCAGCCGCGCCATGAAATCGCGGCGGCGTATCTCTTCCGCGCCGAGGCTGAAAAGATGCGCCGAGGAAATCTGGCAGTCGATGAATCCGTAGCCCCAGCGTTCGAGCTGTTTCACCAGATGCACGAACGCCACCTTGGAAGCGTCGGTCTCGCTGCTGAACATGGATTCGCCGAAGAAGGCGTTACCCAGGGCGACGCCGTACAGACCGCCGACGAGCTTGCCTTCGTATCGCGCTTCCACAGAGTGCGCGTAACCTCGCTTGTGCAGCACGTCGTAGGCCTCGATCATCTCTGGCGTGATCCAGGTGCCGCCGCCGGCGCGGCCGGGACGCGGCTGTGCGCAGGCCTGCATCACTTCGCGGAACGCGCTGTCCAGGCTCACGTCGAATAGTTTCCGGCGCAGCGTCTTACGCAGGCTGCGCGAGACACGCAGTTTCTCCGGAAACAGCACCGCGCGCGGGTCCGGCGACCACCATAGGATCGGCTGGCCCGGGTTGTACCAGGGAAAAATCCCGTGACGATAGGCTTCGAGCAGGCGTTCAGCGCGCAGGTCGCCGCCGACCGCGAGTAGGCCCTCGGGCGAAGCCAGCTCCACCGGCGGGAAGCGCAGGTCCGAAGAATCGGGTCGCAGCACGAACATGGACATTACTGAAACGACGCTAAATGGTTCGCATCATGGTATCTCAACCGGGTCCCTTCTCCCCACGGGAGAAGGACAGGATGAGGGCGAGTATTATCGCTAATCACCCCCCCCTCACCCCAACCCTCTCCCGGAGGGAGAGGGAGTAAAACAGCATGCAGAGTTTACCAATCGGGCACTATTTTTCCGCCAACGGCGCTTTTTTGAAAGGCGCGTGTTCGTTGAGTTCGTTCACGTAGGCATCCATGTCGAGGCGCTCGCGCGCCAGGTAATCGGCGACGGCGCGGCTGAAGCGCGGATGCACGAGGCGGTGCGCCGAGCGCGTGACCACGGGCGTGAACCCGCGCGCCAGCTTGTGTTCGCCCTGGGCCCCAGCCTCGAAGCGCCGCAGTCCCTGCGCGAGGCAATATTCGATCGCGGTGTAATAGCAGGTCTCGAAATGCAGGCTGTGGTATTCCCCGCGGCTGCCCCAGTAGCGGCCGTAGAGCGTGTCCGCGCCGCGCAGGTTGAGCGCGCCCGCCACGTAGTTCGCGCCGCGACGCGCGAACACCAGCACGACGCGGTCGCGCATCGTGTCGCCCAGCTTGAGGAAAAACTCGCGCGACAGATAAGGGATGGCGCCGTGGGCGCGGATGGTGGAAAGGTAAAACTCGTAAAAGATGTCCCAGTGGGTCGTCTGGATCGAAGCGCCGGTCAGGGTTTCCATCGTGATGCCGGCCTCCTGCACATGACGGCGCTCGCGCTTGAGCTTCTTGCGCTTCTGCGCCGTGAAACTGGACAGGAAATCGTCGAAATCGCGATAGCCGACATTCGTCCAGTGAAACTGGCAGCCGTTGCGCAGCAAGTGTCCTTCCGCTTCGAGCAAGTGCGCGTCCTCCGGCGTGAGGAACAGCCAGTGCAGCGAAGAGGCCCGGGATTCCCGCATCAGTTCCCGCGCCGCGTCGATCAGATGTATTTTTACCGTCGGCGCGGAATCGTTTTCCAGCGTGAGCAGCCGCGCGCCGGTGACGGGCGTGAACGGCACCGCGGCCACGAGTTTGGGATAATACTCGAGCCCGGCCTGCTCGTAGGCATTGGCCCAGGCCCAGTCGAACACGTATTCGCCGTAGGAATGATTTTTCAGGTACAGCGGCACGGCGCCGACGAGCAAACTCCCCGGTGTGCCGTCGTCACGCACGATCAGATGCCGCGGCCGCCAGCCGGTTTTGGCGCTGACGCAGCCGGTGGATTCCAGCGCCAAGAGGAATTCATGCCGCAAAAACGGATTGGCGTCGCCCGCGAGCGCATTCCATTCGGAGGCGGGGATTTGTTCCAGGCTGTCGATGATGCTGACCTGCATGGGTACATTTTAAACAGGTAACGCCGTGACGTGCACGACGCGGTGGATCAACCCGGTGATTTGTGCGCTAAGGAAGTCCTGATTAAGTCTCCCGTTCGCCCTGAGCTTGTCGAAGGGTGAACGGGAGATGCCGTGAATAACGGGTGATTCGTCCGTTCATGGTTCGACAGGCTCACCACGAACGGACCTAATCAAAGCTTCCCTAATCGACTGCATACGGCGCAATACGCTGCGCGATTGCGCCCTACGTGGACTTCACAGGTCATGACGTGATAAAAAATGCCAACACCATGATTTTACAATCGTCCAGTTTTTATTACCGCCCAAATGATGCATACAAATACATCATTTGGGAGGTCGAATTTTATAGTTAGGCGAGAATTTAGATGTTCATTAAATATTCAACATGCCCATATTGCAGAAAGATTATTGATTTGGGCGTCAATAAGCCATTGGACGATCCATTAGGCGAGCCAGGCATTTTCTATTGTCCCTTTTGCAATTCCCCAATAAGCAACGCCAAGACAGAATGGGGTGACAAAACGACGTTCCAGAAATATTCGTATATTTTTCGTTGCGTTATTAGTGTCGCATTTGTCAGTGTATTATTGATAGATGCATAAATAATGTCCTATCTTAGGCGCAAAGAAAGAGAACAATGCTGAAGAAAGGCGCGCAACAGGGGCTGATTGCCGGCCATATCGCGGGTTACCCGCTGGGTCTGCCTGAGCAGCTCGGGAAGTTCG